>JAMPKV010000004.1:0-300000 GCA_039962225.1 Microcoleus sp. AS-A8
TTGCTCGTGGTTAATCCCCAGCAGTTGCTTGGTGCGTTTTGGGTACTGCTGGATATAATGAAAAGGATTTTTCATGTTGGTAGACGGTGAAAAGACTGTTCTACCATTTTTTTGGGGTGCGGATTATATTTCGGACAGGTCTAATTTATCTCCGTTCCCACCCCACGCTGGCCCGATGGACTTTGCATCTACGACCCAGCTACTCGTATCCTGTTTACCGATAAACTCTTTGGTTGCCATGTCTACGGCGATGAAGTTTTTGATGACAACTGGAAAGGCTTAGATGAAGACCGACGCTTCTATTATGATTGCCTCCATGCGGCTCAATCCCGGCAGGTGGAAGTAGCCCTTGATAAATTGGCGGCTTTCTCAGCCAAGATGTATGCTCCCGGTCACGGGTCAGTTGTACGCTACAGCCTCAGCCGACTCACCCACGACTATCGGACGTGGAGCCAGCAGCAGAAAGAGCAAGACTTGACAGTCGCACTAATTTATGCATCCGCTTACGGGAATACGGCAACGCTGGCGCAAGCGATCGCAAAAGGCATCACCAAGGCAGGCGTTGGTGTAGAAACGATTAACTGCGAATTCACCGTTCCGGCAGAAATTGAAGCCGCCGTGCAAAAATGCGATGGCTTTATCATCGGTTCTCCTACTCTAGGGGGACATATGCCGACCCAAGTACAAACCGCCTTGGGAACTGTCCTCTCCACTGCTGCCAAAACCAAGTTAGCGGGTGTTTTTGGTTCATACGGCTGGAGTGGGGAAGCGGTTGATGAGATTGAAAGCAAACTCCAAGATGCGGGTTATCGCCTCGGCTTTGACACGATTCGGGTCAAGTTCAAACCCGATGATCTCACCCTGCAACAGTGCAAAGAAGCGGGGACGGATTTTGCTCAGTCGTTGAAAAAGTCCAAGAAATTCCGCACCCCCTCGCAACCGGTTAGTAACTCCCAAATTGACCGTACCGCACAAGCGGTAGGGCAAGTTGTCGGTTCGCTTTGCGTGTTAGCTGCCAAGCGCGGCGAGGTGAGTAGCGCCATGCTTGCATCCTGGGTTACGCAAGCGAGTTTTAATCCCCCTGGTTTGACTATTGCCGTAGCCAAAGATCGGGCGGTGGAGTCTCTAAGTCATACGGGAGATAAGTTTGTCTTGAATATTTTGAAGGAGGGGATGAACGTGAGGCGGCACTTCCTCAAGCCCTTTGCTCCGGCAGAAGACCGCTTTGCGGGTTTAGATACGCAGGAAGCTGAAAACGGCTGTCCGATTATCAATGACGCCCTTGCTTATTTGGAATGCACGGTTAAGAGTCGGATGGATTGCGGCGACCACTGGCTGGTTTATGCGGTTGTTGACAATGGTAAGGTGATACAGTCTACGGGGATGACGGCTGTGCATCACCGTAAATCGGGCTGCCAGTACTGAGATCGTTCTCAAACCGCTCGAAATTTGGACAAGATTCCCTTTTAGACTTTGGACAAAAGGGATGAATCGAATTCAAAACTTTGTTGAAGAACATGGCAAACGTGTGATTGCACTACCCCAAAAACAGCTTGTAAGCCGGATTCTTATTCTCATCCCAATAGCGATAACCCAGTGTATCGAGAAAAGCCTGCCATTGTTCCATCTCATGCGGTGGCACCTGCATTCCCACTACAATTCGCCCATAATCTGCCCCGTTGTTGCGGTAGTGAAACAGACTAATATTCCAGTTGGGACTCATGGAACCGACAAACTTCATTAATGCACCAGGACGTTCGGGAAACTCAAAACGGTAGAGTAATTCATGATGAGCGAGGGGAGAACGTCCGCCCACCATGTGCCGCAGATGCAGTTTCGTCAGTTCGTCATCGGTTAAGTCAAGGGTTTTGAATCCACAAGCTTCAAAGGATTCAGCCATCTTTGCCGCGTCGGCACGGTTTTGGATTTGCACACCGACAAAAATATGGGCTTCTTTTTCATCAGCAATGCGGTAGTTAAACTCGGTGAGGTTGCGTTTGCCCATACAGTCACAGAACTTGCGGAGACTGCCCGGTTCTTCGGGAATCGTGACGGCAAAGATGGCTTCGCGGCGTTCGCCAAATTCTGCCCGTTCTGCCACAAAGCGGAGGCGATCGAAGTTCATGTTAGCACCGCAGGCAACGGCAATTAAGGTTTGGTCTTGGATTTGCTCTCGTTCTGCATAGGCTTTAGCGGCTGCGATCGCAAGTGCTCCGGCTGGTTCTAAAATCGATCGCGTATCCTCAAACACGTCTTTAATCGCGGCACAGGTATCATCGGTATCCACCAGGATAATTTCATCGACATAGTCCTGACATAGGCGGAAGGTTTCTTCCCCCACTTCCCGCACCGCTACCCCGTCAGCAAATAAGCCCACTTGAGGCAATCGCACCCGTTTCCCTGCTTTGAGCGATTGATTCATGGCATCGGCATCCACTGGCTCAACACCTATAATCTTGATATCGGGGCGCAACCGTTTCACATACGCCCCTATACCGGCAATCAATCCACCACCCCCAATTGCTACAAAAATGGCATGGATGGGTTGCTGGTATTGCCGCAGAATTTCCATCCCAATGGTTCCCTGTCCGGCAATCACATGCGGATCGTCAAAAGGGTGAATAAAGGTTAAGCCCTTGTCTGCTTCCAGTTGACGGGCATAGGCATAGGCATCATCGTAGGTATCCCCCTGCAACACCACCTCTCCCCCACGGGCTTTGACGGCATCTATCTTCACCTGAGGTGTAGTGACTGGCATGACAATAATCGCTTGTGTTCCTAGCTGACGGGCGGCAAGGGCGACTCCTTGAGCATGGTTCCCGGCAGATGCAGCAATGACGCCTTGTGCTAGCAAGTCCGGCGGCAGTTGCGCCATCTTGTTGTAAGCACCCCGCAGTTTGAAGGAAAAGACGGATTGCATATCTTCCCGCTTGAGCAGGAGTTTGTTATTGAGTCGTGCTGAGAGGTTGGGGGCGTATTCTAGGGGCGTTTCTTGCGCGACATCGTAGACACGAGCCGTCAGGATTTGTACCAGGTAGTCGCAGAGCATGGGGTGAAGGGGGTGAGCAGATGCGGGGTGTAAAGAAAATTTTACTTTACTCGTGGGTTGAGATCCCCGACTTCTTTAAGAAGTCGGGGATCTGCGGGAACACTACTAAAGACGTTCTGTAACTCCTACCCATGCCCGAAAGACGGATTCCACTTCAGACCGGGAACTTTTACCATATCTACAATCGGGGGAAGAATCACCAAGCGATTTTTTTCGAGCGAGAGAACTATCTTTATTTTCTGCGATTAGTGAGGCAGCATCTCACAAGTAATGGAGTAGATGTTGTTGCTTACTGTCTCATGCCCAATCATTACCATTTTTTGGTTTACCTGAGAGATGAAACCCTGTCTAATGCCATGAAATCGCTCTCACTCTCCTACACAAAAGCTATTAATCAACGGTTCAATCGGGTTGGGGTATTATTTCAGGGGCGGTTTCAAAGTATCCACGTTGACCGAACCGATTATCTGGTTAATCTCTCACGCTATATCCATCTCAATCCGGTGAAAGTAGGACTGGTGCAGCAGGCTGGAGAATGGGAGTTTTCAAGTTATTTGGAATATGCAGGATTACGCAGAGGAACGTTACCCAAGACAGAGTTACTCGAAACACTGATTGAGGGAGAATTAACTTATCAGCAGTTTTTAGCAGATTATAAATTGCCCAATAGCATTGGTTTTAAACGGCTACTGCTGGACGAGTAGCCGGAGAGATTAGATCCCCGACTTCTTAGAGAAGTCGGGGATCTTCGGTCATTTTGGGAGCGATCGCTTCGTTATGAAACAATCGAGTCTAGTTCGCACACCTCGACCGTCCTAACTGAACATACAGCAAGGTCAATGTACCTACATGAACATTTCTACAAAGGAAGGAAAGTACTTATACAATTCTGCATAGCGTTTAACATCCTTGAGGGGGATACAGATTCGAGCTACGGCATTGCAATCATTTGTAGGCAATTGGCTATCTAAATACTGAATTTCCTTAAGTGTAAGATTTGGCACCTCTATTTCATAAGGATTATCTGATTCTGTTACCTTGAAATACTTACTAAAATTACATTGTTCAGCTACATTGCAGTAGCTCTGTTCAAAAACAAGCCATCCGACTGTTAACATGCGAGAACCGTCAGCATAACGAAAGTTAAAAATCTGTTTATAATTAAGCTTTTCCTCTTGCGAACGATATCAATGTCATCTAAAATTGTTTTTTCTAGTGGACTATCATAATCAAGCCATACAATTGATTTTTTACTCCATGGAAGTTTAGGCAGAACGTCATAGGAATCTCCGTACTCGATTTTAATACACCCAAAAGGTTTATTATATTCAAAACGCTCTTTGGCATCTTTGTCTTTTTCTATACTTATCATGTCTTCAATATGTAAAGACTTGTGAAAAAAAATGAAGTCACTAAAGTAAGTTGAACCAAAACCTACATATCTATAAGTTGTAAGTTCTCCGAACTACGAAAGTTAAGAGGATTTGGATGGATATCTACCTCATTTAGGCTAATACTTAAACCCTTCTTTATTTTTAATGAATATGCAATTGTTAATTCTTCCCTTAATTGGGACAAAAAATTTTCTAATTTTAAGTCATCTGCCACACTTTCATGCAATTCTTCAATTAATATTCGAGTTCCAATGTCCCTGGCTTCGTATTCACCACCTTCTTGAACTTCTCCTTGGAATTCAAATGTCCATTCGTCTTTCCTTTTCCACTCCTCTACATTTTCCGAAACTACAAATTTTGAATTAGATGTAGTTGATTCAACTGTAAATTTATTCCCTATCTTGAAGAAAGACCGCTTCATTCCAATTCCGAATCTTCCAATTGATTTTGGTGTTGCTTCTGCATCATTTGCTCTGCCAAATTTGAAAGCCTACTCCTCTGCCTCTTTTACAGTTATTCCCCCGCAATTATCTTCAATTTTAAAGAACTGTTTGTTAGCCAAGATTTTTATCCAAAGCCCTTCATAATTCTGATTGCTCTGTAAGCGTGTTGCGCCATCTACTGAGTTATCCACAAGATCGACAATCGCCCGAATAAGCGGGATATCTCGCACCAACATGTATATGAATAACTCTTTAGTTGGTTCAGCATGAATTACCCGTCGATTATCACTCATTTAATTTCACCTCTTTCTGAATAGACTTTATGTTGCATAAAGCATTGATTTCCAGCGTTAAAGCGATCGCTTCAGATTCACCTGGATCGAGTTGCGCTCTATTTTGCAATTGCTCAACCATTACACGATTACTAACAGACCGAACCTCAAGCCATTGAAGAGACTGTACTTCAACAGTTCCAGGAACAGGCGGATCGACAGTCAATTCTTGGTAAACGGCAGTTGGAATGAAGATGCGATTGTAAAGCTGTTGAAGCAAGTGAAGGTGTCCGATTGCCGCCAGATTCGTGAAGACAGAAGTATCACTAATGACTATCACAACCGACCCAATCCCCGCAGATTTTTTAGATCTAGCTCGAAGTCTTCAACATCGTAAACATACAAAGGGATGTGGCGCTGTTTGAGCAATTCCCGGAAGGCGTTAGGTGGCATCTGGGCAAGGTGACTGGCGTGACCAATCGTTAGCCGACCTGCTTGAAATAGCAGTAGCGCAATTTCTTGCTTAAATTCGACTGCTTCCATTTGGCAGGCGCGAAGGGTTTCGTCAGAAATGAGGACACTCATAGTTGAGATATAGAAACCACTACTCTTTCAGGATAACTTCCTCCCTATGTACTCCACCGTTACGATCGCCGGTGCAGGTTGGTTTTGGCTGCATATAGGCGCTGTGCGATCGCGCAAGCGAGAGGAGATCTTCAGATCGCACTTCTTCTTAGTGTAGGGTCAAGGCGATCGCTCCCTTCATCCAATTAGCTATAGCCTAACGCACCGTACAAGATCGGCGATCGCAATGAGCGTTTGGCACAATTAAGTTAGGCGATTGCGCCAAGCACACTACGAATAAAGGCGATCGCTACTTTCCCAAAACAGTAGTTATAGTTTGTCAACCAACAAGCTAGCTCACAGAAGACTTTCTCCAAGTACAGATTGATGAGTAAACACCCCGATCAAACTATCGCGGAACAGCTTCTTTCTGACCTAAGACAAGAGAAGCAGTTAGTTGATTTGATTATTAGAGGATGTATCGAACTTCGGTGGGCGCTTGCAGAAGACGAGCAGGAAATTGCCGAAGCAATGATTTACAATGCCTTCGAGACTTATGCCATTGAGAGAGGGATGTCACGAAAAGCAGCGGAGAGATTCTGCGAGGAACATCTAGAAAAATTAATTCAATCCGTTCTGACAATCCTCTAGATCGGGCGTGGATTCCACAAATCGCTACCTTAATTTAGTTTCTATTTCGCTAAAAACCGTCTGAGCATTAGTTTGGATTGCTTTGTATCTATCTAAAATGGGTTCAATCTCTTGTTCTTCCCGTTCCACGTAGTCATGGAATTGCACAAAAATCCGCTCAACTTCTTCGTAGATGAGGCTAAGTTTCTGATTTAAGCGATCGGTCACATCAGCTTTGAACCTATCTTTCTCATTGTCCAACGCTTGTTCAAACCGACGAATGATTTGATTCCTCTGCCATACTATACCAGCGGCGAACACCACAATACCGATACCTGCAAAGGCAATCCCGATCGCATCTAGAATTGCTTCTGCAACCGTAAACTCAATAATCCGTAAAATCATCCCACCAACGGCAACAAACGCTCCTCCAACAATTTCGGCAGCCATGTTGTCGGCATTGGAAGACAAGGATTGGATCAGCCCTTGCTCACTAAAGAGCCGATTCACTTTGCATTTGACACTTTCAATGACTTCTTGACGACGTTCTAGAATTTTGAGTGAAATGCTGCTACTTTGAATTTGAGTGGTTTGGATGCTATTGAGGTCTTGAGTCAATCCCTCAAGGAGTTGACGAACTCCATCAACAAAGTGCTGTGCGCCTTCATTCGATACCTCTTCAAGTGAGGATTTCAAGTCTCGCTGACAGCGTTCTTTAAATTCATCAATCCATGCCTGCATCGAGGCTTGTTTATTGAAGATGCCAGCAAATGATCGCCGAATTACGGTAAATACCGCTAGGCTTTCTCGAAACTCACGTTTAATTCGGGTTGAAATACTGTCGTATCGTCCGACGAGTCTATCTACAAGGTTGTCAATTTCATAGCGCGATCGCGTCTTACCCGCTTCAATTTTCTGTTTGATGCTTTCTGTTGTTCGCTTATCTGTCTCTAGCTGAAGTTCTAATGCCCGAATGTCACCCGCGAGTGCATCAATAATTTTTTGAGTGGTTCCGCTAACCGATCGCAGTTTAATCTTATAACTCTCCCCACTAGAAACCATATCTTTGATATAGTCTCTAACTTCACTGAATCCGCTGCCTTCTTCATGATTTAGTTCCCGCTCAGCCGAGGTTGCAAATATTATGGGAGACTTAATCTGTTTTTGATTGGCATATTCTTTAACTCGTTCAATATTTCTCTCTAAATCGGCTGATTTTAGCAGGTCAGCTTGTTGTAAAATAAAAACAACTTTTTTTCGCCATTCGGCACTGACAAAATCTAGAAAATCCCAAGCGCTTTTCTGATACGGATTTTTGCCAAACAACACAAAGAAGGTTAGGTCGCTGTTGGGAATATATCGTTCTGTAATAATCTGATGTTCCTGGATAACAGTATTGGTTCCAGGTGTATCAACAATCGAGATATCTTTGAGAATCTCAAGGGGTAAGCCAATCTTTCTTAAGTTTGGTCCCATTGGTTGGACAAATCGTTCATCAGAATAAACGATTTGCTGAATCGAATCAGTCCGGGGTTCAATATCGGTTTCACAGACCTCTGCTTGTAAGAGAGCATTAATGAAGCTGCTTTTGCCTGCTTTCACTTCACCGACTACGACAAATAGAAAAGGCTCATTGATATTTTTTCTAAGGTTCTCAATGGTTTCTCGTAGCTCAGCATGGTTGATGTCAGCAGCTAGACGATGGACGTTGTGGAGTAATTTGTCCAAATGCGATCGATAATCTTGTAAGGCTTCATCAACAATTTGGCGGCTCATCGTGCCTCTCCTCACGCTAGTTGCTGTCGATTCTTGGATCTGCTTTCATTAATAGACTAAGGATGCTAACAGCGTCACTTCCTAAAGAGGCAAAATCTCTACTTATTAGGTTAGTGGCAGGTATGCGATCGATCTAGCAGTTGGTAGTTGAGCCATTTGGTTGTAACCACCTCGCCGTTTGAAGGGAAAGATTTATCGTTCGCGTAGGTTGTGTTTGGCTGTAAGTAGGTACTGGTGCGATCGCCCGCCCAGGAAACCCACTTGTTCTCGTGGAGCGATCGCTCCCACCAAAACCTACAGTTAGAGGATAGAATCAGTTTGTCGCAGCATTGGTTTCCTACAATGAGCTATACATTGCCTAAGCTGCTGAATTGGCATAAAATCGCTTAAGCTATAAGCCTTTCAGAGTTTTTGCGACCTAAAAGTTATAGCCACTCCAATAATTGTTATGCCGGGAGTCAAGCAGTATGACATTTAGCAGTATTGTTGCATTATTCAGTGCCATGGTTGTTCTGGCTGCTATTCCCAGCGTTAGTGTATTGGCTGTCTCCACAAGATCCGCTACATCTGGATTTATTCATGGTATTTTCACCAGCCTAGGGATAGTTCTTGGTGACATCATTTTCATAATAATAGCCATCTGGGGTTTATCGCTTCTTGCTGAAACGATGGGAAGCCTATTTGTCCTAATAAAATACCTTGGTGGCGCTTATCTTATATTGTTGGGAATAGGGCTATGTAGGTCAAAATTCAAGGATATAAAGACGGAGGAGATTGTTAAATCCTCTTTAATGTCCAGTTTTCTGACTGGGCTATTTATTACATTAGGCGATCAAAAAGCAACCTTATTTTATCTTGGTTTTTTTCCAGCTTTTCTTGATATTTCAAAAATATCTTATTTTGACACCGGCCTCATCATAGCAATTACTACAGTAGCCGTAGGCGGCGTAAAACTTGGTTATGCATTCATGGCGGATAAAGCTAGATTACTTATTAGTTCCCCAATAAGAAAAGGAATGAACATGGCCGCTGGCTGTGTAATGATTTCTGTTGGAGTATTTTTAGTAACAAAGGTTTAATCATATGACCCATCAATTCTTTTTCAGGATGGGTAAGAGGGAGATAGTTTTAATAATTTAACGGGTGTGTTGGGTAATAAAAGCGTCAACCCAACCTACAGTAGTGCGATCGCGTAGGTTGGTTTTACCTGGATGTAGGCACCAGTGCGCTAGCGGCAGCGAGAAGAGCATAGCAGCTCGCTCTTTTCAAGTGCCATCCACAATGGTAAGCGATCGCCCCAGCAGAAATCCCCGCATGACCACGCCTCCCTCTGCGGAACCCACAAACCACGCCCCCTTTTACCGGATGAAAATAAAATTGGTGGGGAAGGGAAAGTATGACGTATAAGGGAACCGCCGTATTCAATCTATCAAATTAGTGAATTTGTGCAACCAGTTATGACGAAAGAACCTCTCTGAGGAACGATTTGATCCATGAGCTAGATGAAGTAAAAATAGAAAGCTAAATCTGATGGAGATTGTATTCTGTGAAACTGAATTATTTGACGAAACCCCTTTCCCTTGTAGGACGCTGGATAGCTACAACTCTGTTTTGCCTGTCAGCGTTTGCCTTGGTTTGGCAAGGTGCGTTTTTCTCCAACACTGCGGCAATAGCTGCTCCTACTGCAAACTTGATCGCATCAGCAGGCACGAGCGATCAGGTTAAAGGGAAAGCGAGTGAAGATGCTGGACGAGCCAAAAATTTCATCGAAGATACGAAAGATAAGGTTAAGGAAACTGCAAATAAAAATGCCGATCGCGTTGACCAAGCAACGGATGAGAATGATAGTTTCGTTGAACGCAAAGCCAAGAGAGATAGGGATCGCATTGAGCAAAGAGCCGATGAAGATGCAGCTCGGACGGAGAAAGCAGTAGACAATACAAAGAATGCTATTGAACGCGCTGTTGATGGCATCAAGGATGTTTTTAACAACTAGAGAATAGATACTAGCTTGAAAGGTCAATGTACATTGTTTCCTTCATCGCATCTAATGGAACCTGAAGCAGCGATGTATATTGATTGGTTTTGGCAAGTCTTCTAAACTTGATTGTGCCAAAAACTCTGCGGAGTCAATCCAGTGTTTCGGAGACTCCCTTAATCAAACACCTCAACAAGAGCGATCGCTTCGTTACTAACACAGCTATTGGTTTGCGAAGCGATCAGCTAAGCTAGCGCCCAAGGGGCGCTAGCTCCTACCAAAACCTACACTCAGACGACAAAATCAGTTTGTCGAATCATTGGTTTCCTGCAATAATCTACACGTCGCCTAAGTTACTGACGTTTGAAGCCTTAATTGAGCAATACGGCGACGACCTGCGCTAGGAACTCACTCTTATAAAGAAAGGGCATAGGTGCATCTCCAAGTTGCAAAAACGCTATTCCCTCTGCTGGAATAGGTGTTTCAAATATTACCTGGTTTCAGCCAGCTAAATAACTCGCCAACGCTTAACTTTAAGCCTGCAATAAAATCTGGAATTGGGAGTAACTGCTCTGACTCTTGCAAAAAGATGGGTTGTTGATTAGCCGGATAGGCAAGCAGAGATTTCTCTGCCGGATCGATTAGCCAACCCATCTGGCAACCCGCATTGAGACAATGCAAAATATTGCTTGTTACTTTGGTTTGGTTTTGGTCTGGAGATAAAATCTCAATTGTCCAGTCTGGATGAGCGGCGAAAACATTTGCAATATCGCCCTCCTCATCTAAAGGAATGCGATTCCAAGTAAAAACAGCAATATCCGGCACGATGGAACGCCCACCAAAGGTACACCGCAGTTCTGGAAGGGCTAACGCAATCTAAGGTTTTTCAGCAATATTATTAATGACCGTTACCAGCCGACCTTGTAATTTGCTATGTTTTCCTTGGGGCATTGGTTTTTGGACGACTTGACCATTGATGTATTCACTAGCAGGCTCGGTCTCTGGTAATTGCAAAAACTCTGCCAGGGTTAATGGTTTAGTAGAGACTTGAACCATAGTTTGAAGCTCTGATGTTGAATATATTCATTTTCTCAAACTTCCACTGATAATGCGATCGCTCATCACCGTAGGTTGGGTTGGCGGTTGGAAACCCAACATCTGATGATTCACTTCAGGATGAGAGAATTACACGCAATCGCAAGTGAAATCTCAATTTGGTAGGAGCGAGAAGAAAGCGAAATGAGTAACTATCGAGAGAAACCTATCCGACCGGAAGTCCAAGCTGATATTGAAGAATGGATAGTGTATGGTCGCTCTACTTTCGCGCTATCCGATCACTCTTCCCCTGCTGAAACGATCAAAACTGTCGGTGAGTTTATCGACTCTTGGCAGGTAGAACGACAGAACGGTAATGTTGTTGATGATCCAGAAACTATTACTGATACAGCTCTCAGCTTAGCAACACTTTGGGGAGATGCAGTTTGCAGAGAATTTGGTTGGTATTGGGCTTGCCTTGAGTACGAAGGCCAAGATTTGTATGCTGTAGTTTCACCCAACCGCGCCCTCGCTTGCTTTCCTCTCAACGACATAAATACTTTATTGCAAGATCCTGAAAGCGATAACTGTGCAATCTTATCGTTTAATATGATAAAGGCAGGGAAGATACCTCACTCAGAACCTCATCAATATCTAACACTAGGATTTGCAGCGAGGCACACACCTGGATAGATGATGAAGGTCTAGATGAAGAAGTAGACAAGCTCGTTAACCAGATTAATAATTAGCGAGATTAGCAGGTAGTGCGATCGCTCATCGCCGTAGGTTAGCTTGACGCAGGAAACCCAACATCTCATCATTCACTACCAACACGACTATCAAATTCAAAATGATGGGGTAAAACAGCGATCGCAAAATCTTAATTTCTCAAAAAATCAGGAGTCAGAAGATGATAATTCTCTTTCTAACGCCTGATTTCCCCTAACTATAGGTTTTTAGCCGAACTTGATATTACTCCAGATTAACCAAATTCATCGGAGCAGAAGAGGTTGGATAGAGACCATCAAAACTCCCCACTTTCTGTAAAAATTCTTCAGTTAACTTGACGAATGCTCTAGAACCCGAAGAATTGGGAGTTGCCAGAACAGCTGGCATAAAACTATCCACCGCTTTAGCCACATTGACATCCATCGGAATGCGATTCTCAAACAGTTGAGCCGGACTGAATTCTGCGCTAACTCGCTGCATCACCTGTTTGTAATACCTGTCGAAAAGACCACCACTCGACAAAATAAACACAATTCCGAGTAATTGAGAGTTAAAACAGCTATCATCACCGTAACTGTTTTTCAGCTTGGCAATCCGTCTTTCTAAAAGCTGAATTCCCACAACGGATAAAGGTTCTGGTCTAGCTGGTAGTAAATAAAAGTTACTCGCAACAATGCCACTTCGAGTTAGAAGATTGTAACCCGGAGCGCAGTCGAGAATAATAAAATCGTAGTCATTAACGACAGGCTCTAAAATCCCCTTTATTAATTCTTCTTCAAAGCCATTCCAAACATCACTAAAATCACAATTATCATTATTAGAAGCTTTTTTGTGAAGAAGCTCAGAGACTAAATATTCATCATAAAGGTCAATATCTCCAGGTAACAAACTCAGTTCTGGAATTTGACAGATATCGGATTGAATAACCTCTTCTGTTGTCCGTTTAATCCGACTATTTGGTTTTATTTCTTTATAAATGAGCTGACCCAACGTGCGCTTTTCTCTCCTCACCTTCGCAAACTCTTGAGGCGGCATTAGACTCAGTGTGGCGCTAATTTGTGAATCTAAATCAACTACTAAAACGCGCTTTCCGTGATATTTTGCCAAGCAAGTAGCCAAGTTTACGGTGAGGGTTGTTTTCCCAACACCGCCCTTCATGTTAACTGTGGCAATGATCAATCCCATTAATCGAATCCTCTTGGAGAAACGTTGCCTAATTTGGCACCCACTAATCCAGCTAGGTTAAAAGCTGGTTCAGGGGAATGGGGAATTGGGAATTCTTACTCATCCTTACCATTCCCCGTTCCCTATTTTTACTCAGATCAAGAGTTTACAGCAGCAAACTCCTAACCTATTGATTAACTGAATTATTAAAACCGCTGGAGTTCGGAATCGTGAGTGTTCTGAGGACGGAATCGGAAGTCTCAGAATTAATCACGGTTGGGGGCGTGGGGGTGACAGGAGTTGCCACAGGTGTAGCCTCGGTGGGTGTGAGAACTGCTGTAGGTGTAGCTGTAGGCGTCGTAGGCGTGGCGGAGGGGGTGAGTGTAAAGGTGAGGGGAGCCGCCGATGCCTCTGGCGTGAGCAGGAGGGGAGCCGTTGAGGGGGCGGTGTTGAAAGTTGTTGGAGCAGTTGATACCTCTGGTGCCGTCCCCGTGGGAGTTGCGAAGGGAGTGGGAGCGACACTGGTAGGCATGACAGTATCAGTAACAGGTGTGCTCAGAGGGTCAACATTAGAGGTAGAGTCGTCCTTCTGCAAAGGGACGATGACAGGAGAAGATGAACTCGCTTGAGGCGAGGTGCTTTGTGCCAAGACTGGAACAGCACCCCAGACACTAGCGGCCATTCCACCCAGAACGACCAGTGTCTGGAGTAGGCGAAATTTATCTTTTGATGGATACCCTTTGAGTTGGGATGGGTCACATTCCAAGTTCTGAAATTCCCTACTACCAAGGCTGTGGAAATTCCCAATCCCAAATCCTAAATCCCAAATGGTATGACTGAGCATGGTTAGACGCTGGCACAATTGGCAGTTAAAACCGACCTGTAGAGGCGCAATAACAGCAAGTCTACTACAAGTCGGGGAATTCACGATGACCGAAGTTCCAAGTTTGGGGGATTTCTTATCTTGTGCGTCAGTCTGACTATTGTTCAAGCCATACCGAAACTGACCCATCCTTGCAGCGGAACTCGCCCCAACCATCGCCATTGGTGTGTACAGGTTCTTTGATATGCTCAGTCAGGTCATGGAAGAGCGCATTACGCTTACCGACTTCCATCCACTTGCTACCCCCTGGCCCATCACTCATCAGTACCGCCATGGCTTTAGGATGCTCTTGATTGCCTAAGCGCGTCCAGCCGATGATGTTTTGATCGTCGAAGTAGTCATACTGATTACCATAAGCATAGTTCTGGCGGGCATGTAGGAACTTGTCGATCAGCCAGCGATGGGAATCCAGCCAGATTTCATGCCCCTTATCTTTGTAATGTGCTCCGTAATAGTCGCCATAGAACACGCAGGGGTAGCCCTCTCGACGCAGCAGGATGATGGCATAAGCCAACGGCTTGAACCATGACTCAACAACAGATTCCAGCGATTGCAACGGCTGACTATCATGGTTTTCCACGAAGGTAACCGCGAGTGCCGGTTGCTGCTGCATCAGAGTGCCGTTCAATATGTTCCGCATATCGTAGTATCCACCCAGCTTACTCGCACGATGGAAGTTGTAATGCAGTGGCACATCAAACAGCGACATCTTTCCCTCTGTCGCACTAATATACCAGTGCAACGCGGCAATGTTGTCTGACCAGTATTCACCTACGGTAAATAAATTTTGCTGTGCATGGTGACGCACATGATTGAGCCAGTCTTTATAAAACCAGGAGGGGATATGCTTAATCGCATCGAGGCGGAAGCCATTGACACCCGTCGTCTTTAAGAACCACTCCCCCCAATACTTAAGTTCGCCCTGCACTTGCTCCTGTTCCATATCCAAGTCACAAGCCATGAGAAAGGAGTAGTTCCCTTTCTCCAAATCGACGAAGTTATCGAAGTTTTTGCCCTCTAAGAGGTAAACCGTACTATTGTCCCCCAAGCGATCCTTACGGTGGTTAACCGCATCAAAGTGCCACCAGTGCCATTCCATACTGGAGTGTTTACCGCTACGCCCTGGAAAGGTAAAGTTAGTGTAAATCTCAATGTGTTGCCAATCACTCAATGGATAATTGCGGTTATCTGTGCTGAAGGGTAGTGCTTTGACCGTTTCAGGGTTATCTCCGCCGTCTTTTTGATTGAGGACTACATCGGCGTAGGCGTGCATTCCAGCATTCTGCACGGCTTTGACGGCGGCAATCAACTGCTCTCGTGTGCCGTACTTGGTGCGTATTGAGTTTTTTTGGTTAAATTCACCTAAATCGAAGAGATCGTAAACCCCATAACCGACATCATACCCACCGCCTTGACCCTTATACGCAGGTGGTAACCATAAGGCTGTAAAACCGGCTTGAGCCAAGTCTGCCGCTTTGTTTTTAACTTCCTCCCACAAGGTGCCATCGGCTGGGATGTACCAGTGGAAATACTGCATCATCGTGCCATTAACATCTGCCATACGGATTTCTCGCGGAGATTGGGTTATGGGTTGTTACAAGAGAATGGAAAATCATTCCAGACGCAAGTGGGAACTAACAGTTAAAATCTCAAGGATGAAAGATAAAAGCCTGATTCTTCATGTTTGTTTAATGTTGGGGTTAAAAGGGTAATTCTTCTTCATCCTGCTCTGTGACTTTCAACTGCAAAATATTTGTGGTTTCTTCTTCTACTGGGAGCTGTGCGATCGCATCTCCTAATTCCTTCTGAAGTTGCTTGGTCAGCGTTACCGATAAATCCAACTCAATCCCCATCTCTTGCGTCATTCTTGCCAAGGGGCTAAAGGGTACTTTTTTGGTGGTTCGCTTTTGACTTGTTAACTTAAAACCCTTGATTTCTTTAACTTTTTGTGCATCCATCGCTGTCTTGAGACGTTCTTTAAGTTGGCTCATTTCAGTATCCAACTGCTTCCATCGATGCTCAATTTGCCGATACCTCAGAGTAAGTGCTTCGATATCTTCTGTTGCTGGATCAGGTTCACTGATCTGCAACAATCGATGGTGTACTTGAGCCACATAAACAGCGTCCATTTTGGCATAATGCAGTTGATTTGCACTGAGGGGACGCCGCCCCCAATCACTCCCTTGTTCCGTCTTGTCCAATGGGGGTAAATGACAGAGTTGCTCGGCTAAGGTTTTGAGCTGGTGATTAGGAACAGGCAGAAGGTAGTAAGGAATTTTTTTAGCCATTTCAAAAGTACAGGTAACATTTTTAGCCTTGCTTTTTCCCAACAAATTAAGGTCATAGCTAGCCTTATGGAAAACCTTTTCAATGGCAGGATTGAGCATAATTTGCTCGATGAACTCAGCGATAAGTGAGGGCTGATCGAGAACATCTAATATTGAGACTTTTTCTGCCATTGTCAGCAGCGCTTGATAATCGCCACTCAGAGGAGTCGAATGCTCTAAAACTTGAATTAAAGATAGTCTGGGAGAATCGGTTTTATAGTCAGCGACTTCTGTATCTATCCAAAGGATTTCAGCTTGAGCATACTCAGAAATTCTGAGCTTAATTTCGTTAGATTTTGTAAAGTATGGCATTACCTGAAAGTGAATGGAACGAGAATAAGTGAGAGAGCAGTATTGTTGAGCGGTTCAGCAATCTCAAGATGAAGAAATTAAAACATCCAGATGATTTACACGCTCGTCATTGTAACAATGTGCTTAAATACTTCAACGGCTATTGAGGAATCCCATGAGTGCATCTTCGTCTGGAGATAACCGCTGGCAATTCTGGATTGATCGGGGAGGGACGTTCACGGATATTGTGGCGCGACGCCCGGATGGCACGTTATTGATTCACAAGCTACTCAGCGAGAACCCGGAACACTATACAGATGCGCCAGTGCAGGGAATTCGAGACTTATTGGGGATTCCGGCTGAACTCCCGATTCCCGCTGAACAGATTGAAGTTGTGAAGATGGGGACGACGGTAGCGACGAATGCGCTGTTGGAACGAAAAGGCGATCGCACCGTTTTAGTGATTACCCAAGGTTTCCGGGATGCCTTGCGTATCGGCTATCAAAACCGTCCCGATATCTTTGCCCGTCAGATTATCCTACCGGAAATGCTCTACGAACAGGTGATTGAGGTGGAGGAGCGTTACAGTGCTCAGGGTGAAGAGTTAATTCCGGTCAATCTTGAGACAGTTCGGCAGTCTTTGCAGGAAGCTTACGAGGCGGGTATCCGTAGCTGTGCCATTGTTTTTATGCATGGATATCGCTATCCAGCACATGAGAAGGAGGTAGCCACAATAGCACACACTATCGGTTTTACCCAAGTTTCAGTATCTCATGAAGTGACACCGTTGATGAAGTTAGTCAGTCGGGGTGACACGACGGTTGTTGATGCCTATTTATCTCCGATTCTGCGTCGCTATGTGGATCGGGTGGGGAGTCAGTTGAATGTTGACAAGTTGCAGGATGAAGGTGATCAAGAGTTGGATGTTGACCGGTTACAGGCTGTAGGTATAGCCCAAACGACGCTTCAACCGACTAACGTGCAACTTTCAGCCTCCGTGACACTGATGTTCATGCAATCCAATGGTGGACTAACAGATGCGCGGCAGTTTCAGGGGAAAGATAGTATTTTATCTGGCCCTGCGGGGGGGATTGTCGGGGCAGTGCAGACAAGTGCGATCGCAGGATTCGATAAAATCATCAGCTTTGATATGGGTGGCACGTCTACCGATGTCGCCCACTACAACGGGGAATACGAACGCACTTTTGAGACGGAAGTCGCTGGCGTGCGGATGCGGACACCGATGATGTCCATTCACACCGTGGCGGCAGGAGGGGGTTCGATTCTGCAATATGATGGGGCGCGGTATCGGGTGGGGCCAGAGTCAGCCGGGGCAAATCCTGGCCCAGCGTCCTATTCTAAGGGTGGGCCATTGACGGTGACGGATGCCAATGTGATGGTGGGCAAGTTGCAACCGGAGTTTTTCCCCAAGGTGTTTGGCCCGAATGCCGATTTGCCGTTAGATGCTGACGTGGTAAGGCAGAAGTTTAGTCAATTGGCGGCGGACATTGGGGATAATCGCACACCGGAACAGGTAGCGGCGGGTTTTTTGGCGATCGCCGTTGAGAAAATGGCGAATGCGATTAAGAAAATCTCGCTTCAGCGGGGGTATGACGTTTCGGAGTATACCTTGTGCTGTTTTGGCGGTGCGGGGGGACAACATGCTTGTTTGATTGCCGATGCGTTGGGGATGAAGCAGGTGTTTATTCATCCGTTTGCGGGGGTGTTGTCGGCGTATGGGATGGGTTTGGCGGATGTCCGGGTATTGCGGGAACGGGCAGTAGAGGCGAAGTTAGATGAGGGGTTGGTGTCTGAGTTAGAGACATTGTTGGAGGAGTTGGCGAGAGAGGGGAAGGAGGAAATTAACCACAGAGACGCAGAGAACACAGAGAACAAAGAAGAAGAGGAGGAGGATTTTCAAGTTTTTGGCAAGCTGCATCTGCGGTATGAGGGGACGGATACGGCGCTGATTGTGGATTTTGGGACTGTTGCGGCGATGCAGCAGCAGTTTGAGGCGGCGCATCGGCAACAGTATGGATTTATTGCACCGGAGAAGGGGTTGATTGTTGAGGCGGTTTCGGCTGAGGTGGTTAAACAGACGTATAACCCGGAAGAACCGATCATTGAACGTCAGACAGATGCCAAAGCGCAACCCGTCGCAACCGTTCAGATGTACACGGCGGATGCATGGCACGAGACGCCAGTCTATCAGCGAGAGAATTTACAACCGGGAGACTGTATCATTGGCCCTGCGTTAATTATTGAAGCCACTGGCACCAACGTCATCGAACCCAACTGGCAGGCAGAACTTAGCGATCGCAATCATCTCATTCTCAACCGTTCAACCTCTGATTCCCCCTCTGCCTCAGCCTCCTCTCGTCTGGGACAGTTCAATTGTGCCAACCCCGATCCCATCCTGTTGGAAATCTTCAACAACCTATTTCGTTCCATTGCCGAGCAAATGGGGATTACGCTACAAAATACCAGTTCCTCCGTCAACATCAAAGAACGTCTCGACTTTTCCTGCGCCATCTTTGACCAACAAGGGCAGTTAGTTGCGAATGCACCCCATATCCCTGTGCATTTAGGCTCAATGAGCGAAAGCGTGAGAAGTTTAATTGAAGCACACGGCGATACCCTTCAACCGGGAGATGTCTACGTTCTGAATAACCCTTACAACGGCGGTACTCATCTCCCCGATATTACGGTGATTACCCCAGTCTTTGCACCCTCCCCCTCTCCCACTCTTCCACTCTTCTACGTGGCTTCGCGGGGACACCATGCCGACATCGGCGGTATTACTCCCGGTTCTATGCCTCCCAATAGTACAACCGTCGAGCAGGAAGGGGTGTTAATTGACAACTTCCAATTAGTTGAACAAGGACGTTTCCGGGAACAGGAATTGAGAGAACTTCTCACTTCTAGCACTTACCCAGTCAGGAATATCGAGCAAAATATTGCCGACTTGAAAGCGCAAATTGCTGCCAATGAACGCGGTGTGCAAGAGTTGCTACGGATGGTGCAGCACTACTCCTTAGAGATCGTGCACGCTTACATGGGTTATGTACAGGATAATGCCGAGGCATCCGTGCGTCGTGCGATCGCAGTTCTCAATGACGGCAGTTTCACCGCTAAGCTGGATGATGGCAATCAAATTCAGGTAAGCATTACCATCGATCGCCACAACCTCAGCGCCAAGATTGATTTTAGTGGCACGTCTCCCCAATTAGAGAGTAATTTCAATGCGCCGTCTGCCGTGTGCAAAGCCGCAGTTTTGTATGTCTTCCGCACTTTGGTAAATGACGATATTCCCCTCAATGCCGGTTGCCTCAAACCCCTAGAAATTATCATTCCCGAAGGTTGTATGTTGAACCCACGCTATCCTGCGGCGGTAGTTGCGGGAAATGTGGAAACCTCCCAAGCCATTACCGATGCGTTGTATGGTGCCTTGGGAGTCTTAGCCGCATCTCAAGGAACAATGAATAATTTTACCTTCGGGAATGGGCGCTATCAATACTACGAAACCATCTGCGGCGGTTCCGGTGCGGGTGCTGATTTCGATGGCACAGATGCCGTACATACTCACATGACTAATTCTCGCCTAACTGACCCCGAAGTGTTGGAATGGCGGTTCCCGGTTTTGTTAGAAGATTTCTGCATTCGTCCCAATAGTGGCGGTAAGGGACATCATCATGGTGGCAATGGGGTAATTCGGCGGGTTCGTTTCTTGGAACCCATGACAGCGGCAATTCTATCGAGTCATCGTGTTGTTCCTCCCTTTGGATTGGAGAGAGGTGAAACGGGTGCTTTAGGGAAAAATTATGTGCAACGAAGTGATGGAACGGTAGAGGAATTGGGAAGTACTGCGGTTGCACAGATGAATCCGGGAGATGTGTTTACAATTGAAACACCTGGAGGCGGGGGATATGGTTCGCACGCTACCTAATTTTAAGGTAACAATTTATGAAAACAGCAACTCCTGAAATTGCCGAACAACGGGTCATTTTGTCCAATATCAGTTGGCAAACGTTTGAGCAATTACTCACAGAATTAGGAGATAAAAGAGCCACAAAATTGGCTTACAACGAAGGATCATTAGAGATAATGACACCTTTAGGGCCGCATGAAAATAGTAACCGCTTTATCGACGATATGATTCGAGCGATTGCTGATGAATTAAACCTGAATCTCAAAAAATTTGGTTCTCTGACATTGAAGCGATCCAAAAAGTTTAAAGGAGCGGAACCTGACTCCTGTTACTATATTCAAAATGAACCCATAGTCAGAAACAAGCAAGAGATTGACCTCAATAATGACCCACCTCCAGATTTAGTGTTGGAAATCGATATCACCAGTGGTTCTATGGACAAGCAGCCAATTTATGCAGCAATTGGTGTACCTGAATTTTGGCACTATAACGGCAATAAATTAGAGATTTTTGTTTTAAATCCATCAAATCAAGAGTATCAAAAAGTTAACCAGAGTCCGACTTTTCCTTGGATGCCTCTTGATATTATCCCTAGAGTTATTCGTCAAAGTTTAGTCGATGGAGAGACAGCAACTTTACGTGCTTTTAGGATTTGGGTGAGAGAGCAAGAGAATGGGTGAAGTTCCTTGGCAATACAATTCAATAGGACATGTACTCATACCTCAACAAATGTTGTGTGATGTTGTGGTTTCCTAGTATTGGAATCAGAGCATCCATACTCTCAGGCATAAGTTGGCACCTGAATCCCTAAATTTTCCATTAATGCACTAATGGATGTCCTACGAAGACGTGCCAATTCTGCTAAGTATTCTATGCGTTGTGCTTGCAGTTTTTCTATCTGTTCAGTTAATTGAAGTAATTCGCCATGTTCCTCATGAGTGAGAGTTTCAGTCTGTCGCTTAGCCATCAATTCTTCATAGTGCTTCTGAATATCTGAAGGGATACCCTGATTAATTTTTAGTAACAATTCGGCTTCAGCTTCTGGTAACGTTGAGGCTTTGCGTTGCGCCTGTAGCACTAAGACTTGAGATACAAATTCCTCTAAATCTGGCAAGCTGAGTTGATCGACAGCTTTGAGCAACTCTTCTGAAGACAGTTGCACTTCAACTTTAATGGTTGACATTTTCTGCCCCTTGCCGATTAATCTGTCGATATTTTATCAATCCTTAAGTCATGCGATCCGCTTGCTCAACAGAGGAGTTGCTTCAAACAAAGCTAGTACAGTAAGCGATCGCAAACCTTTAACCCATCTCTTCTCCCTACCCACAAGGCATAGCCTTCTCCGCACATTCTGCTCACAGTACCCTTGCTATTCGTTGCAGTCTATGCAATGATTAAGGGCTATAAGGATATAGTACTGTATTCCGACCGACTAACCGTAGATTACCAAAATCATCAGCCCAACTTGGACGATGCAGATTGGCTCCGACAACTACGAATTTGAGGCTAGTCTCAAGTCGTGAGAACGCTTGGAACTGCGTTGAACTGGGCAGGGTATCTCTGTTTCGCTTAGCCCCCAAGCGACTCAAACCCAGATGATGCGTCACGCCAGACACAGAAAAAGGAAATAGGGAGATGTAAGCAATCCTGAATCTGATGAATTCATGCGTTGCATCGTTTCTCTCCCTATTCCCCGAACAACACTAAGGATGATTGTGCCATGTTATTAAATGTCAGAAAACCACCCAATTATCTAGATATAGCGGTTTCCTTATCGCAGGAACTAGCTCAAGCTGCGAAGAAACGCGATGCCCAAGCAGAAATTTCAGAAGATGAAATCCAGAAACTACGTGAAAGTGGGCTGCTCGAATTACTGGTACCGCAGGAATATGGGGGTACAGGAGCCACTTGGGTAGACGCGCTAAAAATTGTCTATGAACTGTCCAAAGCCGAGGGTTCAATCGGACAGTTGTATGGCAACCATCTGAACTTAACCGTTTTAAGTCATCTTTCTGGAACGCCACAGCAAAAAGAAAAGTATTATCGCTACACCGCCCAGAATCATGGGTTGTGGGCTAGTGCGATTGACACATGGGATACGAGACTCAGCATTATTCCAGAAGGCGATCGCTTCCGCCTCAATGGAGTCAAACGCTTTGATTCACTCCTTGCGGCAGCAGATCTGCGGGTATTCTCTGCTTGGCAAGAAGGCGTTCAACAGCCATTCTTCTGCATGATTCCCAAAGATCGTTTGGGGGTTACCTCTGATTGGGACAAAATTGGGCAAGAGCGAGGCGATAGCGGTACGTTCACCTTCCACAACGTCCTGATCGAGAAGGATGAGATTTTGGCTCCCCATCATCTCCCGGATAGTGCCTTTGCCACATTGACGGGAATCATTGCCCAGTTAACAAAAACCTATGTGGGGTTGGGAATTGGGCAAGGTGCTTTGCAAGCGATCGAACAGGAGACTATACGCCAACCCAAGCTCACTTCAACCGTAGATAGTGTAGCTTTAGACCCCTACACCCTCGGTAATTACGGCGATGTGTGGATTGAATTGAAAACAGCCATTCGGCTGGCAGATGACGTAGCAGAATACCTACAAGTGGCATGGGAAAAGGGGTTTCAGCTCACCCATGAAGAACGGCAAGACGTAGCGAATGCCGTTTTTTCCGCTGAGGTATATGCCACACGAGTGGGCTTGATGATTACCAACTGCATGTTTGAGGTTATTGGTAACTCCCCAACAGTTTCAAACAGTCGTTTCGAGCGTTATTGGCAAAATCTGCGTACCTTTGGGGGTGTGTCAATGCCCTGGCATGGTGTACCCCAAACTTGGACTCTCACTCATTTCCCACGACAACAAACTCCCTGCTGAAATCGGCTTGGGTAGGCGTAATTATCTAAAGCTATAGAACCCGTCTCAGTGACGTACTCCAGTTTCCGAGCGCTTTTCAAGTCGGTTGCTCGCTTCTGCTGAGCTGAATTCATTTAATAGGATAGGTTGCAAGATGAAACTCTGTATTGTGACACATAATGTCATTCCCAATGATGGTCAGGGTCGGCTGAATTATGAGATTATCCGAGAAGCCAGTCAGCAGGGTCATCAGGTGACTGTGGTTTCGAGCCAATTAGCCCCAGAACTGCAACACAACAGCCAAGTTAACTGGATTTCAATTCCTGTCAAAGGGTTACCCACCCAACTTGTGCGCGAGGTGGTATTCTCTAGTCGCAGTGCGGATTGGTTACGTCAACATCGTAAAGAGTTTGACTTGGTGATCGCCAACGGCGCAGTCACTTCGGCGGCGGCAGATGTGAATATGGTATCGTTTGTGCATCGTGCGTGGCTCTCGTCTCCCTTCCATGTTTCGCGGGTTCGTCGAGATGTTTATGGTCTTTACCAATGGCTCTACACATTCTTAAATGCTCATTGGGAAAGAACAGCCTTTCGTCAAGCCAAAGTGGTTGTGGGAGTATCGCAGCGGGTTAAGAGAGAATTAGTCGAGACGGGTATCCCACCAACGCGCATTCGCGTCATTCCCTGTGGCGTTAATTTGCAGGAGTTTTCTCCAGGTTCGGCTAATCGCCGCCTATGGGGTCTACCGGAGGACGTACCCTTGGCTCTGTTTGCGGGAGACATCCGCCTCAATCGCAAGAACTTAGATACGGTTCTGCACGCTTTGGTGGATGTGCCTGATTTACACTTAGCCGTTGCAGGGGAAACAGAAGGTAGCCTCTATCCCGATATTGCGGCACAACTCGGATTAAGTCAGCGGGTGCATTTCCTGGGATTACAACCGAGCATCTCGGAACTCCTGCGAGCCGTTGATTTGTTTGTCTTTCCTTCACGGTACGAGCCTTTTGGTTTAGTTGTGCTGGAAGCGATGGCTACTGGCTTACCCGTCATTACCGCAATTACAACGGGTGCGGCTGAGGTTGTCACGCCCGACTCTGGAATTGTCTTGTCTGACTCAGAGGACGCGCAGACATTAGCACAGGCACTTTTGCACCTGACACGAGACCCAGTTCTGCGGTATCACATGGGTCATGCCGCTCGAACGGTAGCGCAGCAACATAGCTGGACAGCTATGGCTCACACCTACGTCAACTTATTTGAGGAGATAGCTAGTCGTAAGGCGCAGCTTTCTCCAAGTTGGTTGAAGTCTAATATTCCAGCGTTAGAGTTATAAATCTGAAGTGGATTGAGTGCAATTGGGTAGTTTTATGTCAATTAAAAGCCGACCTTTGATGGGTCGGCTCGAGTTTATCTGGAGAGTGTTTCTATCCCTATCGGCAAAAACTATCTCCGTTTATTTGGAATCAGCATGACGGGCACTTCCCCAAGCCGACGAAAGGGATATAGGCGTTCTAGGGCGAGTAGCAGAAAAACAATTAAAAATTGAACAGGCCACGGGGCTAGAGCAAACCCAAAAATTAAGCAGAGAATGGCACAGCCGGCCGCCAAAATGCGGGAAATTTCGTGAGAAGCTTTCAGTAATATTAAAAGGCTTCCGAAAGCCAGGATTAAAAGAAGGAAAAATAAAGGAAGCATATCAATAACCTAATGTAAATTTTCAGGAGACTTTGAGCAGTCTCTATGGCTGCGAAACCCAACCCTGATTGTAGGCTAACACTGATTGATAAGAAAAACTTGTGATTTAAATAAAAAATCCTAATTTATTCAGAAATCTTTGCATAACTTTTTGTAGAATTCTGAATAGAGTCTTGCATAAAATTCACGAGCCAGTTTTTGAGGTAATAAGTGGCACGACAGTCATCCTCGTTGTAGCGCAAAATAACATCAAGAACAGATCGATCGCTCGTCTCTAACCATTGATTGTACAAACAAACGCATTGGGAACCTGTAATCCCCGCATCACGCCACTCAAAGCCTATCCATCGAGCGAGGTGTTTGAGAGAATAGCTCTCCACGGGCAAGGTTGCTGTGTTCATTACATACCAATGCACATCCACAAACTGAGAGAGCAGCCGTTGCAGTTGAGGTTGTGGGGTTTGATAGAGCTTGGCTAAACGCTTAATTGTCTCAACTTCATAGTCAGAGAAATGGAAGATGGGAGCATCTGGGTAGAGCGATACCAAATCTAAAAATTGTTCCCAGATTAAAGCTTCATCACTGGGATATTTGGCAAATAAAGGATAAAACGTTTCAGTATCACTACGATAATCGATGACTAAAACACCTAGCAAATAGTCAAGATTCAGCTCTGGCTCTGCCTCAATATCAAAATAAAGTTCAACTGATGCTGTCGGTAAAGTTTCAGTGTGGGTGAAAAGCTGCGTTGTCTGGGTTTCTTCGCCGTTTCTTTGACGAAGAATCGCTCGATTCTGCACATTGGATTGCGCTTGTTGCACTAAATCCAACGCGACTTCGTTACCAACGACTGGTTCGAGTAAGCTAATGGTAGATTGGGCTAGAGATTCTACGGTGGTCACACCCAACACTTGCAAATCTCGATAACGACTGGGCGTTACCCCAGGTAAGAGAGAAATGTGCTGCTTGGCTTTGGCGATCGCATAACAACTGCTGTACCAGTGGCAAAGACTACATTTCTGACGAGAAATAAATACCTCTGGCTCCTGTTGCTGGAGCAATGTTTCGGTGCAATCTGAAACAACCTCTTGCATCAGTGGCACCCATCGTTCTAGACTCACGCTGTAGGCATCTTGGCGACGTAAAATCAACTGAGCCGTATTGGGTAAGACTCCTTGTACATCTGCTAACAAATGGGCTGTAAACGCTGCAACAATTTGATACTCTGGTTTGGGACGCTTACCGAGCTTAATCAGCGTAGGAACATACAGCCAATCCCCTAAATGCGATGACCCAGGCTGTTTGACCAATAAATCGGGACGGCTCAACAAGGTTATCCCTTGGGTTGTTTGCCTCAGTAGAACCCCTTGGGAAATTTGTTCTACCCCCTGCTGCATTAATTTCAATGTCGCCTGTGCCCCAGCTTCCCAATCTCCCCTGGGATACTTAGGGGACTGATGGGGTGAGGCATCAAAAATCGCTTGCCGATACGCCCAGCTATCCTGTCGCAGTTTTAGCAAAAAGTCCTGTTCTGGGTCTCGTTCGGCTGGGTCGCTGTAAACATCCAGAAATACCCGACGTTGGCAGCGTTTGTAATATAGGAGTAAATCGTCCGTGATCAGCATGGCTTCAAGCTCTGACGGCTCTGCCGGAACCATGACTGACACCAATTAGCTGGTTTAACAATAATTTGGGAATAACAAAACTGTTCCATTATAAATATCTTTTAAGGCAATGAGTGAGGCTAGGGAAGGTAGTTCTTCAACGATCAAGCCTTTAATGACAGGTTAACTGAATTTTTCATGATCGTTACATTCCCATTTATCCGTTCTCCAAACACGCTTCTGGGCATAGGATTTTCCTAAGATCAATTAAGCTGTAGGGTTAGGAGTCAAAGGAGCGATTGTGGGTTTTAAAGTTGGTTTGCTAGGCGTCGGAACCGTTGGCACGGGAACAGCACAGATTTTGCTCAATCCAGAGGGGCGTCAGCCGTTGTTGGAAGAGATTGAGATTCATCGGGTGGGGGTGCGATCGCTCGATAAGCCGAGAGAGGTTAAACTACCACCAGAATTGATCACCACGGACTTAGAATCCATTGTGACTGACCCAGCCGTGGATATTGTCGTTGAAGTACTGGGCGGCTTAGAACCGGCGCGATCGCTCATTCTCAAAGCCATTGCCCAAGGCAAGCATGTTGTTACCGCCAACAAAGCTGTGATTTCCCGCTATGGGGCTGAAATTTTTACAGCAGCGCAAGAGGCAGGAGTCTACGTTCTTTTAGAAGCGGCGGTTGGAGGCGGTATCCCCGTGATTCAACCTCTCAAGCAGTCTTTAGGCGTCAATCGCATCCAGAGCGTGATTGGTATTGTCAACGGTACAACGAATTACATTTTGACTCGGATGCAAACTGAAGGGGGTGAATTTGCCGACATCCTCGCTGATGCCCAGAGTTTGGGTTATGCCGAGGCTGACCCCACCGCTGATGTGGATGGCTTGGATGCAGCGGATAAGATTGCCATTCTCGCTTCTTTGGCCTTCGCTGGACGAATTAAACTCGAAGATGTCTACTGTGAAGGAATTCGCCAAATCAGTGCGGCGGATATTTCCTATGCCCAGAAACTGGGATTTGTGATTAAGTTGCTGGCGTTTGCCAAGCGAGAAGAATTAGCGGGAACGGTTATCCCAGAGGAGGAACTGCTTCAGGTACGAGTTCATCCAACATTACTCCCCAAAACGCATCCACTAGCCAGTATTAATGGAGTTTACAACGCAATTTTAGTAGAAGGCGATCCGATTGGGCAGGTGGTGTTTTCCGGGCCGGGTGCGGGTTCTGGGCCAACAGCGAGTGCTGTAGTGTCGGATATTTTGAATATTACCGCTGTTCTGAAAACAGCTGGAGAGTCTCACCGATTGCATCCTTTGTTGAGTTGTGCCCATCAACATTATTGTGCGATCGCGCCAATGTCGGAACTGGTTACCCGATTTTATGCCCGTTTCCTGACTAAAGACTGTCCTGGCGTTATTGGCCACTTAGGAACCAGCTTTGGTAATCATAATGTGAGTTTGGAGTCAATTGTGCAGACTGGATTTCGGGACGAGTTCGCGGAAATTGTCGTTGTCACTCACGATGTTCGTGAAGGAAATTTCCGCAAGGCTTTGGATGAAATTCGGACGTTAGAAGCTGTCGATAGCATTCCCAGCATTTTACGAGTGCTTTAGATGTTGCATTTGCTTTTTTTAGAACCGCAAGTATTGCCTCTCTTTTCTTTGAATTTTTCAGAGAATTCTTCTTTTGCATCTTTGAGCATTCAACTTACCGAATGCACCTGAAGAAAAAGTAGTGAGGCGGGTTTAGCCTTGAATCTCAAACGCCTGTGGACAAGTAACAGTCGACTGTCTTGGCAGAAGCAGGAAGTAAACGCCAGAGAGGTTTAGCTAATGTTGAACAACTTTGGGTAAGTTTTACAGAACAGTCTGTAACATTAGACCGTCACTCACTTAAACCCTGGCGCGAATTTTCCTATAAAGTATGAACCCTTCATTATTGTCTCAAAGCACTCAAGCCCCCAGAGATTCCGCCTTCAAGTCTCTCCCTGATGTATCCGTGGTCGTGCCAATTTACAATGAGGTGGAAAGTTTGCCTCACTTGATTGAGGCGATCGCATCCACACTTAGCCCCACAGAAATAAACTACGAACTCATCTGTGTGGATGATGGCTCTAAAGATGGCTCCGCTGAACTGCTTAAACAACTAGCCCTCACCCGTCCTCATTTACGTGCTGTCCTTCTGCGTCGCAATTACGGTCAAACCGCAGCCATGGCAGCCGGGTTTAAACATGCACGAGGTCGCACCATTGTTACCTTAGATGGTGACCTGCAAAATGACCCCGCTGACATTCCCATGCTCATTGCCAAGCTAGACGAAGGCTATGACTTAGTCACCGGCTGGCGCAAAAATCGCCAGGATGCAGCCTTAACTCGATTACTGCCGTCCAAAATTGCCAACTGGCTGATTCGACAAATTACTGGGGTACACGTTCATGACTACGGCTGTTCTCTCAAAGTCTACCGTGCAGAACTAATCGCCGATATGAACCTCTACGGTGAGTTGCACCGATTCTTACCCGCCTTGGCGTTTATCGAAGGAGCCAGAATTACCGAGTTACCCGTGCGCCACCATGCCCGCCGTCACGGTAGTAGTAAATATGGATTAGGGCGTACATTCCGGGTTGTGCTGGATTTATTCACGATTTATTTTATGAAAAAATTCCTGACGCGACCCATGCATGTTTTTGGGCTATTAGGAATTATTTCAACCGTGTTGGGAATAGGATTAGGCGTATATCTCACCATTCTCAAGTTGGGTTTTGGTGAAGACATCGGCAATCGACCGTTATTAATTTTGGCAGTCGTTTTGCTCTTAACCGGTATCCAACTGTTTTGTTTTGGTCTGTTGGGTGAGCTATTAATGCGAACTTATCACGAATCTCAAGGAAGACCAATCTATCGGGTGAGGGAAGTGGTCGAGTCTAATGTTACAGAATATAAAGAGGGAGATTAAACCCGCTTGACGTTTGCGGGAAAACCAGGTGTGTGAAAATTTTTAGTACCCTTGAACCGCAAGCCCGAAAAAACCTATTCTTTTTATTTGTTGCTGGTCTCCTGTTTTGGGCGAGTTTGGCTTGTTTACTGCCGACACTGCCCTTATATGTGGAAGATGTAGGTGGTACCAAGCAGCAAATTGGTGTGGTCATTGGTGCGTTTGCGATCGGGTTACTGCTGTTTCGTCCGTGGTTGGGCAAGTTATCGGATCGCCGCAGTCGCAAGCTAGTGCTGCTAATTGGTTATGTGGTAGTCGCCACCGCACCTTTAGGCTACTTATTTGCCAAATCAATTCCTCTGTTGTTTTTGCTTCGGGTGTTTCACGGCATTAGTATTGCGGCTTATACCACCGGTAGCAGCGCTCTCGTCGTGGACTTGTCGCCAGTGGAAAAGCGAGGGGAGGTGATTGGCTACATGAGTTTAACCAATCCCATTGGGATGGCGATCGGCCCTGCGATGGGCACCTTTCTCCAAGCCAGAATGGGCTACATGCCTTTGTTTCTGTTCTCATTCGCGATCGGATTGCTTGGTTTATTGGTGGCGTTCCAAGTTCAAGAACCTCGCCTGATTCACCCTTCTGGTGGGAAACTGAGCATGGATGCTCCGACTAACGCCTCGTCAGTGAAGCCTGATGACGATCAATTCTGGCAACTACTCGGCAGTCCTCGTCTGCGGATTCCTACCTTGGTTATGCTGCTGACCGGTTTAGTCTTTGGGGCACTCGCCACGTTTGTGGCGCTGTATATTCGAGAAGCCAAGATTGATTTTGATGCGGGATGGTTTTATACCGCCGCTGCCATATCCAGTTTTTGCAGTCGCTTTTTCACAGGACAGGCGAGCGATCGCTATGGTCGAGGATTATTTATCACAGTAAGTTTAGTCTTCTATAGCCTGTCGATGCTGATACTTTCCCAAGCACAGAGTCCAGTTTCCTTTTTGCTGGCGGGTTTTTTAGAGGGGGTGGCGAGTGGAACCTTGATCCCCAGTATGATTGCCCTGATTTCTGACCGTTCTCATGCCCATGAACGCGGACGAGTTTTCTCCTTATGTCTGGGTGGGCTAGATATGGGGATTGCGATCGCAGGGCCAGTTCTGGGTACGTTTGCCCAACAGATAGGCTATCAAGGTATCTTTGCCCTCACCTGCGGTATAGCTCTCCTCGCTCTGCTTATTTTCATGACCCAGAACAGTAAGGATTTACGCCATTCTCTCCGGTTTGCTACGGGGCGCGATCGGGATATTTACGCTTTATAGCAAAAGGCAGAAGGTAGAAGGCAGAGGGGAGAAGGCTTTTATGTTTATTACTGGTATAGCAGTCGCCAAGGCAATTAGGACTCTCGCCAAATCGTGAAACCTTGACCCGTCAATATGCATCCCTTCTGTCCTCACTCTCATCTCCGGTCTGCCCTGTGCCTCCTCACTAAAGCTCCGGTGCCTTTTGCTATACTCAAATTTTGCCGTGAACGACTTCAACGCCAACCGAACCAACGCAGGATAGGCACAAGGATGTAATAACTCACTCCCACCCAGAAGGCTAGGATAACTCCCCAGAGGCCAAAAAAAGCAATGGTATCGATGAACTTATCAGAGTGAGAGAAGATATCAATCACAGAGGCCGCATTTAATACGTTTAACCAGACTAAACCCCCAAATAGGGTACCTGTACCCAAGGCTGCAACGAAGGCGTGAACGAGGTAATGGCTGGGTAATCCCAACCCTAAAACTAAAGGCACAACCCCAACCGCGGTCACCAATCCTAACAAGCGTTCTGGTAGTGCAACAGTGCCACTGGCTTGCCAAATAAACCAAGTTATGGTAAAGCCGAAAATTCCCGTAATCCCAGATACGATAAAGCGTCGCTCTTGACCAAAGCCCCCCGCAAGGGTCAACCCCCAGGCAGTAGACCATCCTGCGATCGCAAACATCAACATTCCTCGCCATTCTGTAATTTGCAGTTGGGGAAAGAGAAGCCACTGTTGGGACGCCATCCAATTGGCTAAGTGATCATCTACGAGAGTTCCATGGATCAAAGCCAACCCAAGGGCAGCACCCGTAGTAGCACCCAGTCCTCCTAACACCATCTCCAAGGTAGTGTCCAGACAGGCGAAAACGATGCCAGTGACCACACCAAACACAAAACGCACGAGGCTGATCGCGCCTTGACCGAATGCCCCAAGCACACTTTCCGCTACCGCCAGTGCCTGATCCAGGGTCGTGGTAATGATATCCGACAAGGGCACCGTGGGTCGTGAAGTGGGCGGCCTCCTCATGGGAGAACTCCAATCCAAACGCCGCTGAATCTCAGCCGCCGTAGCTGGGCGTTGTTGGGGGTCGAGGCGTACCATGTCATCGAGTAAGCCAGCCAGAGCAGGGGTTACGACCGCTTGAGAGCGCCAGCGCAAATCTCCCGTCTCCGGGTCTTGCAAATCCTCCAATTCCTGACCCGTGAGCAACTGAATCATCGTCCGACCTAGGGCGTAGAAATCCGCCGTTGGCCCGACCGCTTCCCCTGTAATCTGCTCCGGTGGACTGTAGCCGGGAGAAACCAAACGTGTCGAAACCCTCTGAGAACCCAGCGACATCGAGCCGAATTGTTTCGCACCCCCAAAATCAATCGCCACTAACTGACCCGTTCCCTCGCGCAGCATCAAGTTTGAGGGTTTGATATCCCGATGAATAATTCCAGAACGGTGCAACTCTCCTAAAATCTCCACAGATTGGTCAAGCCAATCCCGCACGACTTGCTCCGAACACCCCTGAGGATGGTCGTTGAAAACATCCTGCAATGTCTGACCGTTGATTTTTTCCATGACCAAGCAGGAGAGTAAGCGCTCTGGGGGATACCCCAGTCTCACCGTAAAGTAGCTATCTTGCTCAACCCTGGGGACACCCGGATGCTTCAGGCGTTGTAAAACCGATGCCTCTTGCTCAAATAGCTGTAATGCCTTGGGGGAAGTTTCCACCAAAACCTTCAACACCTGCTCCTTGTTGCGCCCCAGATCCCAGATGGTGTAGATGGCGGCAAAACCTCCCGTCCCCAACTTCTGGAGAGGAATATAGCGATTATTCAATAGCAGAGCCGCTCCACAGCCATTACAAAACTTATTCCCCCAAGGTTGCGGATAAGGGCGGGGACAATCGGGGTTAATGCAGTGAACCGCCTGGGCAACAGACTGATGCACAACGACCTAGATACACAGTGCCCCTCGATTCTACACAACAAGGAAGGGGGAATGAAGGTTATCGGTGTTTCTCCCATCCTCCCATCCTCACGCTTAGCTCCGGTCCCCCTCCTCCCACTCCCATCCTCACGCTTAGCTCCGGTCCCCCTCCCATCCTCCCACTCCTTCCACCTCGCGGGTGGGAAACTTTCGCCGCCTTGCACTAGTGAGTGCTGAGAACGGTTTGTAGATTTTTCAACAATTCATTTGAGGTGTAGGGTTTGGGCAAAAAAGTTTTGACGCAACTCCCAACGAATTCAACCATCTTATGGTTTGATACCAATCCGCTGACACCAATAATCTTGACCTGCGGATTAATTTTTTGTAACACCCGAATGGTTGTTGGCCCATCCATCGACGGCATCATCATATCAATCAAAACTGCCCGGACTTCCTCCTTATGTTCCGTATACAGGGCGAGAGCTTCAATCCCATCACTCGCATCTAAAACTCTGTAGCCATTGGCTTCCAGCAAGGTTTTACTAACTTCACGAATAGATTTTTCGTCATCCACCAACAGAATTAATTCCCCATGTCCTGCCAGTAATTCATGAGGCTCGGCTTGAGTTCCATCGATTTCGCTGCTTTGTGTAACCGGGAAGTACACCTTAAACTCGGTTCCTGTTCCGACTTCGCTATAGACGTTCACAAAACCACCGTGGCTTTTGATAATGCCGATCGCGGTTGAAAGACCCAGTCCTGTTCCTTTACCCAGCTCTTTGGTAGTGAAAAAAGGCTCAAAAATTTTATCGATGATTTCTTTAGAAATACCACTTCCTGTATCCGATACCGTAATTACCACATAAGGCCCAACCTTAGCATCCAAATTGATGCGGGCATAGTTCTCATCAACCCATAAATTTGTCGCCGCAATCTTCAAAATCCCCCCTTCCGACATGGCATCACGCGCATTAACGCAGAGGTTCATGAGTACCTGATGCAGTTGGGTCGCTTCTCCCCGAATCGTCCAAAGATTTTGCGCGGGTAAATCGGTGTGAATCTCAATTGCTCTGGAAAAGGTTTGTTTAACAATCTGCTCAATTTCTGAAATTAATTTCTCCACCTTTAATGTGCTGCGCCGACCTTCGAGTCCGCGTGAAAACAACAGGACTTGCTTCACCAAATCTGCCCCACGTCGAACATTGGTTTCCATGATGGAAAGCCACTCTAGGCTCTGCTCATCATGAAGTTTAGCTTCCAATAGTTGAACGGTCATCATAATCGGGGTCAGTGCATTGTTGAGGTCGTGGGCAATACCGCTGGCCAAGGTTCCCAGACTCTCCATGCGCTGAGCTCGGAGAAACTGCGCTTCGAGTTGTTTTTTCTCGGTAATGTCAGTGTTGACGGTGAGGATAGATTTGGGTAGCCCCTGTTCATCACAGACTAAAGTCCAGCGCGTCGTCACGACAATTTCCTTCCCTTGTTTGGTGACATGACGTAACTCACCCTGCCAAGAGCCACACTCAGCCAGAAGTTGCGGTGGGTCTTCTATATCACATAAGGCTTCCCGATACAAGAGTTTCAGGGCATTTTTTCCGATCGCTTCTTCGGCTGTCCAACCATACACCTGTTCCGCCCCTTTGTTCCAAAATAGAATTTGGTTATCCAAGTCTTGAACGAGAATCGCATCCGTGGTGATATCGAGCAAGGCGGCTTGTTCGCGGATTTTTTGTTCAGAGAGATGGCGTTGCTGGATTTCTTGTTCCAGACGCTGATTTTGTTCTTGGAGGGTTTTCGTCAGCTTACGTAGGCGTAACTGGAGCTGGACACGCGCTAAAACCTCTTCATGCTGAAGCGGTTTGGTAATGTAATCCACCGCACCCAGATTTAACCCTTTAACCTTATCCGTCGTCTCCGATAGCGCCGTCATGAAAATCACAGGGATGTCCTTGGTGAGTTCATTGGCTTTCAAACGGCGGCAGGTTTCAAACCCGTCCATTTCTGGCATGAGTACATCCAATAAAATGAGGTCGGGTGGGGCATATTCAGCCCGCTCAAGCGCACTTGCGCCATCTTCAGCAATCAAAACCTTAAACCCGGCAAGACCTAAGAAATCAAACAGCATTTCTAAATTGGTGGGCGTGTCATCCACGATGAGAATGACACCTTGATTCGTTGGATCAGCACTCATTTTGCCTCTTCATATTCTTTAATAATTCGAGGATTTGTTTTCCTTTAAAACTTTTGGCAAGTTGACGCAGATGGGTGGCTAACGGCAGCCATTGGGGGTCTAATGCCTCAAGCTGTGAGGCTTGTTCCATAATGCCTCTAAGGTCACCCATCATGGCCAGATCGAATAAGATTTCCAGCTCCTGTGCTGGCAACGGGATGAATTCCGGGCCAGTAAGCTGCTTGTTGCCATTGAGCAGTTGCTCTTGACCCATGACGGCTGACTCCTGTAAGAGCGACACCTGCGTCGCTCCTACTCCTGACGTCTCATAAACCCATTCCAGCCCCAAGTAACCTCGTAATTTTTCTAAAAGATCTGCCTCTCGGACGGGTTTGGGGAGAAAATCATCACAACCGACTTCCCGACTTTGTTGGCGATCGAAGTCAAACACGCTAGCTGAGATGGCAATCACGACAACTCCCTCCAACTCCGGCAATAGCCGGATGCGACGGGTGGTTTCAAAGCCGTCCAGTACGGGCATGACTAAATCCATAAATATTAAATCGGGCTTAAACTCACGCGCTTGGGCAAGACACTCTAAGCCATTCGGTACTTCTAGCACTTCAAACCCCAAAGGCTCTAGCAGATTGATCAGGACAGAGCGATTCGTCCACTTGTCATCTACCACCAGAACTTTCCGTTTGGAGCCTTTGAAGCCAATAATATGGCGTTCATCTACCTTGGCAATATCCGCTCCTTGGTCAACTTCAGGCAAATCCAAATCCAACCAGAAAACGCTTCCTTCTCCTAGGGTACTCTTTACCTCCAGTGACGCACCCATCATCTCAACGAATTGACGGCTGATTGCCAGTCCCAAGCCGGTTCCTTCGGTTTCGCGGCTGTGTTCGCCTACTTGCTGGAAGGGTAAAAAGATTTCTTCTAATTGATTGGGTGCAATGCCAATCCCTGTGTCTTCCACCTGAACTCGGAGTTTCCCCTGCTGATAGCCGACTTTGAACGTTACACGACCCTTTTGTGTAAACTTAACGGCATTACCGAGTAAGTTAATCAAAACTTGCCGCAGTCGTTTCTCATCGGCTCTAATGGCTTTGGGCAGTGGAGTCAAGGTTTCGTAAACCAACACAAGACCCTTTTGTTCGGCACGAATTCGACAAATTTCCGCAATGCCTTCCAGAAATTCAGAGAGAGCAAAATCTTTCGGGTAAAGCTCCATTTTCCGGGCTTCGATTTTAGAGAGGTCTAAAATATCGTTAATCAGCGTCAGCAGGTGTTCACCGCACTGATGAATAATCCCAATCCCATTTTTTTGCCGATCGCTTAATGTTTTGTCTTTTTTAAAGATTTGGGTGTAACCTAAAATGCCATTGAGCGGGGTACGGAGTTCGTGGCTCATGTTCGCGAGGAATTCGCTCTTGGCTCGGTTTGCTGCGTCGGCGGCTTGTTCGGCTCGTTGGCGTTCACGAATTTCCTGGTGCAGATGCAAGTTTTTATCTTGTAACTCTAGCGTTCGCTCTTTGACTTTTGTTTCCAGGGTTCGGCTGTAGTCCGCTAATTGCTCGTGAGATTGTTTCAGGTTAGTGTTAGCATCTTCTAAATCCTGATAGAGACGAGCATTTTCAATGGAGATGGCGGCTTGAGAGGATAACAATTGTAAAACTTCCAATCGCTCTGGCGTAAAGGCACCTGTCGTCAGATTATTTTCTAAATAAAGAATGCCAATGAGTTTTCCTTGGTAAACAATCGGTGTACATAAAATAGATTTAGGTTGATGCTGAACGATGTAGGAATCGGTGCTAAATAATCCTTCCTCAGTGGCATCGTTGAGTACAACATATTCCTGTGTTCTAGCGACATAATTGATGACGGATAGAGGCAGTTGCTGACTGGTTTCTACAGGCATCGATTGCTCTACGGTTACCTCTTGTTGCTCCACTCTTCCTGAGGCTTCAATCAGTAACTGGTTGGCCTTTTCTAAAATCAAAAATCCTGTTTCTGCCCCCGCATTTTCGATGACAATTTGCATCAATTTGGTCAATAACTGACCGAGTACAATCTCGCCGGAAAGGGCTTGAGAGGCTTTGATAACAGTGGCTAAATCCAACATGCCAGAACTTCCTTGAGTTGTAGCACTGATGGTTCGATTCACTTCTATATTGGTGTTTTTTGGGTTCGGTGTTCGGGAAAAAAGTTGAGGGTATTGAATTTCTAACTCTCTCCGTTTAAGTGTGGCTCCCCAGCTCACATAGGCGTAGTAAGATTGGGTGAGATAGTCAATCGCCATTTTTTCTCGATTTCGCGAGAAATAAAATTTGGCGGCGAGTTCACTTGCGAGTGCTTCTTCCTGGAGGAAGCCCTGTTTTCTTGCCCCAGCGATCGCGCGATCATAAAACTCCATGGCATCTAAAGGTTGCCCCAAAAAACGTGTCTTTTCCGCTTCTACTAAGTCATACTTATGTTGATAGTTGTCTGGAGCATGAAACGCCCATTTTTTCAGGGTTTCCTGATTCAGGCTAACTTGCAATAGAGCAGTTTTTTGGTCGCTTTCCGGAAGGCTGGCAGCCTGAGCGAGGAGTGCCAATGAATAATAGAAATTATGTTGACCATTAATCATCATTCCCAGCACGCCGCCTGTATGTTTTAATGCTGCTGAGGCATGGGCAACGGACTGAGCGTAATCTTGGGAAAAATAACAGAAAATTGCGTTAGCGAGATAACCTGCAAAAATACACATATGATTATTGATGGCAATTAGACGTTGCAGGTTTTCCGCGTCAGTTACCATCTCGTTATGTAGACTGTATCGTTCCTCAGCTTTATCTAAGAGTTTTAATCCCAAGCGCCGCCATACATTCAGGTAGTCACTTTCTAAGGTTTGTTTCCGTTTCAGCAGACATTCAAAATATTGAGCCTGCTTTTGGGACACCACTTCCAGGGATTCCCCGCTAAACAATAAGTGGTCACAATAGTAAAATGTATTGTAGCCAGCCCAAGCCATATCTCCAGTTTCCAAGGCACTTTGAATGGCCTCTTGCAAAGGCGCTAACGTTACCTTAAAATGCTCTTTCCAAACACTGGCATGAGGATAAAATAGACCATATATTTTGGCTTTAAGTTCTTTGGCATTAAATTGCTCTAACAATCTTAAACCCAGCCGTCCAGAGTGATAAGCCGCATCTATCTCTCCTACACCCGATAGGTAAACCGCATAAAGGGCATAGGCAAAAGCGGATTGGGGGGAATGACCATATTCAATCGAGAGATTAACCTGAGTTAAAAGAATCGGCAAGAAAATGGGATTATTGCTCATATAAGCTGCCGGTGCAAGACTCATCAAAAGATGCAAAGCCGCTAATTTATAGGGATCTGTCATCACCGGAAAGTCTTCTAAATCCTCAAGCTGAGGCAAAGTAGGCACGACTCCACCTTCGTTAGGCGTGGGAGATAAAGAAACACCTAGCATCTGGAGTACTTGCACACCAGTTTCTATAGCTTTTAGCATCTGGTTTTGTGCAATATAAAACTGGATGTTTAGTGCATACACCTTCATTTGATCGAGCAAATTCGTGGCTTTTTGCAGTACAATTTCTGCGAGTTCACCAGCTTGTTCAAAGTTAGTATTAAGGTATTGTGCTTCCACCGCTTCTACATACAGATTGAGTGTCAGCTCGTAGTGATGAATCCAGCTATCTTCGCTCAGGAGTTCTAGACCTAGCGATAAATATTTCACCGCTGTTTCATAAGCTGTTGCTGATTTCGCTTTTTTCCCGGCTATCCAATTTAATCTTGCTAGTTCATCTTTTTGGGATTGCTGTAGAATTAACTCAGAACCAACATTTAGCTGGTTGACAATTTCAAATATATTTTCCTCAAGCTCTGTCTCCGAGGTATGTTTGAGTAACAATTCACCAATTTTCAGGTGAGTCTTTTTTTTCTCTTCTATGGGAATAATGGAATAAGCCGCTTGCTGTACTCGGTCATGAAGAAATTTGTAAGAAATTTGCAATTGAGACATGGGAATAATTGATTGTTCCTGTTCCATATCCCAATCCCCAACGAGAGGAATTTTGTAAGATTGACTCTGAGGTAAAACGAGGCCAACTTTCAACGATTCCCACAAATTTTGTGCGGTTTCGGATAAAGATTTTTCATTAACAATGCTCAGAACGTCTAAAGTAAACTTATCTCCAATACAGGCGGCTAATTTTAAAATATCCTGAGTTGTTGGTGATAGCTTTTGAATCTGGTTGACCATCAATTCCACAACATTATCAGTGATATCGATGCCTCGTAGAAGGTCAATATTCCACTGCCAAGTTCCTTTGCTGAAATTAAAAGTAAATAGGTTGTCCTGATACAGGGATTTGAGCAACTGAGTTAAGAAAAATGGATTTCCTTGAGTTTTGTTAAACACTAACTCAGCCAGAGGTTTAGAATTTTTCTCATTACTACGGAGAGTCTCACCCACTAATTGAATGACATGATTGAGGTGCAAAGGTTGTAGAACAATGTTATTAATAGTTGCACCAATGGCATTAATTTCCTCTAACGTCAAAATCAATGGATGAGTGGCATTGACTTCGTTATCTCGATACGCCCCAATGAGTAATAAATAGCGGCTATCCCGGTCACTCATGAGCAGGTCAATAAACTTCAGAGAGGCTGAATCCGCCCACTGTAAATCATCTAGGAAGAGTACTAAAGGATGTTCTTGGGTGGTAAATACATGAAGAAATTGTTGAAAGATTCGATTAAATCGGTTTTGTGATTCAGTCGGTCCCAATTGAGGAATCGCTGGTTGAGAACCAACCACCCGCTCCACTTCAGGAATCACATCAATGATGACTTGAGCATTAGTACCTAATGCTTCTAATAGTTTTGTTCTCCAAATCGCTAGATTTTCAGCATTTTCTGTGAGCAATTGCCGCATTAATTCCTGAAAAGCTTGAATCAAAGAAGCATAAGGAATATTCCGCTTAAATTGGTCAAATTTACCGGAAATAAAGTAACCCTGTTGGCGTACCATTGGTTTATGAACTTCATTCACTAATGAAGACTTGCCAATCCCAGAGTAACCGCTAACTAAAATCATTTCTGTTGCCCCCAGACTCACTCGGTCAAAGGCATCCATAAGAAAGGTGACTTCTTGGTCGCGACCATAAAGTTTTTGTGGGATGAGAAATTGGCTGTATAAATCTAGCTGACCCACATCGAAGGAGGAAATCTGACCCGACTCCTCTAGCATCTTCAGACAAGTTTCCAGGTCAGCCTTTAATCCCAAGGCAGTTTGATATCGTTCTTCAGCGGTTTTCGCTAATAATTTCATCACAATATCGGAAACAGGTTGGGGAATTTCTGGATTGACTTCTCTAGGAGATATGGGTGTTCTTGCAATATGGCAATGAACCAATTCCAATGGCTCGGTCGATTGAAAAGGTAGCTGTCCCGTCAGCATTTCATAGAACGTAATGCCTAAAGAATAAAAGTCCGTTCGATAATCAATGGAGCGGTTCATCCTCCCAGTTTGCTCTGGAGACATGTAGGCGAGGGTACCTTCAATCAAATCAGGATTACCAACGATCTGATTTTCAACGGATAAGCACGATGAAATACTAAAATCAATGATTTTTACTTGATGGGTTTTAGGGTTGATTAGGATATTGTAGGGCTTAATATCTTTATGAATAATATTCTCTCGATGCACCTGCTCAAGAATTGAAACAAGCTGAAGAGTAATTGGTAATAAATAGGTTAATTCCAATTTTCGGTTGATGAGATTTTTTTTTAGAGTTTCTCCCCCAAAATCTGATAAAACCAATGCCAACCCGTTTTTATATCTTTCCAACGATAAGGGTTTAACAATTCCTTCTATTTGCAAAGATTGAAGAATTTTATACTCATGTTTTAACCGAGATATCTGTTCTAAAGTGGGATACTCAGCTTTGATTGTTTTAATAATTACTGAGAATGATTCTATCTCTTTCGTCGCACGATAAACACGGGTGGTGGAACCGTCATAAATGACTTCAATTAGGTTGTAACCGGCAATGGTTAAGCTCATTTTCGTCCTCTCAAGAGAATTAATATTGATTACTATCTCTACCGATTAGGTAAGCCGCTAAACTTGGCAATAATTTAACCCAATCATGGGCTCTTCGATACGGGATACAACAAAACAGCGAATTTAGTATCTACTCAGAGCTAGAGCAGATATAGCCAGTTTAAATAATTCGTAAAAATTTTCTTCTCTTTCTCTGTGTTTTCTCTGTCTGGAGTGGGGCGCTTCGGCAAGCCGCTACACGTCTACGTTATTATTTACAACTCAAATAGACTGGCTATCAAACCGTAGCTTCAACGTATCGGAGTGCCAGGAAACTACCGCTTATGTGCACAGTCTATTATTGAACGCACCCCCCAATTTTATGACAGAAAAACTCTAGCTAGCCCCCCAAGCAATAGGAGGGCTGGGATAGGAAGGAGACTTGGCAGAATTGAGGTTTGGCTTAGTTTCTTCATCCAAAACCTTGACCACCTGGTTATATAAATCTTCTGCCTGTTGTAGAGAATCCCCGATACTGGTTACTCCCAGCTTACCAAACTCGGAGAGTGATCCCATTAAGTGAAACACGTTCCCGGTTTTGGTACTACTATCAAAGTGCAGGCGGTGATGGGCAATAATATCCATTAAGTCTTGGGGCATTAATCCTCGATAGCGCTCTTTTTGTAAATTGTCTGTGGCAATATAGTACTTCTCGCGACCCTCTTGGCTGTAAAATAAACCCGTAGATTGGTCGTAGCGACCATTGGTCAAAAACTTAAGGCTCATAAACGGATGAGTGGTGCCGCCTTTGCGTAAGTTGATTTCAATCGCCTGCAAATCCCATTTGGCACCGGGACTATCAGGCTGATGAACGGCAACAAAATCAACTCCGTAGCGCTCAATCGCTCCCTTGTTCGCCAAAACCCGACCCACACGCAGCCCCATCTCTTGCAAGCGCAGGCGATACGCTTCATCCCCAGGAAACTTGCAACCCAAATAGATTTGACCGTCTGGGCCACCTAAAATCTGATCGTGGGTTGAGAGGATCTGAACTTCCCCATTGGGACTGATATAGCCCTGGACACTGGGCGATCGCTTTTCTTCCCCCTCAATAAATGCCTCAACAATCGCCCCCAACTCTGGAATGCGGCTGGAAAAATTCTCCCACGTCTCATTCTTCGCTTGAAAGCTCAAGGATTCCATGCGCTCATGAAGTGTTGCCACTCGTTCGGCATGGGAGGCTTTGTCCGGAGCCACCTCTGGTATTTTTCTCAAGTCAAGGATGGCATTCCCCTCTCCGGAAAAGCCTTCATTGAGTTTAACCACGATCCGCTTTAGGGACGGTTGACGTTCCCACAACTCGGCAGCCGCTTCCACGAGATCATTCACGGTTTGCATAATCTCGCTGCCGTCGGGATAAGCCACACCACTTTCGGCAAAAATTTCCCGACTGCCGCTTTTTGTACCCCAATACAGCAAGTCTGGATCTGGGGCTAACAGTGGAATCCCCACTTTTACCGATAACTCTCGCTCTAGTTCCGATGAGTTATAACAAACCATGTACGACTTCTGAGGGCGAAGTGCTTGGCGAATCCGCTCAATTAACCGGGGACGCTCTAAAATCTTTTGGCTCAGGGGTTTGGAAGAGCCATCATAGGTCGAAAGCAGCAGCAAGCGATCGCGCGCATGGGAGAAAGGAATTCCCGGCAATAGCTGCAAATAATAATCAATGATAATCGGCGACAGAGGTATAGCCGTAATGTAAATTAACCGCGTGCGCGGATTGCGTAGACGAATCAAAGAAAACAACAGCCGTTCTTCGTAGTGCAGACAGCCCTCAATCTTCTTGAGTTCTCGCTGATCCATACTGACGGAAGGTACCACCAAGATATCGTGGTCGTCTTGGTCCAATAACTCAACGCTATCCCAGCGCTCACGCAACTGATTCTGAAGATGCCGAAACTGCTCTGCACATGCAGAGGAAGAAGAATTTAAAGTTTGCATTACCCCAACCCCGCCTTAATCCGGATAAATGCAATCTTAACGGTTACCGGGGAACCCGTTAACAAATCGCAATCAAGTTATACTTCATCGGGTCGACAAACAAAGGGGGCTGCTTGCGGTATTCACGCCAATATCTAACTTTGGGGTGTTACCACGAAGCCGTTTATTTTTTACCGACTTCCCCTAACGTCTTGGAACGTCCCGTATAGGAATTAATCTTGACTAAACTCGTTTTATTGAAGATATTAAACTTCAAAGGCTAAATTTTCAAGACAATTGAATAAAAAGTTGCCAAATAGACCGTCAGTGACGTTAAGTTATGCATCACCCCAAAGTCAACTTTGCGAATCAATTAGATCCTTTTCTTGCGCTTCGAGGGCTGGCTTGTCTGGTTGTGGTTTTTTATCATGTTGCTCCTCCTAGAAAATTTATCGTTTATCAAAATTATGACTTTAGCTGGATACTATTTGGTCATGGTTACGCCGCTGTTTTAGTTTTCTTTTGCTTATCCGGTTATTTGATGGGAAAAGTATTTTATTCGGGAAAATATACCCTTGACCGAACAGGTGTTTTTAATTTTTGGCGAAACCGTATTTTGAGGATTTTTCCTCTCTATTATTTTAGTATTTTGATTTTAGCCGTATTTGTTTATACACCAATTTTACAAATTCAGAACTGGGGAGCTTTATTTCGCTTATGTACTTTCACTTACAATCAAAGTCTTCCCGTGGAATTTAGTGGAAGTTTCTGGTCGCTCTCAACAGAAGTCCAGTTTTATCTTTTGGTTCCTCTAATTTATGCCGGTTTAAAAAATCGTCTTCAAAGCAAGAAACAAGTCATTTTTTCATTTGCAGCCATTCTTTTGCTAATCTGTCTCTTACGATTAGCCTTCATTATTATTTTTAAAACTCCAGAAAATCTCGATAACTACATTCAATATGTTTATACTCCCCTTCTGACAAATATTGATGTTTTTATGTGTGGTTTTTTGGTCAATGCTTGGCTGAAATGTAGAAAAGATAGTGAGTTCAAGCCAAACAAGGATTTAGCTATAAAGTTTTCTTTTTTTAATTTATCAATCTCGGCAAAAAAGATAATCGCTTTTATATTGATAATAATTCTATTTCTGTTCACGGCTTATTATTACTATCATCAAGGCCCTGGTGAGTCCGTTGTCTATCCAGCCGTAACCGCAATAATAACTTCAATTTTTATTGGCTTGTTTGAGTCAAGCGTTAATCATGAATCTTTTCATAAAAATGAAAAATTATCCTTTGATGCTATAGTCAGAAATCCTGTCAGAACCTTAGAAGTTGCAGGTGTTCTTTCTTATGGTGTCTATCTTTGGCATCAAGCTATTCTGGCAAAAATTACTACGATTATGACATCAACTCATCCTGTCGAAGTATTTTTGATTAAGCTTGTAGGAACACTCGTTTTATCAAGTGTACTGGCAACTGTAACCTATTATGCCATTGAGCTACCCGCCGCTCGATGGAAACTTTACCGAAGCTCTGCCAAAATCGATAACTCAACCTCTTCTTCCTAGTACAGTGTAGACATCTAAAGTCGCGACGATTTGAGCAAATGACAAGTTCAATATCACAAGCATAATCATTAAGCGATCGCCTTTGACACCGCTTAAAGTGGGAGAAGTATTCCACCCAAAGCTATGATTGAATGAATTTTTTTAAATGTTAAAATCTTTTGAATGGGTTTTCTTGTAACGAATGGGCTGTAATCCGTAGTCAGCTCATAAAACGGGTGTTGAGTCACGAATTTGTAAAATTTCTTCTAAAAGAAGGCGATCACCGTCTGAATTACCTTCCATCAATCCAGCCTTTGCTTTTTCCGTGACTTGTAGATGACTGTGGGGTTCTAACTTAAAATCTTGGTTTAAAACAAACCCCAGATTTTGAAGTTTTGTAAGTGCTAAATTATTCGTAAATTCAACTAAATCAACTTCTGGCTGGAGATAATAGGAATTACGTAAAATCCAACGACAAGCCTCAGGCTCAGTTTTAGCTAACATATAGATTGCCGTCGTCAAAACATCTTCAACACATTTAGGATTAGGTAAAACGGTAAGAAAGTTTTTCAAAGAAATAATCAGTGCTGGATTCTGACTTTTAAAAACATCTACAGTTAATTCAAGGTGAATATCATCGGTTTTGGCTAAACACATGCTCACGGGTCTTTTCCTTATCAATCAAAAGGAGACTCTTGGCAGATAGTACCACCAGCCTTAAAGTTGAGACCGCCAAGTCATGGAGACGATAAGTGTCAGCCACCTTTATGTGTGAGAGTCTTAGGCTACCTCAGCCAAGGCAAGAACGTCTCGTAGCTGCTCAACGGCTTCGAGTCCCGCACGTCGAAAGCAAAAGCTAGACCCATAAATGACGGTTCAACCAATGATTGGTCTGGCTATACCTTAAAAATTAGTCGATCAATGTGAATAATTTGTGAACAATCTAATAGACTCTTACCCTAATCAGCCCCGAAGATTAGCTATGGAGTGACTAATACTTCAGTTCGTCAGCCCCAATAAAGGTGGTTAAAGAAAAATCTCAGGAATCAGAACCCCAGCTAAATTTTAATAGCTATAAGGTCTGGTGATAGTCTTTTCCTAGTTGGAATTATAACTTCTCAATTTTTAAATTACTGATGCTTATGGCAATTTTGATTTACATACACTATGGATAGGGGCACGATCAACTCGTGCCCCTACAAAAACCCATATTCTACCCGAATGAAAACGGCTCTAATTTACTGACGAATTAGCCGCATTAGGCAGATTAATCGGTGGTGCCAGTTTGTAGCGATTCTTCAGCAACCTTCGTCCATTCGGTGTGGAATGCACCTGGTTTATCGGTACGTTCATAGGTGTGAGCACCGAAGTAGTCACGCTGTGCTTGAGTAAGGTTTTGTGGCAGGCGAGCGCGTCGGTAGCTGTCGAAGTAATCCAAGGATGCGCTGAATGCAGGAACCGCAATCCCTAGTTTGTTCGCCACTATCAGCACATCCCGCCAAGCATCTTGCCGATCCAAAATGCTTTGCTTAAATTCAGGAGCTAACAACAAGTTGGGCAAATTTTCGTCGTCCCTGAAAGCGGTCTTAATCTTATCGAGGAAGCCAGCGCGAATAATACAGCCACCTTTCCAAATTCGGGAAATTTCGCTCAAAGCAAGGTTGTAGTTCAAATCCTTAGATGCCTTACTCAACAGCGCCATCCCTTGAGCATAGGAACAAATCTTTGAGCAGTAAAGAGCATCTCGGATTTTGTTGATAAATTCTTTAGTATCCCCCTCATATTTGCCCGTGGGTCCCGGTAACTCTTGTGAGGCTGCCACCCGGTCTTGTTTATAGAAGGACATAATCCGAGCGTTGACCGCTGCAATCATGGTGGGGATGGGTACAGCAAGTTCTAAGGCACTCTGTACTGTCCAGCGTCCCGTTCCCTTTTGTCCAGCAGCATCCTGAATGACATCTACCAGCGGTAAGTTAGTGTCTGGGTCAATGAACCTGAAAATATCCGCTGTAATTTCAATCAAAAACGAGTTGAGTTCGTCGGTTGTGTTCCACTCCGTAAAAACTTCGTGTAGCTGCTGATGGTTCAGTCCCAACGTGTTCTTGAGTAGGTCGTAGGCTTCGGCAATAAGCTGCATATCGCCGTATTCAATCCCGTTGTGTACCATCTTGACGTAGTGACCTGCACCACCAGCGCCGATGTAGGTGACACAAGGCCCATCATCTACTTGAGCGGCTATTTTCGTCAGAATAGGTTGTAATTCTGCGTAAGCCTGCTGTGTACCCCCAGGCATTAAGCTTGGGCCATTCAGCGCTCCTTCTTCACCACCGCTGACGCCCATGCCCACAAATCCCAGTCCAGCCGCCTCTAATTCTTGGGTGCGTCGCTCTGTGTCTGGATAGTAGGAGTTACCGCCGTCAATGATCATGTCCCCCGGCTCTAGGAAGGGCTTGAGCTGGGCAATCACCGCATCAACCGGCGCACCCGCTTTCACCATAATCAGAATCTTACGGGGTCGTTCCAGCGATTTGACAAATTCTTCAATCGAGTAGGTCGCTGTGAAGTTCTTCCCCTTAGCCCGCACCTCCATAAACTTTTGGGTAACGGCAGCGGTACGATTGTAAACACTGACTGGAAAACCATTACGCTCCACATTCAGGGCAAGGTTTTCGCCCATAACGGCTAGACCAATCAGACCAAAACTTGGTTGTGTCATCTGAACTCTCTCCGGAACTCTGAGTATTACGGTTGTCTCAGCCTTCAGAGTATCTCGATCCCCGGAGTAGCCCTGTAAAGATATAGATTAAATTAAAAGTCTGCCTTGGTTTGATTGACGAAACTTTTATCCTATTTAAATAGGTTTAAGATGGAATTTTAGCATAAGTGGCTGGAATTAGCAAAGACAGCATGATCTGCAACGGCAGATTGACTTATTGGTATTTAAATCTACATTTTCAAGCCAAAATTTAGAGACACAGAGTAAGGAGTACCCACAAAATGTTGGCATACGTCCTGGCGTTGGTCATTGGTCTTGGTAGCCTGGGAATGTACCTGGCAGCCTTCTTTTTCCCAGAAGTTCATCGCAAAGAGGATTTTGCCTGGAGCGCAGTTGGACTATTCTACGCCCTGGTTTTATGGGTGTGTGCTGGACGCATTACCGGCGGCGTTCTTTTGGGGCAGACGGCAAGTGTAGCGCTGTTAGGTTGGTTTGGCTGGCAAACCCTGACCTTGAGGCGAGAGCTGACTTCCCCAGAACACAGAACACCCATTTCTCCAGAAGTGCAAGAGAAAATTCAAGGATTCTCATTCACCGGATTGGCACAAAAACTGCAACAGCAAGTCAGCGGTCTACAAAAGAAGAAGCCAGCGGAAGCCCCATCTTCCTCCGCTTCACCCGCAACGGCAAACACACCGAAAGACAAGAAAAGGGTGGCTGGGGGACAAGCAGCGACCCAGCCTCCTGATACAGCCTCAGCACCGACAGTTACCGCAGATACTCCAAAAAGCTCGAATTTCGTAACAATTCTTGACTCAAGAAATACCCCAACCGAGACAGAACTTCAGGAAACGGCAACCACAGAGGTAAGTGCATCCCCAACCCCAGTGGCTCAACCAGCGGTAGATAACGCCGAAATGTCAGCGTCTCCTGAACTGGTGCGACCGAATCCACCCGCACCTGAACTCGTAGAAGCGGCCCAAGAATCGGCTATGTCTAACGCGACAGACTCTGGTGTAGACGCTGCCATACCCATTGAGGAAATCGCGCCGGAAGTCGAACTGGCACCCCCGGCAGAGCCACCTGGTGATGGCGACCCGATTATGAGACAAAATCCTCCAGATGTGGACATTGTGATCGAAGGCGTTCCCATCGACCCAGAGAACCCACCAAAGCTCAGTTGAAGTTCCCCTAAATTCTCACAGATAATGGGAAAAGAGCCTATCCGAGAAATCCTTGATGGATAATGACGTTCCACCTATGTTGATGTGGGGTTTCAAATCTCGACACCACTTTTCGGATAGGCTTAAAAACGAGTCAACCTATCTCAGCGTCAGACTGTGACAGAAGCAAAATCTTACAAAGATACCGTCAATCTTCCCCAGACCAAATTTGATATGCGGGCGAATGCTGTCAAGCGCGAACCCGAACTGCAACAGTTTTGGGCAGAACACCAGATTTACGAGCAACTGTCACAGAACAACCCTGGTGAGATTTTTATTTTGCACGATGGGCCACCCTACGCCAATGGCTCCTTGCACATGGGGCACGCCCTCAACAAAATCCTCAAAGACATCATCAATAAATATCAACTGCTGCAAGGGCGTAAGGTTCGCTACGTTCCCGGATGGGACTGCCACGGCTTGCCGATTGAGCTAAAAGTCCTGCAAAATATGAAGTCCGAAGAACGGCAAAACTTGACACCCCTAACACTGCGTCACAAAGCGCGTGACTTTGCCCTGAAAGCCGTGGATGAGCAACGTCAGGGTTTTAAGCGTTATGGCGTCTGGGGAGACTGGGAGCATCCTTACCTGACTTTAACCCCAGAATACGAGGCGGCTCAGATTGGTGTCTTCGGTCAGATGGTCTTGAAAGGCTACATTTACCGAGGATTGAAGCCCGTCCACTGGAGTCCGAGTTCTCAAACTGCATTAGCAGAAGCGGAATTGGAATATCCCGAAGGTCATACCTCCCGTAGTCTCTACGCCGCTTTTAAAATGACTGAGCCAGCGGCAGGCGTAAAAGAGACATTAGAGCCATTTTTGCCTGATTTGGGTGTTGCCATCTGGACAACGACGCCTTGGACGCTTCCCGGTAACCTGGCTGTTGCCGTCAATCCAGAACTCAATTATGCCGTGGTACAGGTCGGCAGTGAAAGCCCGTACAAATACTTAATTGTGGCGGCAGACTTGGTGGAACGCCTGTCTGAAACATTCGGAACGCCGCTGACGGTGAAAGCCACAATGCCAGGAAAGGCATTGGAACACAGTATCTATCAGCATCCACTGTTTGATCGCCAAAGTCCAGTTGTGATTGGTGGTGATTATGTGACCACAGAATCGGGTACCGGATTGGTACACACGGCACCGGGACATGGTCAAGAAGACTATCAGGTTGGTCAACGCTATGGCTTGCCGATTCTTTCGCCCGTGGACGACAAAGGTAACTTTACCCAAGAAGCTGGAAAGTTTGCTGGATTAAATGTCCTCAAGGATGCCAATGAGGCCATTATCCAAGCCATGCAAGCAGCGGGTTCCTTGCTAAAGGAGGAGCCTTATCTCCATAAATACCCCTATGATTGGCGCACGAAGAAGCCGACTATCTTTAGGGCAACAGAGCAGTGGTTTGCTTCGGTCGAGGGATTCCGGGATGAGGCGCTAAAAGCGATCGCATCTGTAAAATGGATTCCGGCTCAAGGGGAAAACCGCATCACGCCAATGGTGGCAGAACGCTCCGATTGGTGCATTTCTCGGCAAAGGAATTGGGGTGTGCCCATCCCTGTCTTCTACGACGAAGCAACGAACGAACCGCTACTCACCGAAGAAACGATCGCACACGTTCAAGCCATCATTGCAGAAAAAGGCTCGGATGCCTGGTGGGAACTATCGGTAGAAGAGTTATTACCCGAAAACTACCGCAATAATGGCAAGTCCTACCGCAAAGGCACCGATACCATGGATGTCTGGTTCGACTCCGGTTCTTCGTGGGCGTCTGTTGTGAATCAACGTGATGAACTGCGCTATCCGGCTGACTTGTACTTAGAGGGTTCAGATCAACACCGAGGCTGGTTCCAGTCCAGTTTGCTCACCAGCGTTGCTAGCAACGGCTGTGCGCCTTACAAAACCGTCTTAACCCACGGCTTTACGGTGGATGAAGAGGGGCGCAAGATGAGTAAATCCCTGGGGAATGGGTTTGACCCGATGGAGGTGATTGAGGGCGGGACAATTCAACTCCAAAAAAAAGGTAAAAAAGAGAAGGTAACGATGCCGCCTTATGGGGCTGATGTGTTACGCCTCTGGGTGTCATCAGTGGACTACTCGGCAGATATTCCCCTAAGTACAACCATCCTCAAGCAGCTAGGAGATGTCCGGGGCAAGATTCGCAATACCGCCCGTTTCTTGTTGGGCAATTTACATGACTTTGACCCGGAAAAGCATACGGTGCCTTATGAGGAGTTGCCGGAATTAGACCGCTACATGCTGCACCGGATGACGGAGGTGTTTCAGGACGTTACCGAGGCGTTTGATAGTTATCAGTTCTTCCGCTTTTTCCAGACAATACAAAATTTCTGCGTGGTTGATTTGTCCAACTTCTATCTGGATATTGCCAAAGATCGTCTCTATATCAGTGCCCCCGACTCTCCCCGACGTCGTAGCTGTCAAACGGTGATGGTAGTAGCCTTGGAGAATTTAGCACGAGCGATCGCACCGGTACTATCTCACCTGGCAGAGGATATCTGGCAATACCTCCCCTACAAAACGCCCTATAAATCGGTGTTTGAAGCCGGGTGGGTGAAGTTAGAAGAGGAGTGGAAGGCAGACACTGATTTGGTTGACCGATGGGAAGGACTGCGAAAAATCCGTATAGGAGTTAACAAAGCCTTGGAGCAGGCAAGGGCTGATAAGAAGATTGGTTCTTCCCTAGAAGCTAAAGTGTTGATCTATGACCCTGGAAAGCTGTGGTATAGATGGTTGCAAACCCTCAATCCACAAGATAGTGTGGGCGACGGCAATTATGTTGATGAATTGCGCTATCTCTTCTTAGTTTCTCAGGTGGAATTGACAGACTCAGAGGAGGTTATAGAGAAAGCACAGTATCAAACTGCGATTATGGATTTGGGATCATCTGTCATGATGATTATGAGAGTAGGTATGGAAAACGCAGAAGGCGAGAAATGCGATCGCTGCTGGAATTATTCCACCCGTGTTGGCACAATATCAGAGCATCCTTTATTGTGCGATCGCTGTGTGTCTGCCTTGAAAGGTCAATTTTAATCGGGCTGTCCGCACCCACCTCTCTGATTTAAGCGGCGTGGCTAGCAACTCTTAAGAAAACATCTTCCTAGGGGCAAGGCATACCTTACCTTGCCCCTACCTGTAGGCAAATTTCCCTAAAACAAAACCCCACAACCTTTACAGATTGCAGGGCTTGCTTTATCTTTGATTTGGTGGCGGGAGGCGGATTTGAACCACCGACCTTCGGGTTATGAGCCCGACGAGCTACCAGGCTGCTCTATCCCGCGTCGTCGTCGCTTTTTCTAGTATAACCCTAAGTTTCCAAAAAAGACAACCCTTAAAGCATAGAAAGTTCACCCATGACCTCTAAACGCTTGTAGTTAGCGAGTTTCATGAATGTTTCGGACAGAGTTTCCGATACCGAGGGCGTAATCCAACCCATTTGCTTGAGTAGGTGGATAGCAACGGCATACTTGGCTCGTTTCGCGCCATCCATCACCTTAATCGCGATTCCCATGCCTTCCCCAATCCGACCAATGCATTGAACGCCCTCTGACCCGGCTTTACTCACCAGTTCTCCTTGTGACAATCGCATCAGTTCCGTATCAAATGCGCCTTCACCTGAAATCAGGTGAGGATGATGGGTCATGGCGCGGACAATGCGCTCCATTGCCAAGTTGTCACCGGAAGCCAACTGGGCATACAACGAGGCCATTTGCCGCAGTTGTACAAAGTAAGTCGGAGCACCACAGTCATCGTGTGCCTGAATCAACTCCTCTCCTGGCATCTTCATCAACTCAGCCACTTGGCTCAAGATGAGCTTTTGTACCGGATGGTGATACTGTAAATAGCTGGTGAGAGGCCATTGACGTTGTTGGCAAACGGCTAACATTCCTGCATGTTTACCAGAGCAGTTGTGTTGCAGTGGGCTTTTCGTCCCTTCGGGAATCGGACATTGCAGGGCTGACGGGTCTACATCACAGCGCCAAAGGATATGGAAAACCTGACGGACTTGTTCCACTTTGCCCTGATGGGAGCTACAGATAATCGCCAAATCCCGGTCATTCAGGTTATAGCGTTCTAGTGTGCCGGTGGTAGTAACCGCTAGCGCCTGAAAAGGTTTGAGAGCTGAACGAATAAAGGTTGAGGTCTCTGGGTTACCCGCCACAGATAAAACCCGTCCCCGGTTATCACAGACGACGGCTTGAACTCGATGGGTCGATTCGACGATTCCTTCGCGCAGCAATCGTACTTCTATGACTGGTGTTTGAGTGCGTTTTCCCCTTGTCATGCCTAAAACCTTAACCCTGTAAGGGGACGCAATAATTGCTGTTGGATCACAGCCGCGCTGATTCTGACTGACCGCCTAGAGTTTATAAAAAATTCCAAATTAAGCTACCACCAAAAACCAACAAAATAAGAATGCCAAATGTCCGCTTCAGACGTTTCAGAATGGGTTGGACTTGATAAGAGACAATCAGGCGATCGCGGGTCAAAATTTCTGGCGGCTTTGTCCAGGTTTGACCATCATACCAACCTGACTCCTCATAAAATATTGTCTCCTTTAATAGGCGATCACGCACGTAAGACCAACCCAAATAGAGCCGCAACAACGTCAACGCCAAGAACAAGCCTGCACCCGCCGCACCACAAAGCAGAAACTGTAGGGTATAACGAGTGGGCGCAAAACTGGCAGATGCCCAAGGGCCAGCCAGCATCCAACTCACTCCCCATACCCAAACCAGTTTCTTAATATAGTTTGGCAGATCCAGCGTTCCCCAGCGAAAGAACCAGGACTCTTGCAATTCCTGATACTCGTTGATTGGTTGTTGCTCAGTGGGAACTGGGCAGATAGAAACAGAAGAGTCCATCATATTTAGTCACTGTTGCGGTTGGGATACCTGAAATTCAATCTGTTCCGCGTGACCCCAGAACGCTTCCAAATTATAGAACTCTCGCTCTTGAGGCAGCAAGATGTGGACAATCACCTCACCGTAGTCCTGAAGAATCCAACTACTCTCAGCGACACCCTCCGTCCTGAGAGATCGCCGTTCCCACTCCATCTCTACCTTCTGTTCAATCGCTTGAGAAATTGCCCGAACCTGCGCCCTAGAATAACCTGTCACAATCACAAAGAAGTCTGCCAGGTAACTGACTTCAGCGACCCTTAGAATAACGATATCTCCGGCTTTGCGGTCATCTGCGGCCTCAGCAATGGTTAACGCCAGACCCTTGCTCATATCTTGTGTTTGAGTACTGGTAGACACTAAGGTAGAAGGCATCTTCAATTGATCTCTCATTAAATTCTAAATTCCTTGTTCAAAACTGAATAAACGTGTATCAAGGGGACTGGGGATAGAAACAGGATGAAGAATGAAAAGTAGACCAAGGCTCAATTGTCTTAGCTTTTAACCTTTCTCCTTCATGCTTGTTACCCTTTGGACTTCCCTGGTTTGACACCTTGTTCAATCACGCTCATGCTTTCTTTTTACAAATTGTTCTTTGAACGTCTCGCATCATGTCTGAAGCCTGTGATCCACTTTTTTCACACATCTCTATCTCTCATCCCCATTGACGCTGTTCCTCAGAAACAACTGGGAGTTTCCCTAACCTTTCTCAGTTAGTTGCTCTTGGCGTTCCGTCTGGTGGCGAGACAAACCAAGTGCCCAATTTCGAGTCAAAATTGTGCGTGGGTGAATCAAACAACGACTATCAAACAAAAAGCCCAACGAATACTCGCTGGTGAGGCAAATAGCTTTGTAAAGGTCTTGTTTGCTAACTTGCCGTAATCTTTCCAATTCCGGTGTCTGACCCCGACTCGGCTCCAGACTATCCGCGAGAAAAACGACACAGCTTAAGGGACTCATACCTGGACGGCCCAAGGTGTGATGTGCGATGGCCTCCATTACCTCTTCATCTTGCATCCCAAATTGCTCTTTGGCGACAATCGCGCTGACATCGGCGTGCAATAGATGAGGTGTGGCTTCACAGATTGGGTCTATTTCTATCCCTTTATCCCTTGCCATCTGCAACAACACATTGGGCTTAAAGTATTTAGCCAGGTCGTGCATCAGTCCAGCTTGAGCAGCCTTTGCGACATCCAGATGATAATGCCGAGCTAGTTCAACGGACATCTGCTCTACACCTAAAATATGCTGAAGCCGAGAAGCAGGAACGTTATCTGCTAACCAGGTTAAGACCTGATCACGCATCAAAAATACTCCTAAAGGCAATGTCTTAAATCGGCAAATTGTATTACAGCAAAGCTATCAAACTTAACCATCACGTCCTCAAACTCTAGTCTGGCGCAAATGAAGGTAGCGCTAGCTCTTTTACTGCTGCTTTCCTTACGCGCCGCCTTGCGGCATTCGCGCAGTTTACGCCTCATCCAATCGCGCCCGGTACGCGATCACTTTTTTCTTGCTGTCGAGTAACGTCTTACGCACTGACAACCAGGAGAACATGTTCGTGCCCTCATTTTAGCTTAACGCTTTTGAACGACAGCAAAAAGTTCTTCATATTGGTCGAGTGCTTGCTCCAAAGTGTAGTGAGCCAGAGCGTACTGCCTACTCTTTTCCCCTAGCATTTTAATCTTTTCCGGTTGGTAATACAGTTCCAAAATTGCTGCCGCTAGGGCATCCGGGTCTTCGGGAGGGACAACCAGACCACCGCCACTTTGTTCAATGGCTTTGGCGGCTGTGCCATTTGCCGGAACAGACGCCACCACAGCGCAACCACTCGCCAGCAGCACTTGAATTTTTGACGGCATATTGAAGGAAATCACGTTATGCTTTTGCACCACTAATCCCACATCGGCAGCGGCTAGCATTTCAGGTAGTTTTTCGCGCGGTTGAAGCGGTAGTAAAGTCACATTGTCAGCACCGCACCCATCGCAAAATTGCTGCAATCGCTGCAAGGCTTGTTCTTCCCCCACAATCACAATAGCTAAGCTGGGAATATGATGCAGGCGAATGGCGGCCTCAATCACCGTTTCTAATCCTTGTGTGAGAGCGATGTTGCCGGAGTAGAGGGCGACAAATTTATCAGTGAGTTGATGTTCAGCGCGGAAGGCGTTTTTTTCTTTGGGTAAAGGATGGATAAAATTAACATCTACCCAATTGGGTATTTGTACAAGTTTACGGGTAGGAACGCCTTTACTTATTAAGTGTTCGACAAAGTCCTCCGCAATCACACTGATCTTTGTGGCGGTGCGGTAAGCAAACTGTTCTAAAAGTTCAAAAATGCGGATTAGCTTGGGATTCTTGAGCAATCCGACATTAATCGCAGCCTCTGGCAAAATATCCTGAAGATTCAACACGATCGGTGCACGATGTATCCATCCTAAAAGTGCCGATGGAACGGACACGGGCAGGGGAGGCGCGGTGATAAAAATCACATCCGGACGCTTGCCTCTCAGAGCATGGATGAAGCTGGTAACAACGAAACTAGCTTCGAGTAACAATCGATCCAGTAAACTCGGTTTCGGACGAACCCAGACGTAACTGCGTTGAACCGCAACACCATTGGTCAGTTCGGTGAGGTAAAGTTTACCTCGGTATTCTTCATAAATCCGGCGTTGAGGATAGTTGGGCATTCCAGTCACTACACGAACTTCGTGCCCTCGCTTGACTAAACCTTCTGCTAACTCTGTGACTAGGGGGGCAATCCCAATTGGCTCTGGAAAATAATTATAGGTATAAATCAGAATGCGCATGGCTTGAGGTTGCAATCTGGGTAGATACTTGCCGAGTTATCGGGATTGTCCCTCCAGGCTATCCTTAGCTTCACTAAAGATGTTTAAAGATTCCTTGCCAAATCAAGAAGGCGTGGTGAACTTATGGAACTCCTGGAATCTTTGATATTTGGGGTTATACGGTAATACGTTGCTGCCTTGAGGCGTGTGTTGTAAAAATTAACCACTTGCTGGAGGCTCCCCGTGATTTGAAGCTAGAAACGCCGAGAGGGGATGAGCCACTGTGTGAATCTTTCGCAAGCTCTTCTGTTCAGAATTCCTCGTTTTTGACTCAAATGGCCTATCGTGATGCACTCTTGCGACGCTGAGCAAAGGCTCTCAATGCGATCGCCTACTGTTAATTCTCTGGTCAAGTTGGTGATTGTAGTGATAATAGACTTTATTGTCAACCGTTGGAGGGAGAATCATCGGTTGTGCTATTCGGCACCAGTATAGTTGCTCTCTAGGAAAACCGCCCTCTAGGGGAAGATACCTAAAAAACTACGAAGGATTTAGGGGGATGCGGCAGTCAGTGATGTGACTGCGGAGTGATCCAGATTGACAATGTGTGAGCCAAAATTGGAACGAGAACTCTAATTATTAAGGAGAAGACGATGATTGTGTCACGTCTGCATAAAATTCTGGCTCCCTTACTGCTGAGCCTGTTACTCCTAGTAACCTCCTGTGCCAGCAAGCCGCCTTCTCGTTTTGACCAAGCTCAACAGACAAGCAGCCAGCAGAAGAGTGGTCAGGCTGTAGTCAAAGATGCTACACAAGGAGCCAATTTCAATAAATTCTTCCCTAAAGCGGATAGCGGCTACCAGCGTGTTTATACTCAGGAGAAAAAAGGTTTTGCCCAAGCCAAGTTGACAAAAGACGGTAAAGATATTGCCACACTTTCTATCTCTGATATCAAAAGCACCCCCACTACGGCAAATAAATACCAACAAAGCACTAAAACCATTGCCGGTTATCCAGCGGCAACTGTTGGCAATAGTCAAACCAGTGTACTCGTCAATAATCGCTACCAGGTTACAGTCAGATCCACTGACCCCTCTTTTAATCGCGAAACTTGGTTGCAAAAATTTGACCTGGCGGGTCTTGCTCGACTCAATAAATAACAGGTGTGACAATCGAAACTGAAGTACAGTTTCAGCCCCTAAAGACGATAACTCGGGTAATTTTTTACTGCCTGCCACAACGGAAAGTGACGTGAGCCTCAAAACTCAAGGCGTGAGCGTTCAACCTAATAGAATGCTGACATTCGTGGTTGGGCGCGTTAGAGTAGCGGGGCGTAGTCCGGCGTGACGCTAGATGCATTAGTCAAGGGTAGGGCGTTAGAGAACTTTGCCCTCCCTAATCAGTTCGTACAAATCTTCAAAACTAAGGCAAGGAGCCTGCCCATGAGCAAACCAATTTTTGAACTTGTTGATGAGCTACCAACCAGCAACATCACCACAATGGCGTTGAGGTCTCTCGACTTTGTCATTCCTGGTGAGTGGCAAAATGTGGTTGGTTTTGAGAATACCATTCGCACGGTCACGGGTGAAACGGACGAACAAATCATTCAGCAAATCGGCGATCGCGCTGTCTACCTGTACAATGACCGCTCTCAAGGCTACCAACGTGCCATGTGGCTTTACCAAACCGTTGACAAGACGGATTATGCCTTGGGTGCGGCGGCTCTAGCCAATAAAGTCGGCGAAAAAATCCCACTCATGGGGTTTTTAAGCAACCTAACACCCAAAGCGGACAAAGCCCAAACGATTGATTTGTCCTTGAAGCTGGTTGTAGAGTTAGTCGCCTTCTGTCAGATTAACGGCATCCCCGGCGATAGTATTGGGGACTTTGTCGCCTCTTTAGGGGAGTACAGTGGCGAAAATTTGATGCGGATGGCCGCGTTAGTGTGTTTTGATGGCCTGATTCCCCTCGGCCCCGATTTTATCAGGCAGGCACAATCCACCCTTTCGGGACTGAGTCCTTCAGATTTAGAACGCAATCAGACCTTCAGCAGCGTTAGTGACGCCATTCCTGGGGGCGATGCGGGCGGTAAGCTCAACTTTATCGGTCAAAGCTTTGATTCAGTCAAAGGTTGGATGAGTAATTTTGTGGCCTCAAAAAGTTTGACTCCACAAAATGTCGCCAATAACCTGCAAGGGTTTATTGACGTTGCTGATAGCAAATTGGACTATCTAGGGGCTTTTCTCGATGTGTCTACGAACTATTTCGAGCATACAGGCACCCAAACCTTAGCTCGACGACTGATTGAGAGAGCGGTTGCTGAAATCTAGTGCCGTTTACGCATCAGCAGACAATTGCGCTCGTCTACGCGCAAGTACGCTAGCTCATCCATGAGCTGGTGCATAAAAATCAGCCCTCTGCCTCCTATTTCCTCTAGTGGATCAGCATCTTTATGGTGGTCGAGGGCTTTTTGGAGTTTAGTTTGCAAATCAAATGGCTGCCCCTGATCCCAAATTCGCATCTCTAAGCTGTCAGGAAATATCTTCAACTCCAGCTCAATGGGTGTTGTTGGAGGTAAGTTTTGATGAGCATGGCGAACTGCATTTGTAAAGCCTTCGACAAATGCGAGTTGGCACTGCGATTGAAAGGGTTGAGGCAGGAGCGGTTTGGTAAAATCCTCAAACCACTGTAGAACTGGTGTCACAGCGTGCAAGTCCGTCTCGACTTGGAGACGGTCTTGTTTGAGGGGTTTTTCGTTATGCCTCAACCAAACAAGGTTCCAGGGTTTTTTAAACAGCGCCACTGTCTTTACGAAACACAACCAAGATTGTTTTGAGAATGAGCTTCAGGTCATACGCCAAGCTCCAGTTTTGCTGGTAGCGTAAATCCAGTCTAATGATGTCTTCAAAATTGCGGATGGAAGATCGCCCATTGACCTGCCATTCACCAGTCATTCCGGGTTTGACATCTAATCGTTGCCATTCGGGTACCTCATAAATGTCAACTTCATTCGGTGTCGGGGGTCGGGTGCCAACCAAACTCATCTCACCTTTGAGGACATTCCAAAACTGAGGGAGTTCATCCAGACTCGTTTTCCGCAAAATGCGACCCACCTTTGTAATTCTGGGGTCGTTTTCCATTTTGAATACCTTACCATCTGCTTGATTTTGATTTTCAAGCTCTTTTTTTCTGGCTTCGGCATCAACATACATGGAGCGGAATTTCCAGATCTTAAACGGCTTTCCCATCCAACCTAAGCGGGTCTGACTAAATAAGATCGGGCCTGGAGCGTTGAGTTTAATCGCCAGCGCGATCGGAATAAACACTAAAGCTGTAATGCCTAAACCCACCAGCGAACCCAAAACGTCTAAGATGCGCTTGACCTTAGATTGTACAGAAGGGTGAGTCGTTGGCAACTCTGCTTTTGAGCGATTGGCAACGGAATTTGCCGATGCCTCCTGTGGCTCAATCGTCAAAACTTTGTCGAGCGCCGTCATTTCCAGTACGGCTTTCACCTGCGGAAGCACGCCCCTGAGTACCAACTGAACATCCTTGAGTCGAGCGCTCTTATGATTGCTAACGATTGCGCCAATCCCACTGCTGTCGATAAACGTCGTCTGTGAAAAATCAAAAACGAGTTTTTCGGGAAGTGAGCTTTTTTCTAAAAGCTGGTGACAAGCGTCTTTAAAGGCCACAGCGTCAACCCCAGCCAAGCGAATCGGTATCTGCATTACAGCAGCACCGTTTGTGAAATTTACCTCAAAACTTGTTTCTGGAACTGGGTCAGCCATAAAAATTTGGTACTCAGTTGTAACCTATCGTTCTGACCAACTATTGTGTCCTACAATCTTCGACATCGCCAAATATTTGGCTTAACTTCATGCTCCCTGCTTAATAGCACAACAGGCTTAGGGCTACATCGGTAAGACCCTTTTTAGGACGTACTGGCACTCTTCGAGACGCCTAACGCTTCCTTAACGCTACCACGGGTTGTGAACAATCCGGGTAATGAGTACACAGTCCATATCTAGTTGACCGACTACTAGGATACCGGAGATTAGAGTGAGGAGGACTGATGGCCTCCCCCCAACCCCTCCTGCAAGTTAAAATAAGCTATCTAGAACTGAATGCCCTTGGAAACTAAGCTTACTGCTCGCCTCGTTGAAATTTTTTCTGCCATTCAAGGCGAAGGTCTGAACGTCGGGACTCGTCAGATATTTGTCCGCTTTGCGATGTGCGACCTACGCTGTAAGTTTTGCGACAGTGCCCATACTTGGGGCATCCCCTCCCAGTGTCGCATCGAGCGGACGCCTGGAGAGCGGGATTTTGAAACGCATCCCAATCCGGTGCTAGGAAGCCTGCTGCTTAAATGGGTGGAACGGCAAAATCAGCCGGGTTTACACGATAGCTTGACGCTTACGGGGGGCGAACCCCTACTCCATACTCCGTTTCTCGTGGAGTTTCTTCCTTTATTACAACAACTCACTCCATTGCCAATTTATCTGGAAACCGGAGGTCACCGTCCCGAACAGTTAGCTATGGTTTTGCCCTACTTAGACTCGGTGGGTATGGATATTAAGCTCAAGAGTGTGAGTGGCGAAGAACACTGGTCGGCACACGCCGAATTTCTCCAGCTTTGTCATAAATCATCAGTGGAGGTATTTGTCAAGTTAATTGTTGACCGCAATACCGATGCCGCTGAGTTGGAGCAGGCGGCTCAATTAGTGGCACAGGTTAGTCCCCAAATCCCAGTCTTTCTCCAACCGGTCACCCCGTTGGAAGGCTCGAATCAGCCTTTGCGCGTGCCTGCTCCGGAACAGGTTCTTGCTTGGCAAGCTTTAATGAAGCGCACTCTCGCCTCGGTGCGTGTCGTACCGCAGACCCATAAAATGATGGATCAGCTTTAGTACTGTTCCTCGCGTTGGGATTTTACTCTGGCTTTGGCTTGAGATGCACTCTTTTTCAGAGCAGAAAGCCGTGCTTCGTATTTGCGCCGTTGACGCCGACTCGGTGTGATTTCCACCAGGGTTTTCAACGCGCTGCCTAGACTTTTGTAGGCGTTGGGTAGAGTATAACCAAAGCGAGTGGCAAGGGCGATCGCTTTTTCATCAGCCTCTACCGCTTCCTTGAGGGTTTTATCCCCATTGTTTTTTTGATACAACCGCCAGCCGGAAACGCCACACAACGCCAAGGCTAACAAGAGTAGCAAGGCATCCTGTACCCACAGTTCACCTACAGCACCGCCCAAACCAATGGCTAGAGCCGCCATTTCCCAGCCCTCCTTAGGGATGGTATCATTCTGAATCCGAGCCACTTCGTGCCAAAATATCAAGTTGCGCTGGTCAAGAGCAAGTTGCTCCCATTTGACTAGGTCAATTTGAATCTCAACCTCATCTCTGCCAATTTCTTCAGTGCGAAGCAAGGGGGGATTAACTTCAGTGGTTGCTTCTACCATGACCCAGCTCTGCAATTCTGGTGGCAGCAGCGTTTTTAAACGCCGGAGTTCACTCATCTCGGCTCTGGCAGAAGAGGTTGCATAGGATGTCATATTATCTGCCTCTACAAAACTCCAAAGTATCAATTCAAGCTAACCATAAGGGTATCACTAGGAATGGTGGCACCCGGTTAGCACCCTGTGCAAGAACTATGGCAAGGCGTTGTACCCTGCTGCATCCTCTTGTCAAGAGAGCGGTGGGATTTTCCAGCGACAATTGCTCTCCTCAAGCAGGCAAGCCTACTGGCTTACACCGTCTTAGCCCAGCAAGACACTCAAGCATCTCAACCTAACGGCATCGAAGAGAACATAAAACTTGTGTCCTTTACTATTCTCAGTTTAGCTAACTTCGGCAGAATCCCCAGGCGCTCAAAAGATGCGACGAACACAATAAATGATGGTTAGATCTGAAAGTCTCGAATCCCCTGAGTTCATCCTCTCTTTTCCGCCTCAGGAGAGAAGTCTTGTATACGAACACATCCCTGAATAGATAACTCAATCAGCTGCCATTGTAATCAGCCTAAGGTTACAATCAAGCTTTAATACTACTTGACTGTTGTGGGCTACCGATTGGAGGTGGATAAAAATAGACGACAAATCTACATGACCTTAACCCAAAAAGAATTTGCCAAGTTTTGATAAACACTCAATAGGCAAGTTTGTCAGTTTTATGAAGATTAACAGAAATATAACATTTTCAAAAAAGATTAATTCAAACTTTTATTAGTCGTTCCAATAAACTTTTCCGCAAGTAAAAATCTTGAGGAATAACATAACATAGAAAAAATCATGCATATTAAGAGTCAATCCATCTATATTTTGTTCACCAATCCTCTGAAAAAAAACTTGAACATTTCCAAGATGCGTTAGTCGAGTTGGTGCCCATGCTCATACTGCCAAAGCAGCCAGTATCACTTCTTTTCGACTCTCCCGTTAATTCCAAAAACGGTGTCATGCGAAGGGTTAAAAGTCTACTTATTTCGGATGCAACTAAAGGGAATAACCAACATAACAATGGAAGCCGAATCGTTTAAAGTCCTTTTGGTTGAGGGCAACCTCCAAGAAGCTGCACGTTTTGAAAAGTTCTTATCACAAGCCCGAAGGATAAGCTTTGAGCGGACTCATGCTCAGCGGCTTGATCAGGCGCTTAAGCTCTTGGAGCGAAACAGATTTGATGTCATTCTATTAAACCTCTCTTTGCCCGATAGTCAGGGGATGGAGGCTGTAGTGAGCGTCCGTGCCAAAGCATCCCTCACACCCATTGTTGTGGTGACCGATCTTGAGCATGAAGGTCTAGCCATGAAGGCCATAACCTCCAGTGATCAGGAGTATTTGATCAAAGAAGAAGTGAACAGCCCTTTGCTGGTTTACGTTCTGCGCTATGCCATTGAGCGCCACCAAGCTCAGATTGCCCTGGCCAAGTCGCAGCAACAAATGGTCAGCATTGTAGAAAGTATTAGCGATGCCTTCTTTGCCTTAAATCACCAATGGCAGTTTACTTACATCAACGGGCAAGCCGCACAGCTTTTCGATAAAACCCCTGATGAACTCCTCGGTAAAACCTTGTGGGATGAGCTTCCCGAACACGCTAACTCCATTTGCTTTGAGCAATATCACAAGGTAGTAAACGAGCAGGTTTGTGTCATATTTGAACAATTTTGTTCCCATCGTAACCTCTCCTATGAAGTCCGAGCCTACCCCTCTCCAGACGGACTCTACGCTTATCTCCACATTCGCGAGACTTGTGGCGAGGTTCGCTTACGCCAGCAGGTTGAGCAAGCACTAGAACGAGAGCGCCAGCAATTGCGGGAGATTATTGCCAATGCTCCCGTTGCCATCGCCATGTTCGATACACAGATGCGCTGTCTGGTGCATTCTCACAAGTGGTCAATGGATTACGGCTTAGAAGGACAGTCCATGATGGGTCGGACGCTGTGTGAGGTTTTTTCCGACTTTCCACACCGCTGGCAGGCTGTGGTGCAACGCGCGTTAAACGGTGAAGTCTTGTCCCAGCCGGAAGATAAGTGGGAACGAGAAGATGGTTCCACTCTCTACCTCCGTTGGGCCGTTCAACCTTGGTCTACCCCCGAAGGCTCCGTGGGGGGTGTGGTGATTGCTACCGACCGAATCAACGAGTTGGTAGAAGCCAGAGAAGCGGCATTAGAAAACTCGCGACTCAAATCCCAATTTCTCGCCAATATGAGTCACGAAATCCGCACCCCCATGAATGGGGTGTTGGGGATGACCGAATTGCTGGCAAAAACAGACCTTAATCCTGAACAAGTAGACTTTGTGCAGACGCTACGCGTCAGTGCCGAGAATTTGCTGACGCTGCTCAACGACATTCTCGACTTTTCCAAACTGGAAGCCAGTGAAATGCGTCTGGAGATTCAAGAATTTGACTTAAACCGCTGCATAGAAGATGTTGCGGATTTATTGGCAACCGCAGCTCAGAGCAAAGGGTTAGAATTAGCCGTTTTAATTGATAATAATGTGCCGCGACAGTTACTGGGGGATGCTCATCGACTGCGGCAGATTTTGATGAATTTGGTTGGGAATGCGATCAAATTTACGTTTGCGGGAGAAGTGGTGATTCAAGTGTCCTTAGAATTTGAGACTTCGACCTATTCTGAACTACGATTTTCCGTAACGGATACAGGGATCGGCATTGCACCCGCAGACCAAAAGAAGCTGTTTCAATCCTTTTCCCAAGTGGATACTTCCAGCACGCGGCAGCATGGAGGTAGCGGCTTAGGCTTAGCCATTTGTAAGCAGTTGGTAGAACTGATGGGGGGTGAAATCGGCGTTGCCAGTCGAGGGGGAGCTTTCGTGGCGGGGCGGTGGTCGGTGAAAGTGGCTTCACAGCAGGGAAAAAAGAGCAGGAAATCTGCCGTTTTCCTGCCGAGAGGAGCCGAAACACCAGAGAAACCGGAGAAATTTTTCCCACCCTGTGTACTAGCGTGCCCTGCTGAGCTTCCTAAAATCACGCCTCCAACCCTACCATCCCCGCTCCCCCTATCCTCCTGTCCCAAGCAGGGGTCAACTTTCTGGTTCACCTTACCACTGGTGAAACAAGCGAGTAATCTAGCTACGCCACCACCCGCTCTTGATTTGGTTGGGTTGAAATTGTTAATTGTCAGTGGTAACGCCACCATTCGGAAAGTGGTGCATTCTCTGGCAATCTTTTGGGGAATGGATGTCTTGGAAGCGTCCAGTTGTGAAGAAGCTGTCACGGTTTGGCGATCTGTTGAGCGCAAAAACCAGTTTATTGATGTCGCAATTTTTGACTTGAACTTGCTAGACAGGGAAAGCGAAAGTGTCAGAGCGGCTTTGGCTTTAGTGCTTCAAACCCAGAGTGCCAGTCAGGCTGCGACTGATTTAACCCGTAACACTGGCACAAACGCCTGGGAGTCGGTTAATTTACCCGGTTCTAGTCACACAACAGGGCTACATAGCTCAACAAAGTGGTTGCTGATGAACTCGGTGCAAGAGCGATCGCTGGCGTTACGTCTGATGGATTTGGGGTTTAGTGGGTGTATCACCAAGCCCTTGAAAGCCTCTAAGCTATTGGGTTGTCTCAGGCAGGTTTTGATGCCCTTGGATGAGTTGAAGCATCCGAGTCAGGTTACTGTGCTTCAACCGCCCTTACTAACGCCAAAGAGCGTATCCTACCGCTCAAAGGTGAAAATTTTGTTGGTAGAAGATACTCCGACTAACCAAAAAGTTGTACTCAATCAATTGAAAATGTTGGGTTATGAGGCCGATTGTGTAGTTAACGGCAGACAAGCACTCGACTTGCTAACGCGGTGTCTCAGCTTAGCTGGGACTGGCGAGCAAAAACTGTTGGCAGGGGAAGACAGTGAAATGGATGCTCTAGTGATGGCGTCCCAGTGGGATGAAGTCCGAATCGGAGAATTTCCTCACGTCACGCCCGAACTGGGCGTCGATAACACTCCGATTGTTGCGAATGCTTGGCGAACGCTCCGTACTGCCCCTTTGGAGCCATCACGAACAGCTGTTCGTTCGCTGATGCCGTCATCTGCTTCCCCCTATGACATTATCCTGATGGACTGTCAGATGCCTATTATGGATGGTTACGAAGCCACCCACCACTTGCGTGCCTTTGAAGGTGCATCGCGTCGAACAGTCGTGATTGCGATGACAGCAAATGCTTTGGTAGGCGATCGCGAAAAGTGTCTGGCGGCAGACATGGATGACTACATCAGCAAACCCGTAAGGCTAGAAGAATTGGAACAAGTGTTAGAGCGTTGGCTACCGCCGCGAGTCAAGGAATTAGCCAGTTTAGGAATCAAAGAGCCAGAATTCCCATCCGGGCACTTGAGCATTGCCACGACTCAAAACTCACCACCATTGACTCCCAACGTTTATCACCTCTCTAGTCCCTTAACAATTCCCCCATCCGTTGCCAAACATGCCAATGAAGTACCTGTCGATTTAGAGCGTTTGTCAGAACTCTCTAGAGGAGATACGGAATTTCTGAAAGAACTTTTACAAGTCTTTTTAGAAGATGCACTCGTTTACTTGGAAGAATTAAAGAATGCCCTTGCAGTAGGAGATTGTACCACTTTGGCTCGTCGCGCCCACCAACTCAAAGGTTCAAGTGCAACGGTAGCCATCTATAAGATGCCAGAAATCGCCGCTGAGTTAGAGCGTCAGGCTGAAAACAATCAGCTTTTGGGAGCTTCGGAGCTGCTCGTTGAATTAGATGAGATTCTAGAGTGTATTCAAGCCTTCATCAGTGAGGGTTAGGATGCATCATCGTTGATGGGAGTTTAAGCTCATGAGATTATGATTAAACATATTCTTGGTTCATATAAAACGCTCAAAAAGACGTATCGATCATAGAAAATGACTCAACCCATCTGTTACCTTAATGGGAAATATGTTCCATTCGATCAGGCTTGCCTGCCCCTTAATGATTTAGGCATTGTCCGAGGGTATGGAGTCTTTGATTTTCTCCGCACTTATAACGCAGTACCCTTTAAACTCACAGAACATGTTCAAAGGCTGCAAAATTCAGCGAAATTAATTGGCTTGAGTTTACCGTGGTCAACCGCAGAAATCGAAGAGATCACGCAAAATACACTCACACACAATCATCTCCCTGAAGCTAACATTCGGATTGTCGTGACGGGTGGAGCTTCCGCTGACTTTATTACACCTCTCGGTCAACCAAGTCTAATGGTGATTGTCACTCCTGTTTCTAAATATCCCCAGGAATATTATGAACAAGGCATAAAAGTGATCACTGTACCCATAGAGCGGTTCATTCCTAAAGCCAAAAGCCTGAATTATATCTCGGCGATTGGGGCACTCCAACAAGCCAAACAAACGAATGCAGTTGAAGCACTCTATATGAATTCGCAGGGGGATGTATTGGAAGGAACAACTACAAATTTCTTTGTTTTTCGAGGCTCTCAACTCATTACACCGAAAGAAGGTATTTTGAATGGGATCACAAGAGATGTGATTTTGGAACTGGCTAAAGATAGATTTGAAATCGTTGAACAATCGATTGCTTACAGCCAGTTAAATCATTGTGATGAAGCGTTTATCACCTCTTCCACTAAAGAGATAATGCCCGTCGTTCAAATTGATGAGTTATATATCTCGCAAGGTAAACCAGGAGAAAACACTCAAAGTTTAATGCATTTATTTCATAAGTATACGAAAGGCTGATGTGGGGTTTTCTCTATTAACCCAAGCCCTAGGGATAGGCATCGCATGATTGCCCCCAAGACTTTATTGTGTTGAGATAAACCAATCGATCAGTTTTCGAGCAATACTCAGTTTAGGAGGAAGCAACGGCAAATTGTGTTTGCTAAACCAGGCCGCATCTGACAATTCTTCAGGTTCGATCACAATTTCACCACTGGCATAGGTGGCAGTGAATCCAATCATCAGGGAGTTGGGAAACGGCCAGGGTTGTGAGCCAAAATAACGAATGTCTTTAATCTCAATCCCCACTTCTTCACGTACCTCTCGCACCACTGTCTCTTCCAAGGATTCTCCCGGTTCCACAAATCCAGCGATTAAAGCATACATCCCGGCTGGCAACCGGGGGGCACGAGCCAATAAGATCTCTTCACCACGACAAATGAGCACAATAATCGCAGGCGAGAGGCGAGGATAATTAACGAATCCACACTTGGGGCAACGCTTGGCACGCTCATTGGGTAATTGAGTGGTTGGCGTGGCGCAGTGTCCGCAGTACTGGTGGGTACGATCCCACTCTACGATTTGAATAGCACGACCACTGAGTACAAACAAGTCTTCGTCTAACGTTCCGTACAATTCGCGCAGTCCCCGCAAAGCCATGCCATCAAGTAGACTGACATCTTGGGGTAGTTGTGCCGAGTAACAAGGCTGAGCATCCAAGGTGCCGAGAAATTGGGTTCGCACGGGTACCAAGCCAATCTCTGCGAGGTTGATCAGGTTGGGAATTTCGCTGATTGTTCCTTCCAGGCGAACTAAGAGCTGATTGCCGACAAAGGCGAACCACCAAGCGGGTTCAGATTGTACTGCCGGTGGCGCAATGGCAGGGATGAAGATTCGATGCATATCAATAGAGTGCGTTCGTGTAGCGTGCCGCAGATCGTCGCCTTGATCGTATCATTGCGATCGCCATCTTCTAAGGGACTTCTTCAGTAGCCCAGAATGTCCTTTCCGCTCACGGCAAGACATCGCGTTGCTCTATCACCGTAAATACCCTGGCATGATGATTAAGGATGTTGTTTAAAGCAGGGGGAACTTAAATTATGCGGTGTGCCATTATTAGTCGTGCGGGGCAAGTCTTGGCTAGGGGAAGCCTGGTTCTTCACAAAGGCGATGAGGGTGAATTGCGCTTGGATTTGCAAACCGATGGAGGAAGGCTGATCGAGGGTGGAATCATTGAGCCGGATGGAGATATGACATCAGCCAGTGAACGGTTATTTAGTCGGTTCTTAGAAGTCTGGGGTATGAGCGATTTGACGTTGACTGTCACAGTCCGATAAGCGATCGCTTTTGGCACCACTGTGTTGGTAAGCGAATAATATTAGTTTTAAACAAAGAAAACGCTGAACACAATTGCTATTGGAGAATTCTCTAGGCCAAAAACCGGATTGATTAAAACCGTGCGATTGCCTTGTTGGTGCCGCAGGTGATCACTTTCCTACAGATCGGTTGTTTTTCTGGGACAGATACTCCACCCATCCCCAATAGGGTTTACCAATAAATTAGGCTAAAATCTGCTCAAACCCAGTATTCAGCTATATACGTGGTGGGGGGAAGCAAATGGTTCGTCTAAAAGGTTTGTTGGTTGGAGTAACGGCCATGATGTTGGGGGGTGTCGCGACTGTCGCCGGTCTTGGAGCAACCACACAACCAGCATCCGCTCAGGCGGCCTATGGCAGTTATGTGGGTGCTGGAGCGACCTTTGGGATTAATGACGGCCCACAGGGCAATGGTCGGCAAATCGGTGGAGTGCTGGCAGTACGCTACAAACTTTTGGAACTTCCTTTATCTCTGCGAGCACAAGCTTTGATTGGCGCTGGTACCGCTGTTGTGCCTACGATTTCCTATGATGTGCCTCTAAACTGGCAAACCGATGCTTATCTAGGTGTCGGAGCCGCCTTCGCCAGTGGGGATACACCTTCACCCGTGGGCGATAAGACTAGCTTGGCACTACAACCGGGTGTCGATTACGTCGTCCCGAATAGCAATACAGTTCTTTTTGGCAATGCGATTATTGCCTTCGACGCCTATCGCAATGGGGGAGGAACAGCCGTTTCCGTTCAAGGCGGCGTGGGTGTGAGATTTTAACGAATGACTGATCAAAAGGGACTGAACTCGTTGGGGTGGCCAGTAAATTTTGTAAGCTTTACCCACAATATAGCCTTGTTTTAAAAATCCCCAAATGTGGGAGTCAAAACTGTTGTTGCGATTGTCACCCATGACAAAGTAAGAGTCAGCCGGCACTACCTGCTGTTCTAATTCATAGATGGGAGGTTCTTCAATATAAACTTCTTGTAGCGGTTGGTTGTTGATATAAACGATGCCGTTGGTAATGTGAATCATTTGCCCCGGTTCCCCAATCACGCGCTTAATGAAATATTCTGCTTCGTTGTTGTTGGACTGATTGTCCAGGCGTTTGGCCGCGTCAGGTACTCGAAAAACGACCATGTCTCCCCGTCGTGGGAAGTAAGGGCTGGATTTGTGGACTAAGATTCTGTCTCCTACCTGGAGCGTCGGTAACATAGACTTGCTGGGTATCTCGAAAAGTTCTATTTTTTGCTCAATCCATAGGGGCAGATAGTTACTAATGAGTCCAACAACAAGGACGAATAAAGCAATGAGAGTAATTAGATGTGACTTTGCTTTTTTAGGCTTGGGAAAAACCACAAACGCATCGTAACAAGCGACCGCTGAGATAATAGGAATAAATACAATTAGATGAGAGAAAATATTAGCAAGGCTGGAAAAAATAATAATTAATGACAGGAGAAAACCACCCAAAATGGCTTTTTCCAAATAAAATTGACCCAGTCCTGGTAAGATTCGAGAGAGGAAAACGGCAAACCAAGGGTCTTTGTTAATTCTGGGAATTTTTTCAGATAACTGAACATTTAAGTGCCTCCTCGCACAGAAGTAGGCATCAAATAGATTCAAAATATAGATAGCAGTGATGGGGAATAAACAGCTAATCCCAGTCACCGTATTGCCGTTAGGACTGAATATAGACCAAGCCGCGATCGCAATCAATACCAGTTGACTGCATAGAAATCCTATTCCCCTGACCCTCTCACCGACGTATAACTGTCCTATACCTGGAAAAAACATCGAAAGATTAACAGCTAACCAGGGTTCGGGGGAAAGTTTGATGCTTTGACCCTCTACAGCAATCAAGGGCATTGTTTTGAGTTTTAAATCCGTAAACTAGCTCTGGGGGTAGTTTAACTTTAGCAAAACGCTGCAATGCCCGTACTCTCTTATAAGGTCGGCGCTGGGACGCGCTACAATCGCAAGATTTAGCGCGGGAGGATGTCACCGGATAGACTTTCTCGAAGTCGAGGAACCATTCACAACCTGTAAGCGCTGCGTAACCATTGTCATGCCATCCTTACGCACCAACACCGCTGACAGCCAATGGTCTTGGGGTTTCGTCGGGGCTTTACCCATCTTAAAAATTCCACCGGCTGGTAGTAAATCCAGCTTAAATTCACTCGGTTTAGCATAGAGATCGGGCTTAATCGTGTCTTCCAAAGCCCCCCCTAGTAGCAAACTATCCCCCAAAGGTTCCTTGACAATCACATCAAAGCTAAAAGACTGACCGGGACGCACCTGCTCTGGTAGCTGTACTTCAATATGGGGAGGATTGGTACCGGACATCTGTTGCGTGCGCTCTGCCAAAATTTCCTGCTGCACAATTTTTTGGTTTTCAATGCGCTGGCGCGATCGCATAGTGGATTCGAGTTTCAGCGTCGTACCATTACTTGGCTTCGTTCCCGTAATATACGTCACCGTTTCTGCAACAACTCCATTGCCCTCACTTTTCCAATCCTTGAGTTCTGTACGGTAATTCAACTGGGAGTAGCGCTGCCACAGTTGACTGATCGCTTTTTCCATGGAACCGCGTGTCAAACCATCGGAATGTTTGAAATTACCACCGTAGAACTGCATCACACCCGGAACATCACGACGATTTGCGGCTGCATCGATTTGCGTCAACATGTCTTTAAGCTGAGGAGGTGCTGTTTCGGGGCTTTCCGCTTGCACAATCCTGGCCCATCCCATGGTAAGACCTAAACTGAGTACAAACAACACTGACCAGCTCACACGGAGAGACTTGGCAAAGGATATCAGGGATTGGGAGCGCTTTTGCATAGAACTTACTGGATTGTGCATTGAGAGCATACTAGGGGATAGTTTAATAAACGCCAATTTCGTCTAAATAATTGAAGCTTGGAGGCTCCATTCGTTACTTTATAACTGATTGTCGATCTTAGCTTACTCGTCGAAAGCCCCACACTCTACCTGTATCTTTACCTGAGAGTAAAGCTACCTACCGGAACAAGCACACTCTTGGCGACTGCACGAATTTGATGAGACCTTTTGTAGGAATGATTGAAACCTCGCCCATGAATATATCGAATAATGATTGAGATTCCCGTTCGGCAGAGTAAATTATTGAGGCGTAAGACAGTGGAAGAGCCTAGGGAGTAAAATTGCCGGATTGGACATTGGGGGAATCGTAGGAAATAGTTTATATAGATATAGATGGTTACACCGTATTCCAGAAGGATACTCAAGTTGCCAATTTACAGCTAATCTTTAGATTTTAACGGAAAGTCCAGCCGCCCGTAGGAGAACAAAGAACCTTGCATCACCCACCCATTCGATTGTTGATTGCTGCCAGTGGCACTGGGGGGCATCTATTTCCCGCGATCGCCGTCGCCGATCAGCTACAAGATTATAAAATTGAGTGGCTCGGTGTCCCCGATCGCCTAGAACGAGAGCTAGTCCCCGCTCAATACCCCCTCCACACAATTCCTGTCGAAGGCTTTCAACAGCGTTTTGGTCTAGGTACACTGCGAATCTTAGGGCGTCTGGTAGCATCCATTCTCCAAGTACGACGACTCCTCAAAACCGGTCAATTTGATGGCGTCTTTACAACTGGCGGTTACATTGCAGGACCAGCGATTATTGCCGCACGGATGCTAGGCTTGCCCGTGATTTTACATGAATCGAACGCCATCCCTGGAAAAGTCACGCGTTGGTTTAGTCCCCTGTGTACTCGTGTTGCTCTAGGGTTTGCCTCAACGGCCAAATACCTACCCAAGGTGAAAAGCGTCTATGTGGGGACACCCGTGCGCTCTAGTTTTCAAGAACCTCAGAAGCTGGAATTGCCGATACCTGAAGACGTACCCTTGATTGTAGTGGTTGGGGGTTCCCAAGGTGCGATCGCGGTGAATCAACTGGTGCGTCAATGTGCCCCGGCTTGGTTTGAGGCCGGTGCCTGGATTGTGCATTTAACCGGTGAGAAAGACCCTGACGCCCAAGCCCTCCAGCATCCTCAATATTTTCCTATGCCCTTTTATCACAATATGGCAGGGCTACTGCAACGCGCCAATTTGGCCGTTAGCCGCGCTGGTTCGGGTTCATTAACAGAACTGGCGATTACGCAAACTCCTGCTATTTTGATTCCCTATCCATTTGCCGCGGAAGACCACCAAGCCTTTAATGCCGCCAGTTTTGCCACTACGGGAGCGGCTCTGGTTTTTCGTCAGACGGAACTGACCCCCGAACTGTTGGAAAGCAAGGTGTTGCATTTACTCCAGTCACCCCAAGTATTGCAGACCATGGCGCAAAAAACGGCGGATCTCGCGGTCGCGGATAGTGGTGAACGCTTAGCCGACTTGGTGCGTCAGCTTGTGGAGCATAAGTCTAGTGAGCTGAACGCTTAATTAACAAGTGGCACAGTTTACTCGCAGAGTCTAGCAATCATCAGGACTGACCCAAATTTGAACCTGTAAGAAAGGTGGGCATTGCCCACCTCTACATGTGTGGTACTCAAACTTGCGCTAGAACGGCTTACCGCTATCGGCGAACAACCACAGGTGTGCCGATAGGTGCCCAGTTATATAACCAACGAGCACTAGCGGTTCGCAAGTTAACACAACCATGACTGACTGGCGTACCAAAGCGGTTATGCCAGTAGGCACCATGCAGGGCATAGCCGCCAGAGTAATACATTACGTAAGGAACATTGGGTACGTTGTAGTTTCGACCACGCATTCGAGTTGAGCGGTGCTTGGATTGAACGGAAAAAGTGCCAAGACGAGTCGGCGTGCGCCGCTTTCCGGTTGAAACCATGAAAGAGCGAACCTTTTTTCTGCCATTCCAGGCAGTGACTCGCTGAGCAGAGAGGTCAACTTCAATCCAGCGCCCTCTACGTTGTTGTCGGGCAACGAGGATTTGAGGGTTAGCGCTGAACTGAGTTTCTAAGTTAGTCTTCCCGGCAAAAGCTGGAAGATCCCAAGTTCCTAACGCCACTAAAGCGAGTGTAGCGCCAAGCGATAACACTTTTGAGTAAAGCGTTTTTGCTGAGAGGCTATACCTTGTCATAAGGGCCCACCATACGAAGCTATGAAATTCTCAGAGAGCGAGGCAGCCTCGATATCTAATGAAATGCTTTGGCTAACTCGCTCTCCAGGTCGATCATAAAACAGTCTGGGGCTGGTGTCTTCTTTCCTGTTTCTTTCTAGATTGGTTAGTGTCTGTGAAGCTTGCCGTTACCATCAGTTCACTCTCGGATTCTCAGATATAGCCGCTAAGGCAACTCGATACCCTACTCAGCCCCAGGAGAAGTGGGTATGCGCCAAATCTTGACTAAACCTTCTCTCCCGCCACTGACAAGAATTTGATTATCAGCACTGAACGCTAAAGAAGCAACTGTGTTGGGATGTCCTCTCAAGGTATCAATTAACTTCCCAGTTTGGAGATTCCAGAGTGTGATGCTGTTACTCTCGTTGTCTGTTGCTAAAATTTGCCCGGAAGGGCTAATGGCAAAGGCACGGGAAGGACTGTAGGAAGAGAAATGAAGACTGCTAAGAGGCACCGTGCCGACTAACTTTCCTGTTGGTAAACTCCAGGCATTGATATCGCCCTTTCCATCCGTCCCCATTAGGACTTGTCCATCAGGTGAGACGCGAATGTCACCAAATGACTGTATAGGTAAAGTGCCTTTGAGCTTCCCTGCCTGCAAGTCCCAAACTCTCACCTCATCCCGGTATTGCTTACTAAAGAGCGTTTTGCCATCAGGACTAATAGCCAGGGAGAAAAACCCCTGGTATCTATTTTCCGACAAGGTGTGGCGTAATTGCCCCGTGGCTAGATTCCAAACCTTAATTGCATCTTTGCCATCATTGATACCGCCGCTAATCAAGGTTTGTCCATCAGTACTGAAGACAAGCTGATCAATGCTGCTGCTGTCACCTCCAGAGAGGGTAGTCTTTAGCTGCCCTGTCTTGAAATTGAATACCTTAATTATCTGGCTGCCACCAGCTCTGACACTGCTAGTAGCAAGAGTTTCTCCATCGGGGCTAGTTGCGATCGCGCACCCAAGTATTCCTGTTTTCAGAGTGTAAAGCAATGCTCCAGAATCACGATTCCAAACCTTAACCTCACCATTGTTATTGGCACTACAACTGGCGATTGTCTGTCCATCAGGGGTAAGGGCAACTGTATAAACTCCCCAACCTTGTTGAGGGGCGTTTTGATGGGCGTTAATAGTACGAAGCAATTGTTCATTTTGAAGAGAATCAGAAATCAGAGCCGGTACGCCCCAGATAGTAAGGCTACCATTGCCAGCACTAAAGAGAGTTTGTCCATCTCGGCTCAGGGCAAGCGCTTGGGAACCGATGCTGACGGTACGCGATCGCTCTCCTGTTTGAAGGTTCCACAACATAACATCCCCAGAACTAGCGATCAGCGTTTGTCCATCTGGGCTAAAGGCGATCGTATTAACTGAGTTACCCGATCCAGCTTTCAGGCTATGCACAATCTGCCCTGTCTTCAAACTGCGAATGCGAATCGTATTCCCTTCAATATGCCCCTTTGAGACATCATCAATCGTGGAACTAGCCACAAATTGTCCATCGGGACTGATAGCAACTGAGTTTACTGAATAACTGAAATAGCCTGGGTAAGGTGAAAAATTATCGCTGTAGGTTTGTAGTAACTTCCCTGTTTTGAGATTCCAAATCCTCAACGTTTCATCAACACTACCACTAGCCAGAGTTTCTCCATCTGAACTCAGGGCAAGGGCTGACACTGACTGTGTATGTCCTGTAAGAGTACGGATTAACGCCCCAGTTTCGAGATTCCACAGCTTGATTGTCTTATCCCAACTCCCACTGGCGAGAATTGTTCCATCCTGACTAATGGCAACAGTCCTTACAACATCGGAATGTCCAGCAAGGGTACGAATTAACTGCCCTGTGTTGACATCCCACAGTTTGATTGTTTTATCTCCACTCCCAGTGACAAGAATTTTTCCATCAGGACTGATGGCAACGTCTGCAACTGGACTGGTGTGCCCCTTCAGGGTACGTAAGAGTTGTCCCGTCTGAGGATTCCATAGCTGGATACTTGGCTCACCTGTGCTAGCCGTAGCGAGTAGCTGTCCATCTGGGTTAACAGCAACAGCACTAACTCCTCCCTTGATGCCAGGAATGATACGGATGGGTTGATTTTGTTGCCCAGAATCAGTCAGTGCAGGAGTTGTATTAGTAACCTGTGCCGTGCTTGTCAGTTGTGCGGCTTCTTGAGAAAGGGAGATTGCTGTTAAAGCCACAGTGGCAGCAACCGTCCACAAGGAGGCTGTTTTCCAAAACATTAAGTTAAGGCGAAGAGGTATCTCTAACTCAATGACTCGGAGGTTACTCTGTACGTTCCGCAGATCGCACTCCCATTTGCAGGGTGAAAGCTAGCCGCATTTTCACACCTCTCGCCCAGTTCTGTATATAAAATTGAGAGAGGGGAGACGATGCAGATGATAGAAGAAGAATTTAGAAGATACGACGAAATTCAGTTACTTTTTGAAGGACTGATTGGGAAAAATATTTATTTGCCCAGCCAATTTGTTCCAGAGATGAAAGTTGAACAAACAAAAAATTACGTCTTCATCAATTCTGGCTACAAAACAGATACGTTTAATCTCGTTATTAGTAAAAAATTCGATAGCGAAGACGGAAGGCGTATTATTGCCGAGGTGTGCGAAGAGTTTAATTCAGCTCGTTTACCAGCAGCTTGGTGGACTTGTGAAGAATTTCGGGATGCTTATGTCTCTTCAACCTTAGATGAGCATGGATTTATCGAAGATGAAGTGGACATGGGTATGGTTGCGAATCTTGATGATTTATCCCAAGACATTCAGTACCCGCCTAATCTAAATTTCCGCATGGCAACGTCTTTTGAAGGAATCTCTGAATTTGGAAAGATTATCGCTTCACTTTTTGAGCAGCCAGATGACTTCGTTATGTCATTTTATCAGCGGGTGGGCGAGTTGGATGATTTGGAGAATCGTCCTTTGAAATTGTTTCTGGGGTATGTCGATAATAAGCCTGTTTGTACAAGTTCAATCTTTTTGCTTCGTCAGACAGCAAGCCTCTTCGATATCAGTACGCTTCAAGAATTTAGAAGTCGCGGTTACGGCTCGGCAATCACACATTACACACTGAGTTATGCCAAGAAATTTGGAGCGCGTTTTGCCACCCTTCAGGCAGCGCCGGATGGTCTAAATATCTACAAGCGAATGGGCTTTAAGGAAGCTTGCACTTTCCGAATTCACTCAAATAAAAGAAGGGTTCTGGGATATTAAGGAAGTAATGCCTAACACCTTATTGCATTGGACGGACAAGAGTCTCAGTTATGATGCAAGTATTGTCTGCTGCCAATGAATTCAACCGTTACGATTAGTTCACGCTCAGATACAGTGGAGCTAAGCGCGATGAAAGATACTGCCCAGATTACTGGTTTTCATGCTCATATCTACTTCAATACTGCCAGTCGTGAGGCGGCTGCGCGTGTACGCGAAGGATTGGGCGCGTCTTTTGAAGTGCAACTGGGGCGTTGGCATGACAAACCGATTGGTCCACACCCAAAGGCAATGTATCAAGTTGCGTTCTTACCAGAGCAATTTGGCAAGGTTGTCCCCTGGTTGATGCTCAATCGTGAGGGTTGGGATATTCTCGTCCATCCCTCAACAGGCGACGATGTGGGAGATCATACCGACCGTTCTCTGTGGTTGGGAGAGAAGTTAGAGCTTAATATCGAGTCTCTCCGACGGCTTGGGACAACTTAACAAGACTATGCAGCCAAAAATGGTTGTGTTCAATGAGGGCATCGGCATGGGCGATCGCAGTTGACTAACCTTGTTGGTACTGAAATAGTTGGAATTCACAAGAGCAGAGCGATCACCTCCTTACTGTTCAACTCTAGGTCACAACCTCTATGCAGACTGAGCCGTTCCTGAATTGGGTGGCATCTGTGGGTAGTCAAGCTGCTTTCTCAGTCGCTACAGGAAGATGTGTGGAAAATTTCAGTAGCCACTCATTTCAAACGCAAGCTGCTAAACTGACTATCATGGATGTCTATAGAGAAATATTGATTCCGTTGTTGATCCTGCGACGGCGTTATCCAAAGTCAGCTTTACGCTCGATCGAATTAATCCGATTGCGATTTGCAGTAAGCGAGAATATATTCTGTAGACATCCTTCACCTATAAGATTTTATAATTAAGCCTCAGTAGAGCTGTTCTACAGAATTGGTAACAAGTTTTTAGTCACTAAAGGTGGGTTGCGCGAGTAAAAAAGATTTATGCCGGACAGCGATCAGCAGTCAACCCCATCAAAAACTTCCATCAAACCTGAGCTTCATAAGGAATGCGAGGAACTCCGCAAACAGTTCTTTGCAATGAAAACGCCTAGGGATGTAGCACAGCTTCTAGAAATACCATACCAACGACTTGTCTACCACCTATATCAGGTTCCTCTTGAGGAAAGATATCTAACTTTTGAACTGAAGAAGAAGTCAGGAGGCGTTCGTATAGTATCTGCCCCTGCTAGTGCTTTAAAGCTGATTCAGAAGAAACTGAATCAAGTTCTACAATGTGCGTACCAACCTAAACCTTCAGTTCATGGATTCACTTTTAGCAAGAATATTACTACTAACGCTAAGGCACATACAGGAAAAAGATATGTTTTGAATATTGATTTAAAAGACTTTTTTCCTTCTATCAACTTTGGCAGAGTGAGGGGAATGTTTATTGCAATGCCGTATTCTTTTAGTCCAGATATAGCAACGATTTTAGCACAAATTTGCTGCTATAACAATCAACTACCCCAAGGAGCACCTAGTTCACCAATAGTGAGTAATATGGTATGTGCGAAGCTCGATAGCCAACTTCAACAACTGGCTAGAAAACTTAGATGCACTTATACAAGATATGCTGATGATATAACCTTCTCGACAACCGTACCAAAATTTCCTAAAGAGTTGGCGTACTTGATAGACATCAATGAGCAGCAAAAACTCGTTTTAGGTGATGGGTTATTGTCAATTATTAAAGATAATGGATTTCAAATAAATGAAAAGAAGATTAGATTGCAATCAAAAGATGAGCATCAGGAAGTTACTGGTTTAACAGTCAATCAATTCACCAATGTAAATCGCAATTATATTCGTCAAATCAGAGCTATGCTTCATGCCTGGGAAAAGTTTGGACTTGAATTAGCTGAAAGAGAACATCGAATAAAGTATTATTTTAAGCAGAAAAGTCCCTACAAGAATATACCTTCATTTAAACAGGTTCTTCGCGGAAAGATTGAGTTTGTTGGAATGGTAAGAGGCAAAGAAGACCAAATTTATCAAAAATATTTAAATCATTACTTAAGACTAAATAATCCGGTAATTTGATGTAATTAAAAATTACAGTCTTTTGTAAAAATGACGCAGAATGATGATGCGCTTAGGAAAGATATCAATGAGCTAAAGAGTGAAATAATCACTCTGAAAGCTAGCTTTAATAAGTTAATTGTAATACTAAGGATTAATATTCCTGACCTTCAGGAAATTATACCCATAACTGAGAGTAACGAATCTAGGAAAACTTCTATTTCGATTATAAATTATTCTTCTATCCAATCTCATAAAATAAAAGAACTTATAAATTCTTGCAACAAAAATTTGAGTAGCTGTAAAGAAAATGGTTTATTTATTGAATTCTGCTCTTCTATTGCAGGATTAATTGAAGACGTTATTCGATTTTTTTTGAGAAGGAAGTTTCGTGAACTGCAAAACGGGAATAACGAAGACTTACTAGAAGCCTGCTCATTGCTGGAGAGAGATACATCAAAACCCTGGAAAATGCCAAAATTGTATATAAGTCGTAATGATGTAATTAGATTTCGTCAGCAATTTGGAGATGAAGATGATACTTATCATCCAGATGGCGATAAGTATTTATCTTTAAGCAGCTTAGAAAAAGCACCATCGATATTTATGTTTGAATTATGCTTTATCTTACTATTTAGAGATAATTTCCATCAACAAAAAAAAGATTTTTCCTATTCAGGGTACATGAAGATAATGAAAAATAATAGACAAATAATTTCTGCTGCTACTCAAAGACAACCCAGAAAATTAGCCAATTCTTCTAGTAATTTAAATATGGAGTATTACTATCGTCTTAACAACGTAAGAAAATTCCGAAATATATATGAACATAATAAAAACAACAAAAGCAAGCAAGAGGAAGAAATCAGAGAGCTTAAGGATTATATAAAAATAGATTTGGATAACTATGATGGCATAATAAAAGCGGTTCAATGGCTGTTATTTCAATTGGATTATCCTTAGAACCACGAAGAAAAGATAAATGCAATTTTACATTTTTCATAGTTGCAAAGCTACTGAATATTTTATACAGAACAAAACTTTTGATAGCGATTAAGACGCCTAGTTCAAGCTTTGGGTATACATTGTAGATTGTCTGCTGTCGGTAAACTGTTCCGTTACGACCAGCTCATTCGTTAGATGCAGTAAGAAAACCAAGGGCGATCGCACTCCCATTCGCCGAGTGAAGGCTAACCGCATTTTCACGCCTCTCGCCCAGTTCTGTAGCTAAATTGAGAGCGATCGCCCCACGCTGAATGTAACTGTTGATGAAATACAACGCGCTCCTTTGAAGTACCTTGTGATAAATCAATCCGACCGGATTTCAGTGTGCTTGACATTCATCCCTAACTCATTAAACAGAATCGGCATTACGCAGATTTTCTCGAACTTCCATTAAAATCAGCCCCAATTGATTTTTGCCACTGCCGTCTTTGCCACAGCCCCAATAATAATCGACAGGAGAATTTTCAACGATTGGTTCATCGTTGGTGGAAAGTAAGATTTCGCGAATGTCGGCATGGGTTTCAAATTTACGTAAAACGGCTTTCCGCATAATGTCGTCTTTGACTTGTTCCCAATCTGGACGCAGAGGGCGTTTTCGTTCACGCCCCATTTTCGCCGCATCTCTTGCTGTTTTCACCTCCCGAATTTGGTCAGCGTGAAGTGTTCCGGCAAACTTTTGGGCTTGAAAATAGTGCTCGCTGGTAGGCCAATAAACGCCATCCAACTCGAATCCATGGGGCGAAAAATTGGAAAAACAACCGTAGCGATCGCGAGTACCGTAGAAGTAAATCGTCATCTTTTGGTCGTTAGGGCGATTGTGTTTTCTAGTCTACTCATTGCGGGGAATTGATCTCCCTTCCTTTGAGGCTTCGGGTGGGGTAATAGTAAGTGGCGACCAAATCTTAAATTAGCCAAGACCCAGAACAAGGTTAATATTGAGCCAAGCTAGCTCTGATTGACGATGGTATCTGCCTCAACTTCCTTCTCTGACATTCAGAATCATTGGGCACGCTTATTCATCGAAGCCTTAGCCCAACGTGGCCTTGTTAGCGGGTTTCCTAACGGAACGTTTCGCCCCAACAACTCCATGACTCGTGTTGAGTTTGCGGCTATTATTGCCAAAGCCTTTACGAGACCTTCAAAGCGGCAGTATGTTGGCTTTGTCGATGTGCCTCCCAGCCACTGGGCTGCCACTGCCATTCGCAAAGCTTACGAAACCGGGTTTATTAGCGGCTTTCCCGATAAGCACTTCCGCCTAAACGATAGAATTTCTAGGGTGCAGGTTTTAGTGTCCCTAGTCAGTGGCTTAGAGATGGCCTCGAAGGTCAAATCTGACCTGATAGCAGGACTTCCCGTGATTTACCAAGATGCGGCGGCAATTCCTAGCTATGCCAACGATGATGTAGCGATCGCCACTCGTGCGGGAATTGTGGCAAACTATCCCAATATCAAGTTACTCGGCCCCAATGTTGCAGCAACCCGTGCCGATGTCGCGGCGTTTGTCTATCAAGCTTTAGTGTATCTGGGTGAAGCTCCTCCAATCCAATCTAACTATATTGTGGTTCCCCCACAACCCGGTGTTCCCCTTTATCCGACGGTTACCTTGAGTCATCGCCGGGAATTCCGAGGCGTGTGGGTGACAACGGTGTGGAACAGTGATTGGCCTTCCAAGCCGGGGCTTCCGGTTGAACAACAAAAATCTGAACTGCTTAACATCCTAAACCGGATACAAGCGCTAAATTTCAACGCCCTAATTTTACAGGTACGACCGGAAGGGGATGCCCTGTACGCCTCTCAATTAGAACCTTGGAGTGGTTGGCTGACAGGAACTCAGGGGAAAGCACCCTCACCCTTTTATGACCCTTTGGAGTTTGCGATCGCAGAATGCCACAAGCGTAACATTGAACTCCATGCTTGGTTCAATCCCTACCGCGCCAAAACAAATGCCAAACCAGGTGGCACGGTTCGCCCTCACATCACCATCACCAATCCCCAATACGTTTACACCTGGGGCAATCAGTTGTGGATGGACCCAGGCGCACAAGTCATTCAAGACAGGGCTTACAATGTAATGCTCGATGTAGTGCGCCGCTATGACGTGGATGGCATTCACCTGGATGATTATTTTTATCCCTATCCCATCCAAGGAAAGTCGTTCCCCGACAGCAAAACCTACTCCGCCTATAAATCCGCTGGCGGTAAACTCAGCTTGGGCGACTGGCGGCGGGACAATGTGAATAAAATGGTTCAGCGCTTATGGGCAGGGATTAAGGCCACAAAACCCCATGTCAAGTTTGGTATTAGCCCCTTTGGCATTTACCGCCCCGGACAACCACCTCAGAGTACTGGACTAGATGCGTATAGTGTGCTATATGCGGATGCGAAGAAATGGTTGGAACAAGGCTGGGTGGATTATCTAGCGCCGCAACTCTACTGGAAGATTAACCAAAAAGGCCAGAGTTATCCCGTGTTGCTGAAGTGGTGGACGGATATTAACGCTAAGAAACGACACATTTATGCGGGTAACAATCTAGGGCAGTTGGATGGCAAGAGTTGGAAGCTTCCAGAGATTAACAAGCAAGTTGAACTCACGCGCAACCTGTATGAGAAGTCCTCACTGGGGAATATCTTCTTCAGTATGAGTGCTTTCACGGAAAATCGTCAGGGCATCTATAACAGCTTCAAGTCTTCGCTGTATGCCAAACCCGCACTAGTACCGGCGATGGCATGGCGAGATAGCTTACCCCCCTTCCCGCCAGTGGGACTAGTCGCGAAGAACCGCCAACTGTCTTGGAAGGCGGCTGATAATCAGGATGTTCGTGCTTGGACGCTTTATAAGCAGAGTGCTGGTAAATGGACGCTTGAGCGAATTTTACCGACGGCGACAAGGGTAGCAACGGTTGAACCGGGAACCTATGCCTTGTGTGCAGTGGATAGGATGGCGAATGAAAGTGCGGGAGTGGTTGTTACAGTGAGTTGATAATAATTCGCCTTCTTCACCTTAATTAGGGTCTTAATATCTATGTTTTTTCCCGTTTAATTGGGAATAGACCGCGATCGCGTCAGCCTGCGGTCGGCATATCCGCTAATACTTTTTCGCCTTTGTTCGGTTATGTCTACTTTCGATATCTTTCTGTTGAGCCTTTGTGTTTTAGGAGTTGGGAAAAGGCGCTCGCACAATTGATCGATTTCTTCAGTTCATCTGCGAGCGAATGCCTCTTTCTCAGGACAATTGGCAACCGTAGTTGTACACTTCTTCTTCGCCCGAACGGTCGATAATCGCCCAATGGACTGTGTTGAGTTCAGGAATTTGTAACATAAATATCCAGTTAGCTTCTATGCTTTCCCCTTTTGTGGGGAGCATCGGTGTCTGTGGGGTACACAGGGTAATTTTAGTGGTGGGTTTTCGCAGATAGTGGTAAGCCGAGGGTACGTGATCGCCATTAAAATAGGCGTATGGCACACCCACAGCAGCAGCATTATCTGCGATCGCGTCTACAGCAGAGCCTTCTTCTGTGTTGTCACCTTCAAAACTATCGTATGCCAAAGTTAATGCTTCCTCAAAAGTTACCTGACCGCCTAAAGCTTGTTGTGCCTTAATCGCTTCTGGAGCTGCCTCTAGGATCAGATTGTCATAGCCAAGGGATTTTGTCAGATTAGATAACTTCTGACTGTGCTCAGTATAAGCATAGCTAGACATCAAATTTCCCTGAGCATCATACAGCCGTCCCTCATTTGAAGAGTTATTCCAAACAGAGCGTTTGCTACCGAAAGAGAAGCCGCCTGACTCTGGATGCACCTCGTTAGTATAAACTCGACACTCAGCTCCTTTTTTTAATACTGTCCCTGTGGGAAAAGAGAATTCCTGATTGCAATTTATGCCTTGAATTTTCCAGCCTGATATATCTATATCAACCAGACTCTCGTTGACAATAGCGATATATTCGTCCGCCTCTGTGGATTTAACACTTCCATCTGAAAAAATTCTGCTTATCCTGACGTGGGGTGTCGCCTTTGATAGATCGAGTATTGCATACAACCCTTCTCCATCAGGACTAGAAACGAGAATTTGATTGGCTTGCTCGTCAGGTTGAAAATCTATAATTGAACTGCCATTGCGTTGATAGAGAAATTTAACTCCAGCAAAAATCGGATGCTCGTTATTAATGGGTTGATTTCCTGAAATCCCGTTATAGCCCTCTTTAAACTGTAAACCCAATTCGCAAAGAAACCAGTTAAATTCATACCCTGTAGCATAGTCTTCATCTTCCGTATCGGCAGCTAAGTAAACGTTCCCTCCGGCGTTAACCAAATCTCTGAGTATATCGTCATAAATAGTTGTTTCATGTGTAAAGATCGCATCCACATTTTCTGGGATATCATATCCTACAGTCCATATATGACCAGCTTTAGTCATTGTCTTTGCTAAAGCAGATTCCGATTCGCGTCGATCCGGGTCAGAGTAAGAATGAAACTTGCCTGGACGACCGCCCGTGAACCAATTAGCAATATTTTTGGCAAAAATTGCCGCGTCAGGAGATTTTTCAAATCCGAGGTTACTTAAAGTTGAAGCATCATTAGCGAGAATTATTTTGCCTAATTTTTTGTTCATTTGAGCGGCTCCTAAGTTTTTTAAAATAGCAAAGCAGTTGAGTTTTCCTTAGAGGTTTAAACGAAGTTCGAGAGTTAGGGAGGATTAGAGCGATCGCATTAATAATCAAATGCGATCGCATCAAATTTTTCTGTAAAAAACTTATCTGTGAGCGGGAGTAGCTGTCACAGTAAGTTGAGTTCTAAACCAATTTTTTGATATCACCGTAAGCGCGGTAGAAGCCACCGCGTGCCGACTCACGCACCTCTTGAACCAGATAGCGATCGCCTTCTTTCCGAATATCCTTGGGAAACTGTACATTCCAACTGGGGTTGTATCCAGGCGAGACAGTGCGGACTCTCAATTTACCCCCCTCCCGGAAGCACTCCACAATTACCCCTTGCGTCGTGTCGGAAGTCGTTTCCAACGTTGTCGACGGGGCTGCCCCCTCTCCTTTGGGGGCTTTAATAATAGTTGCTTGGGGAACTGTACCCGCTTGGGCGGCAGCAATAGCCGCGTCACTGGCATCAATACAGGCTAAAGAACCATCGGTTGTCACAATATAAACACGCTGATCAAAAAACTGCATGGAAAACGCCGAACCACAACCTGTACCCAGTTTCCACAGCCGTTCACCTGCCTGATTAAAGCAATAAATCGAAGAACTGTTATCTCCGGCGAAGACATATTTGCCATCACTAGCCGTAGCGCAGGAGTAAACCGCAGCATCACAGGAGTAAACGGGGCCTACTTCACCCTTCTTACTAAAACAATAAACCTTCTTATCACTCGTGCCCGCATACACAAATGAGGCTTCCTGCCAACCAAAGAGAACACTTCCCTTCGTCTTTTGATGCCACAGCATCCGACCCTCTTTGGCATCATACATGGTCACACCTGCACTGTGACCGTGATAGACCCCCGCATCATCACAGCGTACCATCCAACCACTCTGACCTTGGCTCAAACGAGTCCACTGAGATTCATCATCATGATCAATCGTTGTTACGCCACCATTAGCGTCAGAAACGCCTAAGACGCCATCGTGGATATCCAACCAGAAGATATCCACATTTTCATCAATTTTATAAGCGAGTCGCGGTAACTTGCCTGTGAGGTCGTAGACGTTGCCGTCATCGCACCCTGCGTAAATCCAAACATCATCAGCCACCAGACATTTGACACCATCGGGGAGTTTAAACTGATTGAGAACTTGTCCTTGAGGATTAAAGGCAAAAACTTTACCGGCTTGGTTACCTACCCAACACCGTTCAGCATCAATAAAGATGCCAAAAGCGGATGAACCGGAGGCAAATTTCCAGAGGATGGGGGCTTGTTTTGCCGTTGAGGTAGTACTGGTGACTTGGCGGCGCGTCACCGGACGCTTCTGGCGCACACCAATGACGGCGTGTTCATAGCCTTTTTTCAGCTTTTCGTTGATTTTCTTCGTGGCGTCAGCTTTCGCCTTCTCAGAGGTAGGGTAAGTTTTGCTCTGAGTCTGTCCTGAATCACCAATTCGACCGTAGCGGATGGTAACTTGGGTATCGTTGATGGTGACTTCATAGAATTTGTGGGAGCTGCCCTCGGTTTGGGACAGTTCTAAATAGGTCTTTTCTTCAGCCATTACCCGACTCCCTCGCTTTTGCCTACGGTTGGTCTATTCCTAGCAACGGTTTTAGCAAATTGCGCTCTTTAATGGGAAGTTGGAGTAATATCTACTCTTCTTCTTTGTGTTAAGAAAATTAGCTAAATTTTAATCTTAATTGCAAAACTCCCAGCAACTGAAAAGCCAACAGAGAAGTGATGGTAGGTTGTAAAACTGTAACTCGCTGTTTTAACAACCTCACAGATAGATTACACACGATGTACAACAAAAATTCTCATAAAGACTGGCTGGGAGCAGCTGTAACAGCCGGATTAGGGGCTGGGATCGTCACATCTTTTGCTGTCAGCCAAGGGCAGCACCCCTTGATGGCTTTAGCTATTACAGGTTTTTCGGTGCTGGTTGCTCTGTTGTGCACTGAGTTAGGACTGATTTAAACAGCGTATCCTAACCCATCTTGGGCAGAACTCCTACGAGATTTCAGGACATTTTAAAGTTAAAGATTTGTACCATTAGCCCAGACTCCATGTCTGGGCTAAGTTATTGGATTACAAGAGACAGAACAGAACCTAAAGGTTTCTAATCGGAAAGATGCTGCCAATGCCTCATAGCCTACTCCTGAAAACAAGCGACAAGATTGATATCTCCTCTAGCAGGAATCCCATTAGACATCCATCCCACACTAGGCTCGGCAAGTTTACTCCACTCGCGTCCCATGCCATCTGTGATAAATTCTGGAGGATTGGAAAGCGTGACGCGATCGCCAAAAAAGACTGTACTAACTTGGCTAGAACTTATGTCGGGTGTCTCACGCACCGCCACACCCTCAACACCTTCATAAATCACTTGGCGGCAAAGATTTCGCCTTGCAGGCAGAGTGGAGACTTCACCACAACGTTTGAGGTCTTTGGTCTGGACAAATCCGCTGATGGGAGAACTAACAGCAATCCACCCATCTCTCCCACCTCCCTCTGCCAGGATCACTTGTTCGTTCGACTGTATAGCTCTGATTCGATTGGTGGTTGAACGCTCTTGGTAGATAAATGTCGATCTCGCTGCTGCCCGACACTCTCCTCTTCGCTGCGCCAGTTGAACATTGTTCCTCTTGACCAAGAGCATGGCTTCTGATCCAAGCCTTCTGTTGTCTGTCGCGGTGCTGGTCAAAACAGTGGCGGTAGCCTTCATACCTCCCACAGTGCTTAATACTACAGCGAACAGAGCAATAGGTCTGCCCCAGTGGCTCATCCGTTTCATACCGTTAACCCCCCACATCATTTTGTCAGTCTTTTTGTCAAACACCAGACCGAACAAAAACTGTATAAATTCTATTATTTATTGAAGCATATTTCACGATTCAATCAGTCGCTCAGACTCATTTTTCATTTCATGAATAGAGTATAAACAGTACTAAACCAATCCGCTAAAATAAAATCTTCCTTGATAAACTAATGACCAAAAATTACCTAAATCAATATGGAGACACTCACGTATTTTCATCTGGCATTAGCCTATGAAGCAACAACAGACGTAACTGAGCTTTTGATTCAGGACAGTCTGAAAATTTTGGATTGGTGGAAGCGGCAAAAGCTGGTCATGCAGGGTCGGATTTATTGGCTCTCCTTGCTGGTCATTCTCGGTATTTTAGGGATGGCAGGTGAGGCACTAGCTCAAAGGACTATTCAATTAGGGGATCGCAACCCACAGGTAACATTCATTCAAAATCGTTTACAGCAGCTAGGATATCTTGAACGCCCGGCGGACGGTATCTTTGATCAAGCGACTCAAGAGGCAGTCATCCGATTCCAGCGCGATAAGAGACTCAATCCCGATGGCGTTGTGGGCGAACAAACTGAGTCGGCACTATTTGAAGAATTTAACCGCCAAACCGACATTTCCAGTCGGGATTTTAGTGTTAGTAATCGTTCAAATAGAGTCTTGAAACAAGGCGATCGCGGAGCGGATGTTACTGCCCTTCAACGGCGTTTGAGGGAACTAGGATATTTCAATGGACAGCTAACGGGATATTTTGGTCGAACCACTCAAGAAGCTGTGAGCCGATTCCAGCAAGCCTACCTGATACAGCCGGATGGAATTGTTGGCTCTGACACTAGGTCAGCCTTATTCGGCTCAGGTACTGGCACATCCCAATTTTTTCAAAACGATTCACTCAGCTTACCGCCTCCGCCCCCGCTTTCGGGGAGTTCTATGTCTGGGAGATTCAACCCCATTCCTTCTATACAAGTATTACGCTTGGGCGATCGCGGCTCAGAAGTGACGAATCTTCAGCAAGAGTTAAGACAAAGAGGCTTTAATCCAGGTCGCGTCGATGGAGTTTATGGTTCGCAAACTCAGGAGGCTGTTCGGCAGTTTCAGAGAACTCGTGGCTTATTCACTGACGGGATTGCGGGTCGAGAGACGCTGAGCGCTTTAGGAGTAATTTCTCAAGCCAGAAGGAATCGCTACGTAGTCGTCGTACCCGTTCTTGATGAGAACACGCTGTATCAAGTACGCGATATAGAGGGTTTTGCCAGTGCCTCTTTGACGAACTCGAAACGCGGCAAGTATGTTAATGCTGGCTCATTTCCTAACCGTGCCACGGCGGAAAGCCGATCCTATCAATTGCGATCGCAAGGACTTGATGCCAGAGTAGCTTATTTTCCCTAGGTATAGGTCGTAGCATCGCGGCAAGTCTATATTATCCTAAACTAGAGCGTGGCAATCTACAACGGTCATTGCATCTTGCCTGTTCGTTTGATTGGGAATTTAGAAAAAAATCAGGAAAATCCTGAGGTTAAATTCCCCATACGACCAAACGCTAACGCGTTCGGGTCGAAGTACCCTTTGGAGGCTTCATCATGGAAACCCTTGCCTATCTTCATCTGGCTTTAGCTAACGAGGAACCGACAGAAACCGATTATGGGGATTTGACTTCATCTTGGGAAAGCTTAAAACAGTTGAGTAGAGGCGCAATTCATCAGGTCTGGAATCAGCCCAAATTTTCCACCAGTGCCGCTGTCTCTCTACTTTCCTTCAGTATTGCCTTGGGCGTCTTGGGAATCACTCATCAGGCATCCGCCGCGGTTCAGGAAGGCGATCAGGGCACTGAGGTCACGGCTGTTCAGCAACGCTTGCAGGAATTGGGCTACTTTAAGGCCAATATCACAGGATACTTTGGTACTCTGACCAAAGATGCGGTGATTCAATTCCAGCAAGCCAAGGGATTGGAACCCGATGGAATTGTAGGGACAGACACTCTAGTCGCATTGGGAGGGCAACCTAAACCGGGTGCCAAGCCAGTGAGAGAACTCAGTTCACAGCCACTACCCAGTCCGAAGTCAGTCAAAGTGTCTACGGCACGCAATTTGCGATTAGGCGATCGCGGTTCTCAGGTGAGTGCCCTTCAAGAGAGTTTAGCCGTAGCCGGGTTTCCGGGCGGTGCCGACGGTATCTTTGATGAAGCAACCCAAAAGGCGGTCATGCGCTTCCAGCAAACTCAAGGACTCGCACCCGATGGAATTGTCGGGCCGCAAACCTTAGCTGCATTGCCCGTGATCGGCGGACCCAATCCTTCCTCACCCCGCAGAAATCCCAGCAATCGTTCAACACCTAGAACAACTAATCGCTCCACATCCAGAGATAGTAGTAATCGCACCACGCCCAGAACAACGACCAATCGCTCAACCTCCAGGGATAGCAGTAATCGTTCAACACCTAGAAAAACGACGACCCGCTCAACCTCCAGGGATAGTAGTAATCGTTCAACACCTAGAAAAACGACGACCCGCTCAACCTCCAGGGATAGTAGTAATCGCACCACGCCCCGAGCAACGACTACTCGCTCAACCTCCAGCAATAGTAGTAATCGCGCTACACCCAGCACAACGACCAATCGCCCAACACCCAGAACGACAACCAGTCGATTGAATACAGCCAATGCTACTCTGAGTAACTCGGCTACACAGGCGCTGCAAAAGCGCTTACAAGAACTGGGCTTTTATCGTGGCGAAATCGACGGGATTTGGGGGCCACAAACCCAATCCGCTGTTGAAGCTGCCCAGCGTTCCTATGATGTGAGTGCTGCTGATCTCGAAAAAAGACGCCCTAATTGAAACTGAAAAACAAAAAGAACCGGCTGAAAAGCCGGTTCTAAAGCGTTTACAAAAGAGACAAGATCAACATGCTACTTAAGTAAGAGCTTCCAGATAATCCCGCACACGGTTGCGGCGCTTGGGCTGGCGCAATTTCTGTAAGGCTTTCGCTTCGATTTGACGCACACGTTCCCGCGATAGCTCCAGAGCACGACCAATTTCGGCGAGAGAATATGGATGACCATCTCCCAAGCCGAACCGCATCCGAATCACATCGCGTTCGCGGCTGGTCAGATCTGCCAACAGTTGGTGTAAATCCCGTTGCAGAGCTTCCCGCATCAAGACTTCTTCTGGAGAAGTTTCTTCAGTTTCGAGTAAATCACCTAATTCAGTGTCTTTTTCTTTGCCCACTTTAATTTCCAAGGAAACAGAGCGAGGCACTCTCAGTAAGACTTCTCGCACTTGCTCTTTGGTCATTTCTAACTCCAGAGCAATATCTTCAATGGTGGCTGTGCGACCTTTTTCCTGAGAGATTTTGCGTTGGGCTTTTTTGATTTTGTTGAGTTTTTCGGTAATGTGGACGGGCAGGCGGATGGTACGGCTTTGAGTGGCGATCGCCCGCGTGATGCCCTGGCGAATCCACCAATAAGCGTATGTACTAAAGCGGTAACCTTTGGTTGGGTCAAATTTCTCGACCGCCCGCTCTAATCCCAAAGTGCCTTCCTGAATTAAATCGAGGAGTTCCAATCCGCGATTTTGATACTTTTTCGCTACCGACACCACGAGGCGTAGGTTAGCTTTAATCATGTGTTCCTTGGCGCGATTGCCCTGGGATTGAATTTGTTCTAGCTCTTTGACCGACAGACCCGCTAATTCGGCCCAGCGCTGTTTTCCAGCGGCCAATATAGGCTTCAAGTCCGAAACTTCCACACCGGCAGTAGCCGCCCACCGTTCTAAAGAGGGACGGTGACCTAGTTGAGACACTAGGCGATCATGAGTCTCGATTAGATGGACATAGCGCTCAATTACAGTATCTGATGTCTTGGCAAACTCAGCTCGCAAGTCCAGCATCCGCATGTAGCGCTGAACTTTCTGGGCTTCCGAGACTTCCTCATCTCGCCTGAGTAAACGAACTCGACCAATTTCCTGAAGGTATAACCGAACAAGATCCGTGGTACGACGGTTGGTAGTTTTGGAGAAACTGGCGGCTTCTGGGCCATCACTCTCCAGGTCAACCAAATCATCTGCTACCGATAGTTCTAGATCTTCGCTTGTACCGTTGGACTCATAGCTGTAGGGAAACAGCTCTTGGTCGAATTCTGTGTCGGCATAGAAAGGAGTGGCTGGCATAATAATCTCTTAATTACGACCGATGACCGCACCATCATGAAATGTGCGTCACAACTTATTACTAGAGTTCCCACCCTTGATGACCGGAGAACAGCGCTTATATTTTGTTTACCAACAAGGATGACGAGTTGGGGCTAGCAGTCCTTGCCGATAACTAGTGCTGACGTATCGCTTCAGTCTCAACTACCGCATAAACATTAGGCTTGAGCCTAAAATCTATCTTTGGGTAGAGTGACTGGGCTTTTCTGTCTCATAGCTCTAGTATAAGCGTCTCACTATTGTTGGAATAGTGACCTTGGTCAAAGGCTATGTTAATCTTCATCACGAAAGGAGTGGATTCCTGAAAGATTTCTAAATCTTAAGAAATATTTTTCTGAGAAAAACCTCCCTTATCTTTCTGTTTCTCACTCTGGCTTAGTGTCTCGCAGCATTAATGCCTCAACAGCCGCTTGCGGCGTCATCTCACCTTTGAGTAAGCGAAACACCTGATAGGTAATGGGCACGGAAACGCCTTGTCGGTTGGCTCGCTCCAGCAGCACTGGAGTTGTGTTCACCCCTTCTGCTGTGCCTTCGAGTTGCGTCAGAATTTCTGAGAGCGTCTTGCCTTGAGCCAGTTGATAACCGACTTGATAATTGCGACTGAGTTCGCTGTTGCAGGTTGCCAGTAAGTCTCCCAGCCCGGACAGCCCATAGAAAGTTTCCGCTTGAGCACCCCAATCGGTACCAACCCGGATAATTTCAGCGAGTCCACGCGTCAGGAGAGCCGCTTTAGCATTCGTGCCCAACTGCAAGCCATCACAAGTCCCTGATGCGATCGCCATTACATTTTTTAACGTACCGCCCAGTTCCACACCCAGGGGGTCAGGATTGGTGTAAACGCGAAATTTTGGCGAAGAAAAAGCCTGCTGTACGAACTGAGCCGCCTTCGTGTTGGTACTGGACACCACCGTAGCCGCCGGGAGTCCCTGTTGAATTTCTTTAGAAAGATTAGGGCCAGACAGCACCACCACTGGATTTGCGGGAAATGCCTCTTGCCAGATTTGCGAGGGAGTGCGGGTTGTGGCCGGATCTAAGCCTTTAGTCGCGGTGATGAAGATTTGTTCAGAAGGAATTGATAGCCCCTGTAATTTTGTTGCCACAGGATTAACACCTGACATGGAGACGGCTGACAAAATGATACTGGCACCCTGTAAGATATCCTCTAACCGTTCTGGGCTACTACGCGACCACAAACGGATTTCCTGACCGTTCTGAGACGCGAGGTACCTGAGGGCAGTTCCCCAAACACCGGCTCCGATGATAGCGATTTTAGTCATTGGTTGAAGGTTGAATGTTAGAACGTTGAATGTTGGAAGATTGAAACTTTGGTAGACAACCTGTAACTTATTAACCTGCAACCTGCTAACCTTCAACCTTTATCGAGGGTAACGCTGCATTAATTCCCGAACTTGCTCGGCGTGATAAGAACTGCGGGTGAGGGGAGAGGAGACAACTTGCAAAAAGCCCAAGGATTCACCATACTCTCTCCAAGCATCAAACTGAGCGGGTGTGATGAAATCAGCAATGTTTAAGTGCTTTTGGCTGGGCTGGAGATATTGCCCGATGGTGAGGATATCGCAGTTCACCCCACGCAAATCTTGCATCACTTGGCGGATTTCGCTATCGGTTTCTCCCAATCCCACCATTAAGCCAGATTTTGTATAAATCCAGGGAGCGACCTCATGGGTTCGCTGCAAAAGTTCAAGCGATCGCTGATAATTGCCTTGAGGGCGTACCCGCCGATAAAGGCGAGGTATCGTTTCCGTATTGTGGTTGAGTACCTCTGGCTTAGCTTGGCAAAGGGTTTTTAGGGCATCCCAGTTACCACAAAGATCGGGAATTAAAACCTCAATCGTGGTTTGAGGGGAGACGGAACGAATCCCTTCAATGCATTGCACAAACTGGGAGATGCCGCCATCGGGTAAGTCATCCCGATTGACAGAGGTGATGACCACATGGTTCAATCCCATACGCCGCACGGCTTCTGCCAAACGGGTTGGTTCCGTAGGGTCAAGGGCTTTAGGCTTTTTTTCAAAGTCAATATCACAGTACGGACAGGCACGCGTGCAAGCCGGCCCCATAATCAAGAAGGTGGCGGTGCCCGCCTTGAAGCATTCTCCAATGTTGGGGCAAGAGGCTTCTTCACAAACCGTATTCAGCGCTAAATCACGCAAAATTTCTTTAACATTACCGACTCGTTCCCATTGAGGCGCTTTGACACGCAACCATTCTGGTTTAACGACCACTCCCAGCCCAGCTCCCACTGAAGTTACAGTGATTATCCTAGCAAGCTGAAGGCTGATTGCCGATACAATGTGATACCATAGGTGAGTTACGGCTATAACTTATCGGGATGTAGCGCAGCTTGGTAGCGCACTTCGTTCGGGACGAAGGGGTCGCAGGTTCAAATCCTGTCATCCCGATTATAACAGTGATGTAAATTCACAAATTAAACGTCGCTGTTAACAAATTGATGTCGTTTTTAACAAATTGACGTCGCTGTTAACGGCGACTCTTCATCTAGGCAACTGTTAACAAATTGTTGTCGCTAGACTTCTGAACGTGGAATATTAACTAAGAAAGTTACCATCTCATCCTGTTGAGAAGGTTTACCTCTATCAGAATAATCCCGAACGAAGTGCGCCTTTCAACCCTCCCTAAAAATCTCTGAAAATAACGTAAGGCAGACTATCAACCCACCCTATGACGGGAGGGTTGATGAAACATGAGTGTGTTTTTGTCAGCGGCTATCACACGATCGCTTTCAACCCACCCTATGACGGGAGGGTTGATGAAACCTTTCTCCTTCTCTAACTCTCACAATTCCCTCGAACTTTCAACCCACCCTATTACGGGAGGGTTGATGAAACCGCGCCCGCTGAAACCCTTGTCTACACAAGCTGACAAATACATTTTTGTCGGCTGATTTTAAAATCCTCATTTCAGCTCTTTCTCCCAAGAGAATACTGATGAAAGTAAAAGTCTTAAACCAAGACTAGGCAAGAGTTCTGAACAATTGACGGCTCCTCCGGGATTTTGCCCCCGCTTTGATCCGTCAGAAAAATAAAAAATAAATAGGGAGGGTTCCCCCGACGAAGGGGGTGATTCAGTAGCCACCACAGCGTCCGCCCCCTTGTTGCCAAGGAAACGCCCGCACCCCTGTTGCCAAGGGCTGGTGCAAGTCATGCATTACTCCTTATTGCTGGGAGCGCACCTCTGTTACGCTGTATCATTCAGAGATAAGATTATCTGACTTAGATAACACAGGTAAGATTCCCGTCTGGACAAAGGACTCAATAGACGGCAGCATCAGGAGTGGGCAGCTACCAGGGTCAGAAAGCAAAACGGTTTTCCAACCGTCAAACTAACCCAGATTTTTCACCGTACAGAGGCTCCAAAGAGCATAAACGGCGGCGCTGTTAATTTCACTTATTAAATTGTCAAGGTTCAGCAAATTTCCTAGTTCACGGAAGTAATGCGGGTGCTGTAGGCACTAAGCGCTAAATCTCGCGCTTTTTCCTGTGGACTGCCTCGAATCGATTGTTGCCCGACTTCAATAGCAATTCCGGTTTTGGCAGCAAGGCTTTGAATGCTTTCAATTAATCTGCCGTAGCTCCAACGGTGAACGCTGACACGATACTGCTTGGCATACTCTTGCTGACCTTTCTTGTAGTTGGGAACTTTTTGCTCGGCTCTAGCTTGAACTTCACTGCTCAGGATTTCCCGTATATCACCGAGCTTGGGCAGAACAATACTGCCAGCTTGATAAGTTTTAGCGATCGCAACAATCGCAAGAGCCAGCAGTCTGTCTACATACTGCCCTAACTCAGATTCCTTAAACTGATTGGGTTCGTGCTGTTTCTGAGCTTTGTGACGTTCGTGGGAGTGACGTGATGAGAGCTGTCGCTGGCGGTTCAGGAGCTTATAGTTTTCACCGAGTAGCTGTTTGACACTGCGATAGGTTAGAACTTCGCCCTGTTGAGCATCCACCACGGCTACTGTCGCTGGCTTTTCCAGACCGAGGCTAACACCGATGAGGATTGAGGGTTGACCTTGATACAAAGGCTTACTGGGACGTGGGAAGGGCGTATTAATGCGATCGAGTGTTGATTGCTTGCGTTTGACAAAAGCTTGCTGTTTATCGTCAAGCTCCCCCTTATCTTTTGTGTTAGTCAAGATTTTGGCAATTTCAGCCGCTTTTTCGCTCTTGACCTGTTGAGTTCCCTGTGATGTCAACAGACGGGTATCCATAGAACAGTAGAGAATTAGACGATGTATGTTCCACATCAAGCCTTTCCCCTGACGTTCTTGCCAACAAATCCGTCCCGCTCTTAGGGTGAATAAGCTGCTGGAGTGTTGGTTTTTGCTGTCACGCTTGGTTTGCTGGTCTTCTAGAAAGCGTTGGAACAAATGAAGTTGACGTTGGTCGCACCATACCTCAAAGCTGTGCTTGCCCAAGCTATTGAAGCGAACGCAGATGCGCCCTTGGTCATTCTTGAACCAAATCATATCTTCACTACTTTCATAAGCCACAGGAAATGGCACAAAACTAGATTTTCTCAATAGTGCTGCCTGCCAAGCTTTTGCCTCATCTTCATCTTTAGGAACGTTGTAGATAGCCGTTTCTAATGCCTCTAGCCACTGCTCTCCAGTCAAATCTCGACCTTTGGGTATGCGACTTTTCAGTTGTTCTTTGAGGCGTTCAATTTCTATCTCTTTTGCACGCCGTCTAGTAGCAAATTTTTCTGGGTCTTCCTCAACTTCGCTGACCTGACAGTCATTTTTGAGGAGGTAGGCAAGAGAACAACGGTTGAGCGGGTCTGTACTATTTTCGTAGGCATCAAATAGAAGACTGAATAGTCTACGAGGTGCTTTATCAGCTTTGCCTTTTTTAGTCTTCTTACCCTTTTTACTGTCAGTCGGCTGATTGTGATTGAGGTCAGATGGGGTAACAAGTTGGGTCAGGAGTTCGGTAGCTTTAGCACGAATCACATCCAGGCTAAAGTTACAGTCTTTCTCCAGTTCATCATCACTTTTGAGCATCGAAAGCCAGCGTTCTTTTCCGGATATTTGCCGCTGTCGTCGTTGCTGTAGGGCAAACCAAGATTTGTAGATGTAGTCTACAAGAGTAATGGCGGAATAGTAGAAACGACCCGGTTGACCGCTAAATCGAAGGTCGGTTTTGAGGGAGTTACACAGTGTTTTAACTAATCCAATAGGTAGCTTTCCTTTTTGTATCCATCCCTCTAGGTCAGGGTGCTTTCCTATCTGCTCCAACAATTCGTTAATCAGCGGTGTATTTTTCTGAGTCATCAATTCCCACAGATGGCGGAGGGTTTCTTCCTTAGCAACCAGACGACATTGAATGGTGATAACACTCATGGAATTAGCTGATACTTTCTGTGGATTAAGAAGTATGGGTTGATAGCGCGATCGCTAATATCAATCGCTTAACATCAGGTCTGTTAAATCAGATGGTCTATAACCAAATCTTGATTTTGCTATTCAATTTAATTTTTATCTGATGAATTGATTCTATAAGATTCTAGCTATTGGAAAACATTAAAAAATATATTGTTTTTGCTAGCTATGCTTTCCTATTCAATAAGAAAAAGTTCGATAAATAACTTTTTAAAAAGCGATGATTATCGAAAATTTGTCTGCTCTTCATCCTTGAGGAATGGATAAGCTCTGCCGGAGCGATCGCAAATTGGACTCAGGTTTTAGCTGTCTAACCGTTAGACAGGTAACACCTGCTACTGTTGTTGAGGAAAGCATATCAACACCGAGAAGCCTGGATTTACCTCCTGCCTCATCAGTAAGAGGACTTAGCCCTACTTACAAGCCTCTTCATGTGGATATTTTTAAACTTTCGTCTTTTCTTTTGTTCTTTTTCCAAACAGTGAGCTAAGTAAGTTAGAACCTCACTTGAGGGTTTGAGATAGATTTCTTCAGCATAGGTGGCAACCACATTCGGATATTCCTCGGTTACGGCTGTCTGTAACTCTCTTATGGCAAACCCTTGCATGATTAAGACAAAGTTTTTTCCAGCACGTATCCTTTGAGCCGGAGCGATCGCCCAATCTGCCGTTACATCAAGACGCAAGACGGCAAAAGCAATTTTATAACCTTCTGCTAATTTCTTTTCCCAGTCCTGGAAATCCTTTTGATATAGCCAGACGGTATCTGTTGTCGTTGACTTGACCTCAATTGAGAAGTTGCTCAAGCTGGGGTGATTCCAAATATCAATATCGACCCCCTGAGACAAATGATTTTTGACTCGAAAATCCAAGCGACAGAAGGTAATGGCTAGTAGCGTTTGGAAAATTTTGCCAGCGTTTTTGGGATGTACAGAACGTATGGTTTGTAGTTGAAAACCTGCGAGTCCTTTCAACGGTCTTCTTCACCTGGATATCTGAACTTGATTAACTGTCGTTACTCTAATCCAGGCTTGATGGTGAAAAATATAGAGTTTTGCTCTTGCTATTTAACTTGACTTCTGCTATTCATAACAACTTGTTTTTGATTAACTGACTGCTCAATTGTTAGATAACTACTATTGTTCTAAATCAATTTGAACATCGTTGCTAGAGAGCGTGTAGTCTTTCTCTTGTTTTCTACTACTGCTCACAAGACAAACGGTTCAAAAATGTCTGTGGGATGTCCTCATAAAACTCCAGAAATAAATCTGCCAGTGCTAGATACCATTTGTGGTAGTGCTTGGGAGCTTGGTAGTGGCGTCCTCGCCCAAACCACCGCGTAACTGTGGTGATGTCACAGTGGCATAGCTGCGCCATCTGAGTGTAAGTTACTCCCCATTTTGAGGAGAATTGCCGAGGGGTCATTTCCAGTCGGCAGTTGGCAAACAGCTCTATTAGGCGCAATTCACGCTCACCAAGGGGACGGGGATGAGTCATACTGTCTCGTCCTGGATGATTGGTTGCAAGTCTTCCTCCCATGCTGTGGTAGCAACTAACCAAGTAGCGCTGCAACTGTCTGTGTCAAGCCATAAGATGTAATGCCACATCCAACAGCAGCGATGAGGGGCATAGTTGTAGAAGCGCCCGATTACTACTCCTGATTCTCCCTCGCTAGTAGGAGAAACTAAGCGGAGTTTATCCCCGTACAAGAACTGAGGTGGCAGCGCTCCATTAGGAAAGTCTTCAGGCAACTCAACGGAGTGAGCAAATTCAAGGTTGATGGGGCAATGGAACACATTTAAGTTGCCCTGGCGGATGGCGTTAAAGTAACTGGCAATCAGTTTGCCGTTTAGCGTCTGGGTTAATTGCCCGATGAGTATTGCGGCTAGGCTCTCTAGCTCTTGTTCTTCCAGATTCATGGATGTGGCATCAAGGTCAGCATCTGAGTAGTTGCTGAGTCGGGAGAGCAGTTGTGTAATGCCAAAATCCTCTAAGGCTTGCTGGTAGCTGTCTGGGGAAGATTGTGTGTTAGTCATCACAGAAAGTATTTAAACAGCAGTTGAGAAAAAGCCGCCCTCTGCAAGGAATGAACAGTAGGGGAGTTGAGTAGGTACTCTTACGCCTGTATCGATTTGGTCAGTATGGGGTAGCGGTTTCCACTTAATGCGATCGCCCAATGGGCGCTAGCGAAGCTAATCGCCATACAGAAATTTGGGCATGGCTGTGCCATGTGAAAAGTCAGCGGGAAGCCTGACCGATGGCGGCGGTTCATCCAGACTAATTAGAGGCAAGTTGAGACTCACGGTTAGAGGAGGGTTAAGTCAATCTTCCTGTCAAAGTAGCATATCAGCTACTAATAAGCTACATATCAGCTAAAGATATTAACAGGAGAGAGGCTCAAGTGTACGATCAAGGCGGTTTGGATGAAATGGAACTTGTGAGCAAAAGAGTTTTCCTAACTCTGCCTGATTTGGTTTATGAAAAGTTGGAGCGGTGGGCGAACTATCAAGGAAGACCCGTCGCCAATTTAGCTGCGTACATTGTGGAGAAGGCTATGGAGGAAGCAGAGGCAGAAGGTAAGATTCCGCCACCACCAAAAAAGCAACCTCCAGCCGAGAAAGGCTAGAGATTGGGGGAGTAATGCGCTGACATCTCTGATTGAGGAAACGCTGAGTAACCGCGACCGGGCGCTTGGGAAGCTGGCGGCGGATGCTGAAATGTCTGTGGAACGGATTAACGAGTAGCTGGAAAGCGATCGCCTTCATTAACACTTGCGAGAGAACCTTAGAAGCTTTGAGTGGTAGGTTAGTCTGTTTGAGTAAGTGGAAGAACACTGGAAAGCAAGTTGATTAAGAGAATAGATGGCTAATTGGGTAAAAACTAGACCTCTGCGACGGATGACTCAGGCGGAACTCGATCGCTGGTTGGAGGATGCTGCTGATATTTTGCGGGGGAATGTCGATCACTCGGAGTTTCGCGGTTATGTATTTGCGCTGCTGTTTTATAAGCGCATCAGCGATGTGTACTTGGAAGAGGTTGAGAAACTGACCGAGGAATTGGGTGATGAGGATTTAGCCCGCGATCCTAAGATGCACAATTTTATCGTGCCAGAGGGTTTTTTGTGGACTGACCCTACTGATGATAGTAAAAGTGTAGCTCGGACAACATCAGTGAAATTGGGCAAGGCACTCAATGACGCAATGGAAGCTATCGAGGTAGCGAATAAGCCTAAGTTTGACAGAATTTTGACGACGATTGATTTCAATGACTACAGTCGGGTACCAAAAGATAAACTGGTTTCTTTAATTAACCACTTTAGCAAGCACTCTCTCCGCCGAGATAATGTCCCTGATGATTTGTTTGGCAATGCTTATGAATACTTAATTCGAGATTTTGCTAGTAAAGCAGGTAAGAGTAGCGGGGAGTTTTACACTCCAAAAGAAATAGCCTTTCTCCTAGCTGAGATATTGGAACCTGCACCAGGAGATAGTATTTGTGATTGGGCTAGCGGTTCGGGAGGATTATTACTGCAATGTTGTAATTATGTCAAAAAGCACGGAGGCAACCCTAATCAGCTTTTTCTCTACGCTCAAGAAAGCAATCTGACAACTTATAACATTTCGCGACTGAACCTAATTCTGCATGGGGTTAGGAGTTTAGACAATATTCGACAGGGGGATAGTTTACGCACTCCATTGCATCTGGATGAGCAGGGTAAACTGATGCAGTTTAAGCGGATTGTGATGAATCCGCCTTTTTCGCTGAAGGATTGGGGATACAGCGATTTTGAAAATAAGGATACCAAGGAAGTTAGCGACTCCTATGATCGCATGGTCTTTGGAATGCCGCCTCGCGATAATGGTGACTATGCCTGGTTGCAGCACGTTGTTAAGTCTCTGAAAGATGACGGCAAGGCAATTATTGTCATGTCTCAAGGTGTGCTGTTTCGTGGTCAACCTGAACAAACAGAGGAAGAGGACGGATAAAACCAGAAGGCTGATGCTGAGTACTTGATCCGCAAGGGATTCATTAACCAGGATTTGATTGAGTGTATTGTCGTTTTGCCTCCCAAGCTGTTTTACGGTAATAGCGTCCCTGGTTGTCTGATTTTGCTGAACAAGTCGAAAGCGCAGGATCGTCAGGGCAAGATTTTGATGATTTGGGCTTCGCGAAATTTTCAATCAGCTAATCCGCAAAACTTACTCCGTCCTTCTGATTTAATGCGGATTTTGGTTCCTTGGCGAGCTTTTGGCGATTTGGCTAAGGCGCAGCAACTTGTAGGCGAACATGAACAGCAATTAATTGCAGCCGTAGAAGCGGAACGAACAACCCGACTACAAGAAATAGCTGCTGCTTACGATCCAGTTTTGGAACCTCTGCCAGATTTGAAAAAAGAACTGACTGATTTAGAAGGGGCTGATTATGATGCCTGGGTTGAACAGTTATCAGCAGATGATGCCTATTTTGGTGAGCTTTCATTTTTAGTATCAGAAATCAAGCGGTTGGAAAGGGTTATAGCAAGCACAAAAGGTGAAGAGAAGAAGATTCGCCAAGAAAAACTAAAGCTATTTAAGGCAGAACACAGGGAAAAAATTAAAGCTATCAATAAACAAATTAAAAGCAGGCTTACGCAGGTAAAACGCGACATAAAAGAATTAAGTAAATTGACAACATTACGAGACTTGGAAGTTGTTAATGTTAATAATCATTCTGATCGGGAAGTAACTCACCTTCAGGAAGCTGCTGTTGATTTGCTGCGAATTTGTTCAGAGCAAGTTGAGGCGAGGCGTTATTTCACAGTAGTTGAGCGTCCTGAGCTTGAGGAAAATGAATTTAACCTGAATCTTCCCCGTTATGTAGATACTTTTGAATCTGAAGAAACAATTGAACTATCAGTTGCAATCAAGGAATTAGAAGAAGCAGACAACAAGCAAATCGTGGCGATGGAAGATTTAAAAAGGCTACTGAAAAAATTATCTTTGGATGAATGATATGGATTCAAACAATTATCAATTTAAAAAAAATAAACTTCGTAATATTTGCAAATACAACACGGGTAAAACTCCAACAAAAGAATGGTATGCCAATAAAGGTAATACAAAAATAATTAAATTTAGAGATATTAAGGAAGATGGATCTATCTGTTATGAAAATGATGAAGATGGCTGGGTAAAAGAGGAGTATTCGGAATGTAGCCAATTAATTGATATAGAGGAAAAAATGATTTTACTTACTTCCTCTGCTCATTCTTCTGAGCATATAGGAAAAAAAATAACGTTAGTAAAAGAAATACCTAAAGCAGCCAGAAGATACTGCTATGTAGGAGAAATAACTGGAATAAAATCGAATAGCGAAGATGTCTCAATTGATTGGATATTTTATTATCTTCAAAGCTCAAAAGGATTAGCAGAAATAGCCAAGATGGTCGAAGGGATGCACCTTAACCCTCGTCCCTTTGGTCAAATTAATGTTTTATATCCACCCAAAGAAGTTCAACCGCACATTTTATCGTGTATTCAGTCAGTAGATGAAGTTATAGCTAAAACAAAAGAAAAAATAGTAGCTATTCAAAGACTGAAACAAACTGTATTAAAGCAAATTTTTGCACAGGGTATTCCTGGAAGACATAAAGAATTCAATTCTACAAAAATAGGAAAAATACCTAAAGAGTGGCAGGTAGCAACACTTATGTCCCACTGTGGCGACTATTCATGTGTGAGAACAGGGCCATTTGGAGCGCAACTACTGCCAGATGTTTTTGATAAATCAGGCGTAAGAATGGTAAATATCACGGACATTGGTGAGGGTAGTTTAGACTTTTCTACAGAAGCATATCTTAAAGAAGATATTGCTAATAGTTTAGTAGATTATCAGCTTCAAACGGGGGATTTAGTTTTTTCTAGAGTTGCATCAGTAGGTCGAGTTGCTTTAATTTGTGACTATCATCTTCCATTGATTATGTCCTCAAATTGTATTCGCCTTCGTCCAGGAGAGGTATTCAATTCAACATTTTTAATGCTTAGTCTTATATATGCTGAGGGTGTTGCTAGACAAGTAGTAGCAGCATCTACAGGTGGAGCCAGACCAATTGTTACTCCTCGTTTACTTCGTAGACTACTAATTCCTAAGCCAGATATTGAGGAACAAAATCAAATAATTGAAATAATTGAAAATGTTAATAATTCCATCAAAACGTTAATAGAACAAATGGAAACATTAAATAAGCTCAAGCGATCGCTGCTACAAAACCTTCTTACTGGCAAAGTTCGTGTAAATCTGGATGGTGGAATATGACATTCAACGAAGATACAACGGTTGAAAAAGAACTTATCGAAACTCTCCAGCTACCAGAATTAAGCTGGCGTTACGAAAATCGAGATAGCGTCTCTCAAAAATATCGCCCAACTAATAAAGAAAGTGAAGTTCTGTTAGTTCCCATTTTACGCGACAAGCTCAAAGCCCTAAATCCCCACGTGATTACCAATGATGAACGGGCAAACATGGTGATTGACAAACTGCAAAGACTGACTGATAACCAAGAATGGATCAAATGGCTGCGAAACGAAAAGACAGAGAAATTTGCAGCCGATGAAAACAATGAGAATATCACTCTCATAGATTATGATGACGACCCTCTAAATAATAATGATTTTTTAGTCGCCAATCAGTTTCGGATTGAAGGGAATAACCCACGAAGACCCGACATTATACTATTTATTAACGGTATTCCTGTCGTCGATATTGAAGCCAAGACCTCTAGCCGAGGAAAGGTTGATTGGCAAGAAGGTGTTAAACAAATTAGAGAAGACTACGTTACAGATATACCGCAACTTTACTATTCCAATGCTTTCTGTATTGCAGTCAATGAAACCAGGATGAAATATGGCGTTCCTGGTACAAGGTCACAAGATTGGCAGCAGTGGCGCGATCCATCTCCTCATAATCACATTTCCACCTTCGATGAAATGAAGTGTTCCCTGTATGGGCTATGCGATCGCAGCAACTTACTGGATTTAATTCGTAACTTTATTGTTTTTGAAGTTGATAAAGGTAAAACAGTCAAAAAAATTGCGCGTTATCAACAGTATCGTGCTGCTAATCTAATTGTAGAACGGGCAACTAATCCTAGCTTACCAACTAGCCAGCGTCGGGGTGTAGTTTGGCATACCCAAGGATCAGGTAAAAGCTTAACAATTTTGTTTGCTGCTAAAAAACTCTGGCATCACCCACAACTAAACCAACCCACTATCCTGATTATCATAGACAGAGAGCAACTTCAAGACCAAACTATCGGGCAGTTTTATTCTACAAACACTGAAAATTGTGTTCCTGCGGGTGATATTCCTGACTTACAGGCAAAGCTGAGAGAAGATCATCGCGGTGTAATCATTACTATCATTAACAAATTTAGCGGTATGCAGGAAAGAAACCTGCGCTCAAACATTATTGTTTTAGCAGATGAGGCACATCGTACTCAGTACGGCGATTTAGGCGACTTTATGCGACGAGCCATTCCTAACGCCTCTCGCTTTGGCTTAACTGGTACACCACTAGAACTCAATGACCGTAATACCGCTCAAACTTTCGGCAAAGAGGAAAGCGAGGGTGAATTCGAGCGGTACATGGATAAATACGGGCTTGCCGAAGCAATTCGCGATCAAGCAACTGTACCAATTCACCTAGAACCACGATTAACAAAGTTGAAACTTTGGGGTAAAGCACTCGACAACAAATTTGAGGAATTATTTGGCGATCGCAGCGAACAGGAAAAAGCTCGACTGAAGAAAGAGGGATCGAAGCTGAAAAATGTGCTTCTCCACCCGCAGCGTCTCGAACAGATTACCAAAGACATTGCTGACCATTTCCAACAAAAAATCCAACCCAACCGATTTAAGGCAATGCTAGTTTGTGAAGATAAAGAAACTTGTGCTGTTTATAAAGCAGCCCTTGATAAATTGCTTGGAGCAGAAGCTTCTCTAGTAATTGTTTCTGAAGACCCCAAGAGAGATAAAGAAATTGTTAAATTGCACTATTTGGGAGAAGCAACTCGGAAAAAGGCAATTGAAGATTTTAAGAAACCAAAGCCTACCGACCCAGAAGAACTCAATAATCAAGCCAACCGATTTAAGCGAGTAGAAATTCTGATTGTTTGCGATATGCTACTCACGGGATTTGATGCGCCAATTGTCCAGGTGATGTATTTGGATAAAGGACTTAAAGCACATACGCTGTTACAAGCGATCGCTCGTGTCAATCGACCCTATAACGAATTGAAACAGCATGGTTTGATTGTAGATTACTATGGAATATTTGAGAAATTAAATGAAGCACTTAATGATTTCGATCGCAAGGAAATAGGAAAAGTTGTCTTTCCTTATAAGAAATTTATTAACCAATTTAAGGCAACTATCGAAAATCTCACAAATCTCTTCCCAGATGTTGATCGAGCGGGTAGTTATAATTCCTTAATAGAGGTGTTAGTTTTCCTAAATGAGAATGAAAAAGCAAAAGAGCAATTTGAATTAGGCTTTCGTAATGCTCGAATTCTTTATGAAGCAATACAAACTGATGAATGCCCTTACTCTTATAGAAAAGAATATAAATGGTTGTGCAAGCTATACACAATTTACAGAAAAAAGTTTTATCCAAAAGAACCATTTGAAATCGATAAAGAAGATGGAGCTAAAACAGTTGATTTAGTTAGAGAATCAATCGATGTTGAAGAGATTCAAAAACATTTCCCTACTTATGTATTAGATGCTAATTATCTTACACAAATTAAAGATATAGAACTCGATGCCAAGGCTTTGGAAATTGAGGCAAGACTAGCGGCAGAGTTAACAATTCGCCTAGATGAAGATGAAGATTTAAGACCTTTAAGTCAAAGATTACAACAAATTATCGACCAAAAACGGGATAAAACGATAAAAGGAATAGCTCAGTTAGAAGAACTAGAGTTAGAAAAAATTAATCGCTTAAAGGAACTAGAAGAATTAGCCAGACAAACTATAGAAGTAATAGAACAAAGACAGCGACCAATCAATGATTCTATTATTAATCTAGTGAAAAAGCGACTTCCCAATATTGCCGACGAGCAAGCGATTGCAGTCGCAAATGCAATTGTGAACAAAGCAGAAACTCTCTGTTTCCCCGATTGGTTTAAGCAAGCGCACATGGATACAGAATTATATCGAGAATTTACCCGCTTACTTAATGCTAAATTTAAAAATTTAGGATTGCATGGTAAAGGTAAAGACTTTATAGACTCCTGTATTAGACTCCTGAAAAAGGTACGTTTCTGTGGTTAAACTGAAATCACCAGAAAAGCAGCAATACAATCTCCCTAACTACTCTATCCGCGAAAGTCAAAGAGCCAAACATTTGCGCCTTAAGGTATCTATTGAAAATGGTGTAGAGGTAATTGTTCCCAAAGGCTTTGACCAAAGCCGCATCCCTGGCATTCTTCAAAAAAAACAGGTTTGGTTAGAGACAGCAGTCAAACGAATTGATGAACGGCGGCAGTTTTTTACATCAACGGTATCTAATTCTCTACCAGAGTCTATCTCATTGGTAGCGATCGCAGAAGATTGGAAGGTCGAATATCATCAAACCTCAGCATCAAGAGTAGTTATAACCGAAAAGCCAGGTAGGCAGCTATTAGTACGGGGTAAGGTTAACGATGTAGATGCCTGTAAGCTAGCCTTTCGTCGCTGGATTTCTCGAAAAGCGCACAATCATTTAGTGCCTTGGCTGAAAGAAGTAAGCCAGATAAATAATCTGCCCTTTGAGAAAACTCTCATCAAAGGACAAAAAACTCGTTGGGCTAGTTGTTCTCAGCACAAGACAATCAGCCTCAACTATAAACTCCTGTTTCTTCCCGCTTCTCTGGTGCATTACGTCTTTATTCATGAGTTATGCCATACCGCTCAATTGAATCATTCACGAAAATTTTGGGCTTTAGTGAACGAAAAAGAACCAAATTATAAGCAATTAAACGCTGAACTGCGAGAAGCTTGGCGCACCGTACCTTTATGGGTAGAACCACAATCGTCATTACCCAAAATCCCAACGTGCGATTGCATCTAAAAACTTCAATATATCTACACAAAGAGAACACCCCCCCTTCTGGCACTCATCTGATGACAAGGCGACTCGGCATGAGATGCGATCGCTCATTCATTCCCTCCCAACTTTGACCGCATCGCCTGCCACGCCTCAATCTGCTGCTGTAACTGCTGTTCGGGCGATCGCGAAGCGCTGGTGCAAAGCAGATCGCACTACTTTTACGACTTGAACCAGAACATAGACAGGCTTTGAACGAGAAGTTAGATAAAAAAGAAGGCGATGTGATTTTTCGGAGTCCAACGGTTAGACTTTGACAATGATTGAGGAGAGTAGACAATAATACCCTATTTTGTCATATAAAGCTGTATTTTATGCTGTCTAACGGTTAGACACGGGTAGCGTCTAACCGTTAGACACCGATTTCACTTGATTAAACTGGAAGAGTTTGAGCGGGAAGGGGCGATCGGAGCGGTCAGTGTTAGCGTTCTTTTAGCTGTACAACCGTTAGACACGTATTTCACTTGATTGAACCGGGTGCTGAAGCGTGGGATGCGATCGCAAACATTAGTCTTCCATACGAATTGGTTCTACTCAGGACGAGGGCTTGTCAGCGATTTTTGAGGGAATGACGGTTTACGCGAATCATTGATTGACAAGAGCCGTTTGGTAGTAACTACGAAATCTACAAAAAAGCCCAATTAGAGCTTTCGCTGCAACCAGTACATAGCTGTCCTCCGCTTAGCGATCGCGATTTGTGCCGTGGTTGTCCCAACTAGACCTCAAATTTTATGCATTAGGCGGGTTCTCTTTGGAAGACTGCTTACTCCCATCTAATTGACTAAGAAGAATAAATTAATAATAAAATTGCGCTTTTGCTCCTTGGCAGTCAGTTGACGGATTGATAAAACTGAGTCAGCTAGCTAAGGTAGCCGATGAGCATTGATGATGAACTTCGCGAAATTCGCACAAATATATGGACTTGGGCTAGACGATGTCAGGACATAACGCCAACGAAACTCCAAGGTGCAGTATGCAACCCGGATTATGTGAATGATGAAGGACACCCAGAAGGCAGTGGACCTGGTGTTGGAGATTCAGTACTGTTCAGCGCCATTCTCTGCTACAGCGGAGAATCGTGGGCATGTGAATCAGTCAAAAGGTCGCAGGGAGCTGATGGCAAACTGTGGCGTGCTCCACAGCGGGTTGAGCGCGATCGCGACTACCCATATATGCAAGATGGAAAGAAGAAAAACCATGCCACTTTCTCCCGTGACCATCTTCTAGGCGTTCTGTTGTGGATGGTCACAATGAAGAACAATGGACGAGGGAATGAGGCGATCGCGCTGGCAGATAAGTGGTGGAACTGGATCGCAGAAAAACGTCATAGGGAAATTCAAAAAGCAGTCAATCAGATCGCTGATACCGGGCTTCTGCGTGACCTATTCACCTCTCCTCGATCCACTCTAGATATCATACTGGGCGGTTCTGTTCCCTCAAGATATCGAATTTGTGATGGTGCAGACGATTATTGCAGCATCAGCCTAATTCCTTATGGACACTGGGGTCGTTTGATGCTAGAAGTTTGGCGTTACATTGGTGCAACCACCAGTCTTTCCAAATCCATTGAGGTACCAATATCAATTCCCGGACTGGATCGTTCTTCGTTCTCTTTGGATTTTGACTTGAATGAATACTCAGTCTTGGACTACAACACCATCTTTCTACAAAATGATTTTGCTGGTCAGACAGGTGGTACTGGATCGGCTTTCCACGATCACTTAAATGTTGTAACTACCCTCATTTTGAGAACGATGGGAAAGTCGAATGGGCTGGCAGAAGAAACTGTGCAGGCGGTCGCTGGTCGTAATCCAAATCCATTTTTCCTATGGGCAGCGGGTAAACTTCCCGAAGCAAAAGCGAAAGCCCTAGAACTTTGCCCAAGAGAACAACCAAAGGAGATGACTCAATGGGCGTGGGAACGCGCCTACAGTGAGGAAGCTTGGAAACAATCATTTGGTTGGGATGCGATCGCAATCATCAATCTTTTGTTGGCTGATTTGACTAGCCTTCCTCATCTCGATCAAGTCGTTTCGCATGTAGATTCTCATACAGATTTCTCCCCTCGGCTCGATTTTCACAATGACGCAGTCCTTGTGCCTGCTTTAAGTAATCACTTAGATAGCCCTGCTGTTCCTGCTTTAAGTAATCACTTAGATAGCCCTGCTGTTCCTGCTTTAAGTAATCACTTAGATAGCCCTGCCGTTCCTGCTTTAAGTAATCACTTAGATAGTCCTGCCGTTCCTGCTGTCAGTAATCACTTAGATAGTCCTGCCGTTCCTGCTGTCAGTGCCCACAGTGACACCCCTGTTATTCCTGCTGTTAGAACCCACGCTGATACACCCGTCGTTCCTGGTGCGAGAGCGCATGTAGACACCCCCCGTGTAGGACATGGAGATCTACATGGTGACGCTGGACATGGCGATCTACACGGCGATCGGTTTGGACTTAAGGTGCATACAGACACACGGGGTGGTGGTCCCCACACCGATATTCGTGGAGTCGCGCATGGCGACGCTCACACCGATACACCTTCGGTAGGACATGTGGATGCTCACACGGACACTCCACAAGCCGGACATATTGATGCTCATACCGATACACCTTCAGCAGGACATATTGACGCTCATACCGATACACCTTCGGCAGGACATATTGACGCTCATACCGATACACCTCCGGCAGGACATATTGACGCTCATACCGATACACCTCCGGCAGGACATATTGACGCTCATACCGATACACCTCCGGCAGGACATATTGACGCTCACACCGATACGCCTGCCGTTCATGGGGATATGCATACAGATGTTGCTGAACACGCCGATTCACACAGTGATGCACCTCCCACTCATCTAGATATTTCTTACTGAACTGTATGAGGTGCAATCTCTATCACTCATCCCTTGGATGTAACAGTTTCCAGGCAATTTTCCATAACAGAGTAATTCATGAGCGTTGAACTTAGACCATTGGGCGTTAATTGCAATATCGCCTGCCAATACTGCTACCAAAACCCACAACGCGATGCTGGCAATCTGACTCAGTCTTATGACCTTGAGTTGATGAAAGCAGCGGTAGAGCGTGAAGGTGGCTCGTTTATCCTCTTTGGTGGGGAACCACTGCTGCTTCCAGAACAGGATTTGGAAGCTCTATGGGCGTGGGGATTAGAGAAATATGGTTCAAATGGTATCCAAACCAACGGAACCCTGATCAATGACAATCACATCCGCATGTTCAAGCAATATCAGGTGCAGGTTGGTATTTCTATTGATGGACCGAGTGAGTTAAATGATGTGAGATGGGCAGGCAGTTTGGAGAGAACTAGACAGCAGACTGCCCAAGTTGAAGCCGTTATTGAGCGCTTGCTGAAAGAAGGAATTGTACCCAGTCTAATCGTCACACTGCATCGTGGTAATGCCACTCCAGACAAGCTGCCCCTGATGCATGATTGGTTCAGATCCTTGGATAGAGCCGGAATTCAATCGGTTAGATTGCACATTCTGCAAGTTGATTACTCACAAATCCAAAACAAGTATGCTTTGAGTCTCATTGAAAACATTCAAGCACTTCTCAGCTTTGCAGAATTAGAGCAAGAACTGACAACGTTGACTCCAGACGTTTTCAGAGATGTTGAGAATTTGCTGCTGGCTACTGACAATGAGGCAACCTGTGTATGGCGTGCCTGCGATCCCTACACGACCAGTGCTGTACGCGGTGTAGAAGGTAAGGGGCAGCGTAGTAACTGCGGACGAACCAACAAAGACGGTATTGATTTCGTTAAGGCGGATTCAGCAGGTTACGAGCGATATTTGGCTCTCTATCACACCCCGCAGGAATATGGCGGCTGTCAGGGGTGTCGCTTTTTTGTGATGTGTAAGGGGCAGTGTCCGGGTACAGCGATCGCGGGTGATTGGCGAAATCGGACAGAGCATTGTTCCGTTTGGAAGCAACTGTTTGAGTACCTGGAGCAGCGTTTGTTAGGTCAAGGAAAGACACCCATCTCCCTAGATGCCAACCTGCATTATTTAGAGGAGAACATGCTGGACGACTGGCAACATGGACTGAACCCTTCGTTAAACACCAAGTTGAATGAGATGCGAGCGATCGCGGCTCAGCAACCCCCCCTAACCTGTGCGCTGGAGAGTTGAGACGATGCAGAAATTAATTAGCTCCTCCTACGGAATTCAACGTTTGGACTTCCGTTTGCCGGAATTTACTCGCTATGCCTGGACGAGCGATCACGCTAGGGAAGTATGGGAGCCACGAGTTCACCGCATCATTGCTGGGTTGCAAGAAGTTGAGTGGCGCTCCATCGTCCTTGGATTGCGATCGTGTGCTTTGAGAGCTGTTATGCCCGAACAGCTTTGTTCGCTGGCAGCGACGCTAGAATCCTATGGTCTGAAAGTTGAGCCACTACAGGCGATCGCAGTTACAGAAAACTACAGTGCCTCAATGCAAGCGCCCCTGGACGGGCAGCAGTTTAGTTACTGGTCAGTTTTAGGTAGACAGGATGATATTCAACAGTTCAAACAAGCATATGAAGCGAATGACCAACCAGAAATTGGTCGGTTGTTAGGCTACCCTCCTTGCTGTACTGAATTCTTCGCTGATGTCTGGATGCACCAGGATTTTGTTGATACAACCTGGGCAATGGCACATAAGACTCAAACGCGGGCAAGTCTCTCTCCAACGGTGATTGAAATTCCTCACGTCTCTCAAAGTAGTATGCTCCTGCGTTGGTTAGGACCTAGACAGGTGTTTCATCTGCCTTGTCGATTTGATTGCGAGGCAACAGCAGAGCTAGCCAACCGGATGGCTGAAGTCTGGCAGCAAAGTGGGTTGATTGAGGAATTGAGCTGGCTCAATGAGATGCTTCGATGGCCCGTAGAATGGTCAGCACTGCATGGGATTGCAGAAATTAAAACTCCGGTTGTGAAGATTTCTACTCGAACTGATGCAACGGCTGAAAAATATGCTGTTCGTTACCTGGGTGACACGTATCCAAACGAGGGCGCACGAGGGCTTCATTTTCCGTATCAACAACCCGCCAAGCGGCTAATCTCCGACAGTCAGCAATTTCGAGATGGGCTTGATAACCCAGTCAAACCCTTTCAAGACTCGTATCTGCTTACGGAATGGTACTTCACAGATAATGGCTTTTTCTCAAAATACAGCATGGATTCTGCCCATAAACCTATTCTGGCACTGGCTCGTCAATGCTTACAGGGAGTAGCAGGCAGGGCGCTCGATCTTGGCTGTGGCAATGGAGTTCTCATGCGGAAAATTTGGCTAGAGCATCAAGAGATTGTTCCGGGAGGAGTAGATGTCGATCCAGCAAAGATTGCTCACGCTCAAGAACTGCTGCCCGAATTCGCCAGTCACTTTGGTGTTGCGGATATGTTTGCTTCTGATGCAATCTGGAGTTCCGAACAACTGTATGCACTGGTGATTTTGATGCTTGGTCGTCTAACTGAGGTTCCCACAGAGAAAGCCAATTGGCTCTTGGAGAAGCTCCAGACTTGTACCCAACAACTGTTAGTTTATGCCTACGATGACTATTTGCGATCGCACACTTCGTTGAACCAAATGGCAACCGATTTGGGGATTGAGTTGATTGACTATCAGCCGGGTGCAACAGTCAGTCTGGCAAAAATCAACCTGTAATTCTTGTTCGTCCACTTTGTTAGTGACTTTCTATGGAAACTGATGTTCAACTCGATCAATCTCATTTCGATGAGACGCAAATCAATTGGGAACGAATTGCCGAACCTCAAGATGACCAGTATGATACACAGATTACGCTGGAGTATGCTCAGAGAGCAGGCTATACCCGTCGGGATGTGGGGAATTGTCCAACCTTTTTTGACGGTCAAGTAGCGATTCGTCCAGATACAACGATTGTGTTTGCTTTGGATTGTATTCCGGCAGATCCATCTCATCCGAATGTTAGTAAAGGGAGCGACTTGTTACGTCACTGGTCTACTGTTTACGTTCAGTTCCAACAACTCGTCGATTCAGTTAGCCTCTTTTTCTACACTCCTCATTCATTTGATTTGGTTGTAGGATCGATCTGCGGTCCCGGTGGCGCTGGGTTTGGCACGATCGCTGCTACTGTTAATCACCATGTTGGATTTGCTGAAGCGTTGGTACATGAGATGGCTCATCACAAGCTTCAGGCGTTGGGCGTTCAGTTTGAATCAGCAGAACGATTAGTCACAAATCCAGCCGAACAAACATTCAGAAGCCCAATCCGCTATGATTGTCTGCGCCCGATGACAGCCGTTCTTCATGCTCAGTATTCCTATACTTATGTCTCTGCCCTGGATATCCATATCATTAATGCTGGCACTGATGCTGAGCGCGATCGCCAAATTGCAGCAGGCTCACTTGCATGGAATCTCCCCAAATTAGAGTTTGGATTGGATGTAATCGGTAAGTATGTCACCGTTGATGAAGCAGGTGCTGACTTTATGAAGGGGTTTTACGCCTGGTCAGAGCGCATCCTCAAAGACGGGTACAGTATTCTCGAAAGGTTCCAAATTCCTCCTCTACAATTTGAGCATCCTCTGGTGTAGCAGGAATTCGATTTACTAGGCTAAGGTGTAGAGTCACATCAGTTGCCTGAGAATAACGGAGGTTTGAGTTGCTCGTTCTGGCAAGCTAGGGTTTTGGCAAGTGATGGTTATTCAGCTTTCTTAGGAAATTCACACTTCACGGTGATTTCCATGTTGCAGGCACCTTTAGCGTTGGCAATGTAGGGCACTCCGGCTTCGCTGCTGATGTTGACTCCAAATTTCAGGGTGACTTCGCTGACTTCCGCGATCGCAACATTCTTAAAAGCATTTAGGGTATAGGTGGTGTATGCCCTAATGGTTTGTTCGATCGCTCGAAATGTTTGTGGGACTTGCTTGTGTGGATCGCCGATGAATACCCCACCTCGTTTAGGCTCTTCACCTCCTGTTGTCGGATTGGTGGGGACAACAACGCCGGGAGTGGTGCTGGTGTTGTCTATGGCTTCAATATAGATGGTGGCTCCGTCTTCTAGGGTGATTGGGGTAAGTTGTCCCATAGTCTTGCTTTATACCTCTGCGGTTTTTACTTTAGACAGCCTAATAACTTAGGAATCGCACTCTTACTTTTTGCTGGTGATGCCGCACATTTGCTTTTCACTCTCACTGGCATTTGGATTGTTGGTCAAATAGGCACGTACCCAATCACAGCCTAGCGCCATCAAGCTATCTAGATCGAAGTTCCACAATTGCACCGTATTGTCACCACCGACACTGGCAAGGGTTTTGCCATCAGGACTGAAAATCACGCTCTTGACAAATCTCTGATGTCCACTCGGGGTCTTGATTTCCCGCCCGGATGCCACATCCCACAATTGCACCGTATTGTCACGACTTGCAGTAGCAAGGATTCTGCCATCGGGACTGAAACTCACGCTCGTTCCACTCAGGGTCTTAATTTCCTGCCGGGATGCCACGTCCCACAATCTCACCGTCTTATCACTGGCAGTGGCAAGGATTTTGCCATCGGGACTGAAACTCACGCTCGTTCCACTCAGGGTCTTAATTTCCTGCCGGGATGCCACGTCCCACAATCTCACCGTATTGTCAAGACTAGCACTGGCAAGGATTTTGCCATCGGGACTGAAACTCACGCTCATGACAGCATTCTGATGTCCATTCAGGGTCTTGATTTCCTGTCCGGATGCCACGTCCCACAATCTCACCGTATTGTCACCACCGCCACTGGCAAGGGTTTTGCTATCGGGGCTGAAACTCACGCTCATGACAGCATTCTGATGTCCGCTCAGGGTCTTGATTTCCCGCCCGGATGCCACGTCCCACAATCTCACCATATCGTCAAGACTAGCACTGGCAAGCATTTTGCCATCAGGACTGAAAATTACGCTGTTGACAGGAAACTGATGTCCACTCAGAGTCTTGATTTCCTGCCGGGATGCCACATCCCACAATCTCACCGTATAGTCATCACTACCACTAGCAAGGGTTTTGCCATCGGGGCTGAAACTCACGTTCCTGACCAAATCCTGGTGTCCGCTCAGGGTCTTGATTTCCTGCCGGGATGCCACGTCCCACAATTTCACCGTATAGTCATCACTACCACTAGCAAGGGTTTTGCCATTGGGACTGAAACTCACGCTCGTGACAGAATCCTGATGTCCACTCAGGGTCTTGATTTCCTGCCCGGATGCCACATCCCACAATCTCACCGTATTGTCACTACCGCCACTGGCAAGGGTTTTGCCATTGGGACTGAAACTCATGCTCATGACAGAATTTTGATGTCCGCTCAGGGTCTTGATTTCCTGCCCGGATGCCACGTCCCACAATTTCACCGTCTTGTCCGAACTGGCACTGGCAACAGTTTTGCCATCGGGACTGAAACTCATGCTGATGACAAAATCCTCATGTCCGCTCAGGGTCTTGATTTCCCGCCCAGATGTCACGTCCCACAATCTCACAGTATTACCATCAATGGCAGTGGCAAGGGTTTTGCCATCGGGACTCAAACTCACTATCCAGACATAATCCGCATGTTTATTTAGAGCCTTGATTTCCCGCCCGGATGCCACGTCCCACAATTTCACCGTGTCACCGCTGGCAGTGGCAAGGGTTTTGCCATCAAGACTGAAACTCACGCTCCTGACAACAGACGGATGCCTACCCAGGGTCTTGATTTCCCGCCCAGATGCCACGTCCCACAATTTCACCACATTGTCATCACCAACACTGGCAAGGGTTTTACCATCGGGACTAAAACTCATGAGGGGGACAGAATTCTGATGTCCACTCAGGGTCTTAATCTCCCGCCCAGATGCCACGTCCCACAATTTCACCACATTGTCATCACTGGCAGTGGCAAGGGTTTTGCCATCAGAACTGAAACTCACGCTATTGACAGGCTTCTGGTGCTTCTCCAAGCTATTACGCTCTTGTACACCGTACGCGGCTTGCTGCAAAGCAACAGTTGCAACCAATTGTGTGTTATCCACTGCCCTAGCAGATTGATCAAGTTGTTTCAGTTGGTACGCTGCCTCCAATCCTTTCAGCAGCGCCTTAAATGGTTGTCCGGTTAAAAACAGCTCATTTGAAGTTGCGCTTTTTAAGCGCACATCCGCCACTGTCAGTTTCAGGGTTGCCGCAGAAATTTGGATTCCAGCTAGCCAAGCCGCCCCTGCTGCTGCCGCAATTGCCACCCCTGCCACTGCCGAGGTAATCTTTCTTGTTCGTTTCCCGTGCCGGATGATTTTATCTGTCTCCTGCTGCGCGATTGTCAACCGTTGAGTGGCTGCTCGTTCTTCCGCCAAGGCAAGCTCCGCCTTTTGGTTCGCCTCGGTTAAAACTCGCTTTGCCTGTTCCTCCGCTTCCAGCTTTTTTTGAATATCTCGCTTATCGAGTTCTTGGCTTTCAGCAAGAAACTGATAGTCTTGGTCACTCAGGCTTTTTCCTGCTGCCCATGCCTGGGCTTCTTGCAGCGCCTCTCCTCGCAACAGGCGCGACTCATCCTGGCAATCCGATGCTCTCCAAGCATTGAGCGATTCTGCATAGGGGCGCAGCTCATCGAGTGCTTTATTCAACCAATCTTGGTTAAACACCGTCTCATAAATCCGGTTATAAATCCTCAGCTTGCCTTCGCGTTTGACTACCAACCCCGTTAGCCGCATTTCCATCTGCTCCGGGCTGTCATCTGCGGCAATTTCTCCCTGCTGCACAATCTGCTGATACAACCCCAGCAATCGCCCCGTGCGCTGTTCTCCACTCAGCAACAGCCTGTCTCGAATCGTCTTCAAATGCTCCGGCGTATCCTGCGCCTCCCAGTTCTCAATTATCCTGGTAAGTACCAAATCTTCAACCCAAGCTGCCTCTTGTTCTGCTGGTGCGGTATCATCCGCACTCAAAATTAGTTTGCAGACCTTCTGGGTCAAAAACGGCTGTCCACCAGTCCAGTCCAACACTGCCTGCATCAACGCCTGGGGATTGCTCGTCTTTACAGCCAACCCCTGCACCAGTGGTTCTACTTCATGCAGTTGAAAGCCCGTTAGCTCAATCGGGCGACCCACATTAAACGGAGTTCGCTGCTTGTCTTGAATGAGGTCAGAAGGCGTAGCAACACCAAGTAAGGCAAACGTCAATCGTCCGTAAATAGGCTTGTCTGCCCGTTGGTTGTAACACTCCCGAATCAGTGCAAAAAAGTCATCCAGATTGAACGACAGACTGAGAACACTATCAATCTCATCAATAAAGATGACGATATTCTGCGAAATCGATTCCAGCAACACCTCCTCCAGAAAGGTGCCGAACCGCTGCACGTAAGACAGCAGACTGTTCTCACTCCACCAGGCATTCAAATCAAACGTGCGATGCAGCCGCAAGGGTCGGACAATCCGGTTAATCATGCCCACATACCACTGCTCCGGCGTCACCTCCGAGGTGCCAATCGCGGTAATATCGATCGCGGCACAGGCAATTCCCTCGGCCTGTAAGCGTTGCATCGTTTGCACTCGCAGACTGGACTTCCCCATCTGCCGAGAATTCAGTACATAGCAAAACTCTCCGGCTTTCAGAGCACTGTAGAGGTCATCATCCGCTTGCCGCTGCACATAAGTCGGTGCATCGATGGGAAGACTTCCCCCAACCTGATAGTCAATGGGAAACTCTGCTGCTGTACTCATCAGGCGACCCCTAGCCGATCTTGAAAGTACTGGCGATACAGATCGCACAACGGTACGACATCATTTCCCTGGTAACGAACCAATCCCATGCTGGCAAGCTTAAACGCTTCTGCTGTCTTGATTCGAGTTGGCTCCCTAACCGCCAATACCTGCTTAAAGGCACTCAACAAGTTGGTATCTTCCTCCAAGTTATACAGGTGGCGGCGGAGATGCTCTCCATACAGCCATCCCTCTGTTGGAGCCATCTCGAACAACTGTTCCAACGTCACTTCTCCCTTGGCAATGCGGTACAGCGCCACCCGCAACAGATAGGGATGTCCCCCCATCAGCGCCATCAATCGATCAACTTCTAAATCCGACCACTCCAATCCATGCCGCTTCACCAAGTCTTGCACCTGTACCCGATTCAGTTCAGGTAACTCGATTGGCACTCCAACATTAAACGGCGATTGGTTGATATTCAAAGGGATATAGACTTCCTTGGAGTGAGTAATCACCAGACGCAGGTTTCTCCAGATGGGATTGCTCTTCGACTCCTCATGCCAAGAGCGCAGCAACCCAAAAAAGTCACTAGCGATCGCGGGATGTTTGAATAACTCATCCACCTCATCTAGACACAAGGTAAGCGGACCGTTAATTTCCGAGAGCAGATACAACTCAAAGTAGTCCGTACACTTGTCATTACTGCCCATTGGACCCTTCCAGTAGTCCTCCAGCTTATCGGGCAGATTCAACTTCCGGGTAATCCGGGAACAGAACCAGTGCAAGAAACTCTCCAGGCTAGAGAGTACCTGTCCCCCTGCCGATTGCAAGCTCAGAAACGTGGTTCGATACCCCTGCTCTGTGGCGTGATTCAAAATCCTCAATGTCAGAGAAGACTTTCCCATCTGACGCGGTGCTTTGATCCGAATCAACGCCCCTGGTTTAGCGATCGCTTCGTAACAGCGAGTTTCGATCGGTGGACGCTCAACATACAGCGTTGACTCCAGGGAAACCTGCCCTTCCGGCTCATCCAAAGAAACGGCTTGAGCTGGGGGAGCCATCATCGATCGAGTAGTACCTGCCAAGGCTGGCTCTGGTGCTTGGATTGGGCTAGCGGGTTCTGGTGTCTCCGGCAGCGGCAACGATTCTACATCACTCTTCTTTTGCATGACTGGAATCAGGTCTTCTGCAATTCCTTCCAGTGCAATGCGGTTACAGCCAAGTTCATAGGCAAACTCTATCGATTCTCCAGCCCCCAGTGCATCGTAAAAACCAACCGCAAATAATCTGGCAGCGCGGTCTCCAATCGCCTGATTCATGCCAATCACGTAGGGAATGCAGTGAGCGATCGCGATGGCTTGCACTTCGGAGTAACAGGCATTGAGTACCACACACTCTACCTTGTCAGCAAACAACTTAAACAAGCCTGCTAAGGCTCCAGACTTAACGAGTTGCGCCTGCCCGATTACATTTTCCCAAACTAAGCCGTTCTCCCCCATTCCATGCCCAGAGAAGTGGACAATTTGCGGCTTATGGTCTAACATTGCCCGTTGCACATCGCTGGGAGACACCGCCCACACCTGCTCAAGCAGAAACTTGTCACGCTTTTGCGATCGCTGCAATCCAGCATCAATCTCTTTCACCTCCTGAGTCAGGTCAAGGGGTGTTGAATTCTTGGGGTTTGCCGCCAGGAATAGAATTGTCTTTTTCTTACGTGTCGAACTGCTGCCCATCAATCAGACTTAAACCGCGAGGTACCGGGAGAGCTTATTTTGCCTACACCAGTATTCCTAGCAATCCGGACATCTTCGGGAACAGGCACGTCAAAGTACATAATTTGTTCATCTTCTCTTAGAAGATTTGCCCTCTATCAAGGGTGAGATTTTACAATTCATACCGTTGGGCAGATTTCAGCAGCTTCACTCGATATCGAAGAAGCGATGCGATCGCACAAGTGATAGAACCTGCCCAAATTTGGAGTAAGTTACCAAATCGTGAATACTGGTCGGAAACTGAGTTTCACAGTTAGTGCATTTGATTAATAAACGCAACTGGTGGCGATGCCGAAGGCGCTTCGCTATGGGACCATCGCGTTTTAGTACTATGAAGAGATGCGATCGCTCCTACACCGTCAATACCTCCCAACTTCGACCGCATTGCCTGCCACGCATCAATCTACTGCTGTAGTTGTTGGATGCGATCGCCTGCGCCCGATTTTAAATACACAGATTGCTGCTTTTGTCAATCGTGTTGGAGCTTCTCCTCGTTCGGTTCAGGTACGCGAGTTAGGCTACCGTTGGGGTTCATGCGGACAAAAAGGAGATTTATATTTCCACTGGCGAGTGGCGATGCTGCCGCGAACCATGATTGAGTATGTGGTTGTTCACGAGCTGGTGCATCTGATTGAACCGCATCATACTACTGCGTTCTGGGATAGGGTGGAGCGGATTTTGAGTGATTGGTGCGATGCTTACGGCGGGCTTCGCCAACGTAAGCAGTGGCTAGCCCAGAATGGGGCAAGTATGACCTTTAGGGATGGATGAAAAGCCCTGAGTCAGTTTGTAGACGCACTGATTGGTTCTTGCAGCTCTAAGGATCTGACTTTTTTCCGACTTTCTTCTAACTTTTTCCGACTGCCAAGGCGTATGCTGAACAGTTAGATTGGTTTCAACACAACGAGATGAGGGTTTCAGATGCAATGGTCTTTTGCCGATTGCTCAACAATTGAAAAATTTACAAACCTTTACAAAAGTAGCTCACTTTTTCTGATCGACAGTCGGATGGGAGGTGGGGTATTCGTTGGTTAGACCAATATTGAAAATATTTCAACATGAGCAAACGCTCCAAGCTAATAGGGGTGTTAGACAGCTAGTGCGGCTTAATAAATAGTTTGACTGCTTTCAGTTATCGGTTAGGACGTGGCTTCAAAATTATCAGTGGGTGTATCCGACTTTTCTCTGAACGTTTTCCGCCTGAAAAAGTAGGTATACGGAGATTAGGTTAGCTAGTTAGACTTCGCGAGAGGTCAACTATTTGTTGGTATTTACCATGAACATTACAGGAGATAGAAATGAAATTAGGTAAGTTTTTTTTGGGCTACGGTATTGCCAGTACTCTAGCAATTAGTAGCTTATTTCTTTCAAATCCAGTCCAAGTACAGGCACAGTCTACTGATGCTTTTATAGTATTTGTAAATGGTAGCGGTGATTGTTGCGCGGAGTACATGAACCAAGCCCTAGATAGATTGCGAAGAGGAGTAAGAGGGGAGATTTGGACTACATCCTACGCAAATTTTAGAGATGGAAGCAGCACAGTAAAAGCTCCTGTAGTAAATTTATCAGTGAATGCTGATGCTCTTTTTATCAAAGAGGCTACTGAGAAGATTAATAACCTGCCTTCAAGTAGACCTGTTGTTTTGATTGGACATAGTTACGGCGGTGATTCAATACTAAAGGTTCTACCTTTTATTACTCGTCGTGTACAACTTGTTGTGGTTATCGATCCTGTTGGAACAGGAGGCTTCCGCAGAGTTGCAACTGAACGTGTAGTCCTACCAAACGTGGATTACTTTATGAATAGATGGCAGGAAAATGGGCTAACAGGTCAAAATGTGGTTCCTTTTGACAGCAGGATTAGTGGTCAGATTCGCTGTCTCGCTACTAGGGAATGCGACCAGAGCGCACAAAACCTCGTTAGAAATGCGGATGGTTCTGAAAACAGAGTTGAATGTGGATGGGAGGAAATCACTTGTCCTGGCTTTCAAGCACCAATACCAGGAATCCGTAGAGGGCGTAGAGGTACAAAAGCCAAGAGAATAGAACACAACTCCATGCCTCAAGATGCCTATATTCAACATACAGTTGTAGAAAAAATCAAAGTAGCGTTGAGGCCATTTGGTGTTCTTAAATAGCAAAAGTAATCTTGACGCTTCAACTTTTACGACTTGAACCAGAACATGGACAGGCTTTGAACGAGAAGTTAGACAAAAAAGAAAGCGATGCTATCTTTCGCTGTCTAACGGTTAGACTTTGAAAATGATTGAAGAGAGTAGATAATAATAACGTATATTGTCATACAAAGGCTTAATTTATGCTGTCTAACCGTTAGACAGCATCTGATTAGGATAGCGATCTGCGATCAACCCAAGGGGAGACGCCAACCGGAGATGAGAGTGAGGACGAACGCTTTACTCGCAACGCTCTCGCTTTCTTTCTCCCTCTTAGCGAAGTAACAAGTAATCTTACCTGTCTAACGGTTAGACACTTAAAAGAATTTCCGGCTCAGCAAATAAACCTCAGCATAGACTTACACCTTACCGAGGAATCAAAGGCAACGGTAAATTGGGGTTAAAAGCTTTAGGTAGGAGAAGCTCCTAAAACTAATCTTAATTGATTTGACTAGGCTTGCGATCGTGTAATTTTTACTCTCATAGTAAAGCCTAAATATCTAAATCCTCTTCCCGCAGTAGACGGGGAGCAGAAATTAAGGTGGCTTGCCATCGCTGCAATCGGGTTTGGTTGCGGTGTACAACATCAAGGCTTTGGTTGTAGTTATCAACGATGTAGCGCACCAGTAACCGCTCCAAAAAAGGAAGTGTTAGACAGCTCTGTGTCAAGTCGGCCTGCCAATAATTCACTCCCTCTAACCCTGTATATCCTTGCAACCCTGAGAAAAAGTGTGTGTTGGATATTCTCAAGAAACGTTCAACAACACCAGCATTTAGAGAGCGATAGTTTTGATGTAGAACCAAGCCTAGTTGAGTAGCTATTTGCTCTAAGCCAACGAATTTCATATTACCTTCACCTCCAAGAATTAAGTGTTGTGGTATGCCATAAGTTCCCCACTCGCTATGAAGGTTGTACTCTCGGTTATAGTGTTTAGGCAGAATGGCATGGCGTAGTGCTAGAGCCAACACTTGAAAACTGGGTGGGTCAAAGCCTAAATGAAAGCCCATCATACACTCAGAGCCGCTATCCATGATGATTGTCAGCCAAGGGCGACCAACAATCGAACCGTCTGTGTCCTTCAGCAAAACATCTAAGCGGGTATACTCACACAGCCAAGAATAATTACTGCACTCTGCTACTTTTAGCCCCTGAAATTGTTCCGAAAACATATTATTCCTCCGAAGTGTAATTGCTGTTCGGGCGATCGCTCACTCAACGCGCTGCTGACGCCTAGCCATCGTAGCAAACGGCAGAGAACAACGTGGACATTCCCCTTGCACCCATAATGCAGGAATCGGGAACGGTCTCTTACAGTTAGTGCATTTTAGTAATAGGCGCAACTGGTGGCGATCGCACTTATAGGCATCCTTGAATTGCCACTCAATCCGATGACAAGGTGACTCCCCATAGCAAGCACCACATAACTTTATCGGTCTTGGGTTCATCGTTACCCCCTTTGGCTGGAGCATTTGAGCCAACCTGTCAGCATCAACCATCACCACATCTGCCAATGCCTCCAACTCCTGCCGAGAAGGAAACGGATTGAAATAGAACTTTTCCCACCGTACCAAGACTGCCCCAAGTCCTGCTACCTTACCCAACCCGGAGGGAGCCGAAAATTTATTACCCTTCGCCCGTCGAAAACGACCGAGAAAGTGACTGATGCTTTCTCCTTCGTAGGGTTCAACTCGATTAAGCCAAAGTTGTGTTTCCAGCTCATCCATTACTTCACCGTTCTCGCTACTTGTTTCAACACTTCTGCGTCTAAAGTTTTGTATCCTTTGAGCAGTGAGCGAATCGCTGCCTTGCGTAGAATCATGTCTAAGCGACCAATCAGTCTTTTGGTTGTTTTCTTCAAAAGCTTGAGCGTTTCGCCTTTGACCAGATTTGAGGCTTCTGACATTCCCAGAACATCTCGCACCCAAATTCGTGCGATTTGTTGAAACTCCTTATCGTCTAACCTATCCAGCTCATAGCGTTCCAGAAAACGATTTTCAACCTGCTCGTCTCGCTCAACAACTCTGGTCAGTCGATTGGTAGTACCGACGAGAAGAACAGAGAGTCCCAGATTATCGTCGTCGTAGATGTGCCGCACGTCAGAAAAAGTTTCCAGCTTCAAATGATTTGCCTCATCAATAATCAACATCTGAGCCTGAAACAACTCAAGCGTGTCGAGCGTCCGTTCGCGTAAGTCTGTGATAGTTCCACTGGTGGCTCGATGTCCTAGTGCTTTGAGAATTTTGATGAATAAATCTCTTGAACCGCAGTTCTTGGGGACTTGAATATAAACTACAGGCATAACCCGCTTGCCCTTAGTTTTTGCCTGTTGATTGCAACGGTTAGTGAATGTTTTACAGGTAACGGTCTTGCCACTGCGCGATTCTCCAAGCAATAGCCCCGTCATCCGCGATACAAGAAGTTCGTACATCCATGTATGGCATCGTTTGACATGGTCGAGTTCCAAATAAGGCGGACGACTCAACCGCTCAATTTCCGCCTGGATTTCGGGACTCAGAGCTTGAAAATCGTCAAATTCCTGAACGCTTGATTTTGCAGTTGTCATAGATACCCCCTAATAGTCCTCAAATAGTTCGTCCATGTACTGGACTTGATATCTCGGTAGTTCTGCCTCCAATTCTTCCTCAGCTTCCGAATCAGCTTCTTGGGGTTCAACAATCCCGAATTTCTCAGCAACGGACTGTACGGGGTTGACTAGCTCGTGAGCCGCTTTTCGGCGCTGTTGGCGGTTCCGCTTGATAGTTTTCTCTGTCCATTCCTCCCGCTCAAGCATGGCTTGAATGGTTTCACTATTAATTTCCTCACTCGCCTCCCGCAGCCTCTTTTTGATTGCCTGATGTTCTCTCAGAGAAAGCCTTTCAACCTCTAAGCCTTGAGCGTGGGCATAATCGAGAAACTGCTCCGTGCCGTCCTCATGAACTTGGTAGACGAAGAGGGTTGTAATATCATCCGGGTCGTAGCGTAGAGCAACAACTTTTCCTTCGTGACCTCTCAGGTGTTCGGCGCGGTATGTGAGGCTTTCAAATTGAATAGTCCCGTATTTTCCAACTCTACGCCGCTCTGCCTTCATTAACGCGATCGCTAAATCCAGTTCATCGTAAAAGAGAGGCTCAATCATCAACCCAGCTTCCCAACGCTCAAACCGACTTTGGTTTTCAGACCGAGCATCAGTATGCGCGTTGTACTCTTTGACGATGTAGCGCACGAGGATAATCTTTAACTCCAGAAGATGTAGACAAGCATCTTTGTCTACATCTTCTGGACGCTCTTGTACATTTGACCCGGTATATCCTGGTAGATTGCGTAACACTTGGTCATTGAGCGTTCTGAAGAAGCGCTCGACGATGCCGCCGTCAGATGGTCTTCTTCTTAAGGCACAACTAAAACTTAACTGAACTGCTACTTGCTCTGTAATGTGAATGGATTGGAAATCTTTACCACCGTCAGTGTAAAAGTAATTAGGTATTCCGTATGTTCCAAATTCTGTGTCGCCAAGCCCGTATTCGGAACCGTAAGACTTCGGCAAAATGGCATGATGTAAGGCTAGGGTATCGATTTGCGAACTAGGAGCGAAAAATCCCAAGAAAAAACCGATCAGGCAGCGAGAGTAGGAGTCGATAATCACTGTTAACCACGGGCGGTCTAAAACCCCGTACTCATCCACTATCCTGATATCGAGACGAGTATGATCGCACTGCCAAACATCATTACTCCCTTCCACCTCCAGTTCTCGCCCATCGCGGGTCATGTGTGTTAACCGTGACCCTGAGTAGCCAGGACTTCGTGCATTCCGTTTTCGCTCTTTCCCCTCAATGTATTCATCCAGAATTCGATAAACAGTCTGATGGCTAGGATACTCTTCAGGCTTTAGACCAAGCTGCTTAGCTCTCCCTTTCACCCTGAGGACTACCTGATTCCGGAGCATCCGTTTGCTACCCTGATTACCCTCCTTGTAAGTTTTAACGATGAACTCTTGCCAGTCAGCACTAATGCGGCGCTTTCCCTTGTCCGAGCGGGTTTGAGTGAGTCCTACCAGCCCTTGTTCCTGATATTTTTTGAGTAACCGCTCTATGCTACGAAGCGTCACTCCCAGTTTTTTGGCAGCTTCTCTCTTCCTGATGCCGTAAGTTTTGCGATCGCATGGCTCGGTCAGACTTTGCATTATCTCCATCCGGAGCCTAACCTCCGGAGTGATTAGTTCATCACTAGGGAGCCTGTGAGATTTGGCGGGGTTTTCGCTAGTTCGTTGAATTTCAGTTGGATCATAATCATCTTCTGGAGGAAAAAACGGTTGTGAATCCTGAGACATTCTTCACCTACATACGTGACGCGAGGGTTCTACATAAATAGAGTGAGCCGTAGGCCACAAGTAGAACTAATGTACTAAATACTCTCCAAATAATAATCCGGCTTGCCACAAAATGCGACAAACAATTTGTGAAGTCTGATTAAGATTCAAGTTGAAGCCCCAACCAATAAGCGACAGATAACTTGTTAAAACTATAGGCTTGCGACGTATAAAATGTTAAATACTGACCTTCACCTAAGTTAAGATTGAAAGTGAGTGAAACCCTTGTAGAATGTAGATTACGAGCTAATCTACCCTCGACATTAATTTGTGAAAAAGCGACGTTTAATTTGTGAATGTACAAGTGAATTAATAGAAGACTTCTAGCATTCAGTCGCTAAGAAGTCTTCTATTATGGTCTGTGTCTTTTGGTAAATGCTTTGACAGGTTGGATATCTGCTGGCTGTCTTACTCATCCAAATTGCTAGAAATATTCAAAGTATTTAAGACCTATTTTTCTATTTTTAGGAAAAAATGATATGTAAATCAGCTAAATTAGGGGGCAATGAATAAATGGTTTTTTTTAGATGAAGCTGATTAATGCCAAATAACTGTAGCTCTCTCTCTTGCTTGAGATAGATTGAAATTTTAAGTTGATCAATCTCTACAGGTTAATTAAAAATCAGGTCAAAGCCATTGTACAAAAACTCATTTGCATAGTATCTTTGGCTTGACAAATTTCAATTTGGGCCAATGACTGAAACAGTTGCCGAACGTCAAAATGATTTGATCAAGTATCAGCAGCCTGGTGTAACAGTATGGTTTACTGGCTTAAGTGGTGCAGGCAAGACAACCATTAGTCGCGCTGTGGGAAATCGACTAAAGTCTTATGGGCAAAAGCTGGAAATCTTAGATGGCGATGTTGTGCGTCTGAACTTATGCAAAGGTTTAGGATTTAGCAAAGAAGACCGGGACGAAAACATTCGCCGTGTTGGTTTTGTAGCAGGTCTATTGACTCGCAACCAAGTTACAGTATTAGTCTCAGCCATATCCCCCTATCGGGAAATTCGGCAAGAAGTTCGCGAACGAATTGGCAACTTTGTGGAAGTATATGTTAATGCACCGCTTCAGGTTTGCGAACAACGGGATGTGAAAGGGCTGTATAAAAAGGCTCGTGCGGGCGAAATTAAAAACTTTACCGGGATTGATGACCCCTATGAACCCCCCTTCAATCCGGACGTGGAATGTAGGACTGATTTGGAAACTGTAGAAGAGAGCGTATCCAAGGTTTTAGCTAAGCTACGAGAATTAGGTTATGCGGGTTTAACCTGAAAAAGCCAACCTCTGGGTACTCTCGAAGTTTTGTAAAAGGCGCGTTTTACCGAAGTTTGGGAATTTAGCGCTTCTTATGAGAATTTTCCGATCACCTTCTCACCCCCCCTAAGCAGAGGGGTTCTTTGTGATTTCTTTATTCAGAAATACAATTAACCAAGGCTACACCTTCATCTATGTGATAACTGACCTAGGCTTAGGACATCTCTAAACTTTGCTAGGACACTTGGTCAACTAACACATCCGTTAGGCCTTGATTTTCAGCTTGAGCAAGGAATAAATTAATTTTTTTTGTGCCAGTTGAGGTTCTGAATCCCAATCCTTCAATGTTTTTGGAATGGTTTTTAACGTGAGTGAAGAAGGAATTAAGAGCTTCAGAGGTGATAACGGCATGAATATTAGAAAAATTAGTCCCTTAGTAACATTGCTGATACTTTCTTCTATCGTCGGAACCCCATCTTCCTTGAAGGCAGAGCTTCTTCGTAACCGTATACCAGAAATTGGCGAGCAACAAGCGACTAACTTTATCCCCAATCATTCTCTAATTCAGTTGGTCAAAGGTAGTGGGCCTGAAGTATTTTTGATTCAGGACGGAGAACGGAGATGGATTACCGATTCAAAAACCTTTGACGCTTATGGGTTTAATTATAGTGACGTTAAAGAGATATTTGATGAAGAACTCAACAGCTATCCAGAAGGAACACCCATTACTAAAAATGGAACTCTTTTAAAAGGCAGCAGTTCTGGACACGTTTACATCATAATTAACGGAAATCGCAGCTTGATGAGCGCTAGAGTCTTTGAAAAAGGAAAGTTTCAAAGTGAAGACATTCATTGTGTTACAGATAGCTATTTACTCTCTATTCCAGAGAAACCCACTTTTCGCTAGCAACATAAAGATATTAAAACACCCAGTCAATTGACTGGGCGTTAGTGAATTTTCTGATTTTTGGAATTTAAACTCAGTTGCTTCTAATCAATTGCATCTTCCAAAGCCTGCTGAGTTGTGCCAATATCTCTGTTGACTTTGCCCTTAACTGTATCAGCCGTACTTTGAGCCGCATACTGGATTTTATCACCAATATTTTTGCAAGCAGTGGCTACGGCTACATTATCCACTGCTTGCCCTGTATCTCTACAGGCCATTATTGGCCTTAGATTGGGCTTCCTCGAATTCAATCTTTGCAGTTTCTTTGCCAGCTTTCTTCACATAGTCAGGAGCTTTCTGGGCATTTTCCTTGATGTTTTGAACACCTTTCTGAACGCCCTTGGATGCACCTTCTGCAACTTCTTCAGCAGACTCGCCTATATCTTCGCCAAGCCGCCGTACTCTCTCGCCTAGAGGTGTACCAGTCCGGTAGTTTTCTACATATTGCTCGCGACTGTCAACGCTCTTTTCGTCGATGTTTTGTTGGGCGTTTTCAATCAGACCTTTAGCCTTGGCTTTGGCTTCACTGGTATCTCTTCTAGCATCGACATCTTCATAGTTATTCATCCCACCTTTGTAGGTGTTGGTTGTAGCACGGCTAGGAACTTCTTGTCTCACTTCATCCGATGTCTTGGCTAATACCTTAGTGCTACCACAAGCGGTGCTAACTAAAAGCAGAACTCCTGCCAGAAAGACCGTTAAGATTCGATCAACACGGATACTTTTTAACCAATTTATGACTTTTTTCATGTTTTCCTCCGATGGGTTTTGCCTAAAAGATTAACAAAGTGATGCTTTCAAACGGTAATCAATGGGTGGAGCTTGATAAAATACAATGTTTAAGTGTAGATCCAGCCCGACTTAAGAGACTCATGACCGTAGGAAGCTTGTAATTGATTTAACGCCAATTATTAAAAATTAGCTTTGGTCGTTTTGGGTGCGGATACTTCTTGTTGCGCAGATTCGTTTGCACCCTCGCGGACAAAGTCTGAAGCTTCACCAAACGTTTCTTTAACAACGCTTAAGCGATCTTTAATTCGCTCACCGATGTTTGACTCGCGCTGAATTTGCCCACCCGGTTCAGGTGCTTCAAAATCTTGCAGGTCTATCTGCCGGAGCGGTTTCTGTTCATCGGCGGGTGACCCCTGCATCACAGCTTCACCTGGATATTGTGCGTTATTGCTTACAGCAATCAACCGATTGGAGATGATTCCTAAATCAGCTCTGTCACCCTTGGACTGAGAAGCTTTGCCATTGATCTTCGGGTCAGGGGAGAAATTATAGTTGGTATTAGAGTCTCCACCGCCTTTATAAGGATTATTCGCACCTCCAGCTTGAACGGGAGGGTTGTCGGGGCGTGCACCTTGAACAGTCCCGCTATTGCAAGCGGTACCAACAAACACTACCACTGTTGCTAAAAACGCTGTCAATAATTGACTCAATCGTAGCTGTTTGAAGAAAACAGTTAATTTTTTCATGCAATCAATACTCCTTGTCAGCCTTAATTAAGCTGAGTATCTTTTGTGAAAGCTGACATCCTATACCCAGACATCAGAATAGAGGTAGAATGGCAAAAGTTTTTGAGCCAATGCTACCAATAGCAACTCTCTTTTGTAGCAGGGAGTTACGGCGTCATCTTTCCCTTACGCTTGTCAAGATTAGCGATAGTGATGGGATGGCTTCCTCTAGCAAAGGAGACATTCTTAGGGTTTTCCAAAAATGGCTATTTTCTAACTGTAGATAGACGACAAGGTTCGCATGAAAGGCTGCTTATTTCTTGACAAATGACTTCTTCAAAATGAAAAAAATCTGGTCATGGCTCAAACCCTACCTCCGCTGGGTGATTCTGGGTGGAACCCTATTTTTTTTGGCAAAGGCATTCAAGGAACACTGGCAAGAAGTTGCAGCGATTCGGATTGATGCTGCCGGATGGATAATGCTGGTTGCGGCTTTTTTGATGACTTTAGCAGCTCATACTTGGGCTGGCTTAGTATGGAGCTGGATTCTGCGCTCATTCAAGCAGCCGATGCAGTACCGCTGGGTTCTTCAGGTTTACCTGAAAACGAACCTGGCTAAGTATTTACCTGGCAATGTGTGGCACTACTATGGTCGGATTTGGGCGGTTACCGATGCGGGGGGTTCCTTGAGTGCCGCGACCATCAGTGTGTTACTTGAACCTCTATTGATGGCTGCCGCTGCCTTAGTGATTGCTTTAACAGGCAGTCTATTCGGGTGGTTGGACATGCAAGGGGATACTCGAATTTGGGGATTACAGATTCTCGGTTTGACTGGAATTTTACTAGCCGTTCATCCTAAAGTCTTAAACCCTGTGCTTGAGTTATTGAGGCGTTTAAAGGGAAAAGCGACCGATAGTGAAGGGTTTAAACTGGAACACTATCCCTTCATTCCGTTGTTAGGAGAACTGGGTTTTGTGGGGCTACGGGGGACGGGGTTTTTGGTCATTTTTTTCGCCCTGGCTACCGTGAATTCAAACCAGATTCCACTCTTAATGAGTGCTTTTAGTTTGGCATGGGTGTTGGGTTTGGTGATTCCTACCCCAGGCGGTTTAGGAGTATTTGAGACAACGGTACTGGGACTACTGAATCCCTATTTTCCCACAGGAATAATTCTCAGTGTTGTTGCCTTATTTCGTTTAGTTAGTATTTTAGCGGAAGTTGTGGGTGCCGGTGCGGGGGTTTTGTGCGATCGCGTATCGCGTATAAGGCATACTCTATAAAGTGAGAGAATAAAGGCTTTTGAGCATCCTGAATTGAAGTTGAGAAATTCTTCCCTGTTGATGAATATTAGGGCTTTTCTAAAGAGGAATGGGGCAACATTTTTTGTATAGGCATTTCTCCCTGAGCGGCTTCTACAGTCGTGCAATCTCGCAGTTGCGAAAAAACACGGTAAGTGTCTAGAGGAGCTTCAGACTCATCCTTTGAGTCTTTCGGTTCCATCTTGAGCAAATTGTATTGAACATTATCTGCATGAATTGCCAATGTTATGTTGAAAACTTCAAAGAAATTAACGACCCATTTACATTCAGTTTCGGGAGAATCTACGTAATATTGAATTAATTTAGCAATACAGTTTTCTAAATGAGTTCGAGAGCTGGGACAAATTAAAATAATTTTTAGGAGGACAATGACCAGAGTGAGAGGATGTCCGTGAGACAGCAGCAAAACAAACAGCCCAGAAGGTTCCTGTTGATCTTCCGTTGTCAAGTATTCAATCACTCGGTTGCTGGTTCTTAAGAGCAACGCTTCATTTACACGCTCTTCATGATATTTTTCATAAAGAGTTTCTAATTTTCTGGATAGTTTTTGATTGAAAACTTCTACAAAATCTTTATTAGCTACCGAAAAAATTAAATATTTTTGCAAGGAATATTTAAATTTTTTGTAATTCAGCTCTTGGGTTTGCTTAAGAAAAATATTAGCTAAATTTTCATAACTAAAGGTGCCACGTTTTGCCACAATCATCTTGATAAAGCGAATCACCTCATCGCCCAGAGCTGTAGGGTTTTTAGGTATTTTATCTTTCGGTAGGGGAGCTTCAGAACGCGCCGTATACATTGCCAAATCAAACTTAAACTTGTCTTTCAGCTTTTTGGAAAGGGTTCTTGCCGCCTCTCGCTGTTCGACAGGATTATCCAGGTTAGTATACTGAGGTACTAGGAGATACGAGGTATAACGACTACTCCAGTGTGCTTTATCCGAGTATCCGTATTTGGCCAGAAATAACTTAAGTTCATAATAGTCTTGGCTATTAATAAAATTGGTCAGCCATGCTCTTAAACGCTTCAGAGTAGGAGAGAGAGTTTTCTTACTCACTTTAAATTCAGCCAAAAGCTCAACCAATTCTCTGATCGCGTTATGGTTTCTTGATGTATCCCAGTTGTTAACAAGAATATAACAAGAGCGTTTTAGAGTATGGCAAAAGTCTTTTTCATTATTCGATAACAGAATTTCAGTTAGGGCACGGATTGCCTCTGGATTACACTCAGATGTCTCATAATCAAAGAATAAATGTTTAAACTCCACTAATACTTTTTCAGGTGGCTGTTGCCGAACAAGGTTCAATAAAAATTGATAGATTACTTCCTGAGTTGGCGGGGTCAATAACCCTACTTTTTTAAAACTACTGCGAGACTCAGGTGGATGACCCTCGGATGATAGAATGTCCCTGATCATGAAAGTTCTTTATGACATTTTATGAATTCTTCGATTGAGACTTGATGCGATTAATTTCCTGTTGGAGTTCCTCAATTTGACGTCGCAAAGTATCGGCTTCATTGTTGGGAGGAGTTGAGACAACATCAACAGCTCCTTCTTTCGTCACCCGTCGATAATGACCTTGACGAATTTGGCGATATTCTTCTGAAATTGCCCACTCCCGTAGGTAGCGCACGCGATCAACAGGGAAGGGATGACTTAGCATTGAACCCTGACCACCGTTATAGAGTAAAAATTTGTAGATTTGATTGAGACCATCCTGATCGAGGTCTTGATAGCTTTCAGATTGACGAATGAATTCATTGAGGTTGCATTCGTGACCATACTGAGAACTTCCTCCGGCCATTTTCATCATCGTCTGCAACACGGTATTTAGATCATCTATAACCAGTAATGCAGCTCGGTCAGCAGATAATTCCGCTTTACGACGCCATTCATAAAAGGCAAAGATGAAACCACTGCTAATCAGATTACCGAAGCCAAGTGTCACTTCACTCAACATAGAGGCGGCATTCAAAGCCCAAATTCCCATTTGAATTAAAATGGTGTGACCACATTTAATGTGACCTAATTCATGAGCTAAAACGGTACGAATTTCGGCTTCATTCAGCAAGTCCAACAAACCCGTGTTCACCACAACATAGGGATGCTCTTGCCCTAAAGCATAGCTATTCACTTGACGGTTTTGCTCAACAAATAAGGTAGGCTCTGGATGTATATCTAAATCCCGAACGCATTCTCGAAATAAGCGATAGAGAGTCGAATACTGACGAGGCCCAACCTGGATGCTGTTGCCCATCAGATAAACTAACTGAGGCCGCTCGTAGAGAAATTCCACAAACTTACGAGCGACCAGGTCAAATCCTGGTACGCTGCGTAAGGCTTGTTCAGCTTGTTGATCAAGGGGGTGTTTGAAGGCTTCGCTGGAAATACCAGGGTAGGTCGGCATAGAAGACCGTTTGTAGGAGTAATTAGGGATGAGGCTATACTAGAACTTTATTTATCATAAGCCCCACCACTAATTGTATTCACCTCTTCCGGCCTTTAGGAAGTCACTTTACGTTAAGAACTAGGACAAAAAATACGATACGTTACACAAAATCATCAACCGGGCTTAATATAACAATAAATGATTGGTGCTAACGATTGCCCGTCGAGCATCGAATCCTTTACGGGAAGCCGCTGCTTTGGGTAGCTTGGGTAATGTTCACCAGTTACACCAGATAGCCTTTATTTCTGGTAGTGCCAGACGAGGCGCATTCTCATTGAAAAGCCCAATTAAGCAAACATCTAATTCGATACTTCAGCCTTCAATTGACTGGGTTGGCGTGACCGATGACGTTTGGGAAATATTGAGTTGTCCCCTAAATTTTTGTAACTCGTAAACTTTAACTCCGATTTGATATTCATATTGACTTAATAATCGTCCATAAATATACCCAGCTTTTCCATCTAAAAAACCTAGCTGAATGATATAAAATAAAATAAACCTCAGTGTTGGTTTAAAAGGTAGCCGTACCCATATTTTTTTTAAAAATCGCTTGCGCTGCACGGCATTTCCCCAAAGACTGGCACCAATTGTGCCGGATTCCTCTTTACTATTGAGGAGATTGAGATAGACACGGGCTTCCCAGTTTGAGTAGCGATTATGCCGTTCTAACCAATGATAAATATCTCGAAAGTCGATATGTAGCATATCATTTTTTAGGTAACCCGAAGCCCCTTCTAAAATGACGTGTTCGTGAACTTCGTTGTCACCTGTATTGCGAATTTCTTCCGTTTTGAGATTTTCGTAGCGGCCTTTTTTGTGCTTAAACAAGCGTAAATTCCAGTCGGGATACCTGCCACCGTGACGAATCCAGGTGCCGAGGAAGAAGACTTTGCGGTTGAGGTAGTAGCCGTCATAAGCAGAATTTTGAATAGCTGCTTCAATTTCCTCCCAAAGTTCTGGAGGAATACGCTCGTCACAATCGACAATCAGTACCCATTCATGGCGAAAAGGGAGATTTTCTAAACTCCAGTTTTTCTTTTTAGGCCAGCGACCATCAAAATGAAATTGTACGACAGTTGCACCGTATTGTTCGGCAATTTCAACGGAGCGATCGCTACTTTGGGAATCGACAACAAAGATTTCATCCGCACGGCTTAAACTCTCTAAACAAGCGGGTAAGTTCGCTTCTTCATTTTTGGCGGGAATTAGAACAGAAACAGGTATTTTGGAAGTGGCCAATGCCATAACGATAAAGTATGAATTTTGTATCGGTTCCTTAATCCTTACTGAGATGACCGTGCAGGACAACTAAGGTTTCCGACAATTGGCTGAGGCGAGTTTCTAATTCTTCTTTACGGCTGATTAACTGCTTAATCTTTTGATACCGAGCGATCGCTACACTTACACTAGGAACCTGATCGGCTGGACAGGGTCGCGACCAAAACTGACCATCCCCATCGAGTCCACACAGGCGATAACCAGTACGAGGCGTTTCATAAGTGACGTTGTCATCCGGTTGATTGACCACTTCTGCCACGTAATCCATGAGGCGATCGCCTTGTGCTAAGCGTACTGCCCCTGCCTCTTCTTGGGCTTCGCGGGGATGAGACTCTAACCAGCCATCAATAATCGGCCCTTCTAGATAAAGGTCTTGAATGTTCCGCACGGCTGTTTGCAGTTCTGTTTGCCAACGAGCGACAATATCTTGAATCTCTTTGAGCAACGTCATCGCCAAGGCTGGGTTAGCCGCGTGACGATGCTCACTGATTTTAGCGGGTTTCAGTTTGGGCAGCGTTGGCGTCTTAATTGAGTTCTTGCGGGCAGGGAAAGGCTGTACAGACACCGAGAATGAAGGGTCACGCTTGTCTGGATGGCGATCATTCCCTTCTCCAAGGTGCTCGGTTTGGTGTCCCACAGTAGCAGATGTCTTCTGGCTGTCACTCGGTCGGGGTGGCGTCAATTGATTTAAAGCTGTCTCGATCCGTTGCAGTTCTGGTTTCATGGTTATTTCTTACCACTGTGTGAAAATCACCAACTTCTTAATTTCAGCATAGCCCCCTGGCTTGAGGCCAACGCACCAATGAATCTTGAGAGTTGCAATTTTTTCATTTTGAGGTCATTTTAACTGCATTGACCTACTCAACGGAGAGGGGAAGGTTTACTCTGGCAGCCATTTGCCATTCTCAATCAACAACAAGACGATAAAGGAAGCCATTACAACGCACTTGAGATGACAACTAATACCCGTCAGATCATCTTAGTAACAGGGCCAGCGCGGTCTGGTAAAAGTGAGTGGGCAGAAGACTTGGCAAGACAGACTGACCAAGCGGTGATTTATGTGGCAACTGCGATCGCTAATCCTGATGATGTAGAATGGCTTACCCGGATTGAAAAGCATCAGCAGCGACGCCCAGGGGAGTGGACAACACGCTTGGTGCCCGTGGAGTTGGCGGCAACGATACGAGACTATTCGGATAGCGGTTGCTGTCTTTTGGTCGATTCTCTTGGAACTTGGGTCGCCAATTTGTTGGAACAGGATGAGGCTACTTGGGAAAAAACGTTACAAGATTTATTGGACAGTCTGGTACAAACAGCCGGTTGTGTGATATTTGTGGCAGAGGAGACAGGTTGGGGGGTTGTGCCCGCCTATCCAATTGGCAGATTATTTCGCGATCGCCTGGGAGAATTAGTCCGTAAGATAGGTATCATTGCTAACACCGTCTACTTAGTGACTGGGGGTCATGTGCTCAATCTCAGTGCTCTGGGATCACCCCTCCCAAAGTAGATTCAAAACTCAATTCGCTGGTTACCATGAAGGTATCAGAACAAACTAGGGATTGGATAAAGTTCTCAATATCCCAAACCCCACACGGAGCGTACAATACCATTCATGGCATCTGAACAACAAGTAAAACGCTATCTGGCCTATTGGTTTCAGTTAGGCAAAAAAGTTTTGATTGGCAATGGTGACTCAGCCGTGCTACCACAATCGGTGATAGCCGGCGATCGCTACAGCGATGATTTTGAAAGAATTTGGCAATTAATTCTCTCCCCAGAAAGTGGAGATTGCTACCTAGACGGTACCGATCAAACCATTGCCGAACTGCTGATGTCCAAGTGGGTGATAGAACCCTGTGTTCGTTGTGAAATGCCTGTGCCCATAATCAACATCGGGCTACCGCCAGAACTTTGCCCCTGCAACGATCTACCGACTTGGCCGAATACAGAAATACCTGCTCCGCGAGAACCGGTCAGTAGTCAGACACGCCTGAGTCAGATTCGCGATCGCTTAAACCACGCTAAGCATGAGGGAGAGTTACAGGACGATTTATCGACTCATCCGACACCCGAATTACCGATGCCTCGCAGCACGGGTAGGGGTTAAGGGTGTCTCAGTGAGATTCGCGATCGCTTAAACCAAGCCAACAGTAACTAAAGCCTTCGATTTGAGCTTTTGGATAGTTTGTATAGCTCCAACTACGACGTGAGGTAGTTGACTTATGTTTGTGCCTTTCTACACTCGAACTAGGCTTTCGTCTTGATTATTTCCTTGGGGAGACGCCGAGGCACCTCATAGCTAAAGAAATCATAAGCTAACTTAGTCTTGGGAAAAATTGCCCGTGCCTCCTCTAGTAAGTTATCCAACCCGAGCGCATTTCCCGGAGCATAACGGGGACTGAAATGAGTCATAATGAGCTGCTTGACCCCAGCCAAATGAGCCACTTGTGCAGCCATCGTTGAGGTAGAATGCAAACGTTCAAAGGCTAACTGAGCATCTTTGTGGGCAAATGTCGCTTCGTGAATTAAAACATCCGCATCCTTGGCCAATTCTACGGCGTTGTCACAGTAGACCGTATCCGTGCAATAAACCACTTTACGACCCATTTCAAGTTCTCCACACAGCTCAGAACCGTTAATTTGGCGACCATCGGGCAGAGTCACGGTTTCCCCTCGCTTGAGCAGGCCATAGAGCGGGCCAGCAGGTATTCCCAGGGCCTTGGCTTTTTCTACGTCAAAGCGCCCTGGCCGGTCTTTTTCCTCCACCCGGTAGCCGAAAGCTGGAACCCGATGCTTGAGCATCCGGCAACTGACAATAAATTCCTCATCTTCGTAGATGACTCCAGGTTGTACGGCATGAAGTTGAACTGGGTAGGAAAAGTTCGTCTGAGAATAGCGTTTACTCGCGCGCAGGTAGTCGTCTAAATCCGCCGGCCCATACATATCAATCCGCTCAGTACTGCCAGCCAAACCACAGCTTGCCAAAAGCCCCATTAAGCCATAGATATGGTCACCGTGCATGTGGGTGATGAAAATACGGCTAATCTGGCTGCTTTTGAGGTCACTGCGTAACAATTGATGCTGAGTCCCTTCGCCACAGTCAAACAGCCAGACTTCTGCACGTTGGGGTAGACGTAGTGCGACGCTAGACACATTCCGCGAACGTGTCGGGACTCCAGAGCTTGTTCCTAAAAAAGTAATTTGCACAGGCTGACCTTTCTACCCCACTCCCATCCAGGAAATTACATCTCATCCCTATGGTACACAAGCTCCAGTCCCTGAGCATTTTCAGGAACACAGATTTCCTATGGCGGATTAAAAGAGAAATGGCAGTTGCTGACTAGGTGATCTGCTGCAAGCAGCAGCGCTTCGCTATCATCAGGAAACATGCTAAATGTAGGCGAAGAAATAGAACCATAGGAGTATGACTCTGGACAGAGAAAATGGGGACTTTCAACGGAATCCGAAGACCCATCCATGGGAGATTTTTCCTCAAGCCTTGGGAACCCTTCAATCTACCCTATGTCTTGAGTGAGAGTACCCTGAATCCTGAAAACGAGAATAGTTATCGCGAGAGGAAGTTTTAAAGATGGTCTTTAGACGTTTATCCGTCTCTGTTTTATCTGTGTTCCAGCCAATTGGTTTGCTGGGTGGGCGTCGCTGGTGGCTCTCTTTGTCATTCTGGATGATTTTAGTGGCTCCAGTTCAAGCTCTAGAACTGCGAGTGGCGATTGAAGATGGTGTTAGCCAGGTGCAAGTCGGGAGTTCGACTAAGGCGATTGTCCGAGATGCGGCAGGTCAGGAAGTCGGGGAACTAACGGCTCTGAACGGCTACAAAGCCCAAGCTGGGGGAGGTAGAATCGCTTTAGCTCAGTGGCGATCGCCATTGCTGTGGATTGAACCAACGGGTGATGGTTATGTTTGGATTGGCAAACGCTGGTATCGGGGACGTACCCAACTGGTTCCGACCCCTAAAGGGCTGACGGCGGTCAATCATGTGGATTTAGAGCAATATCTCTACAGTGTCCTCGGTGCTGAAATGAGTGCCAGTTGGCCGCTAGAAGCCTTAAAGGCGCAAGCCGTTGCGGCTCGTTCTTATGCCCTCTATAAGCGCGCTACGGGGGGGAATAATGTCTATGATGTCGGTGATACCACATCCTGGCAAGTTTACAAAGGGCTAGAGACTGAGTCTCCCAATACTCAGACAGCCGTTCAGGCCACCGCCGGACAGGTGATGACTTACGACGGTCAAGTGATTCTTGCGGCCTTCCACGCAGCATCTGGCGGACATACAGAAAATGTGGAAGATATCTGGAAAAGCCCCTTCATCCCCTACCTCCGGGGTGTGGCTGATTATGACCAGGGAGCACCGGTTTACGAGTGGAAAAAAAGCTTTTCTCGCCGTGAACTCAGCGGCAAAATTTCTGGGGTAGGCAATGTTAAGTCAATGACTCCAGAGCGCACAACGCCACAAGGGCGCATTGTAACCATGGTTGTCGAAGGTGATCGCGGCACGCGGCGTGTCAGTGGCACCGATTTACGCAGCGCCTTGGGCTTGAGAAGTACACTTTTTGTTGTGAATCAAACGGGTGAAAGGTTTGAAATTAGTGGTCGCGGTTATGGTCACGGCTTGGGTATGAGCCAGTGGGGCGCACGCAATTTAGCCAATCAGGGTGTCAACTACCAACAGATTTTGAGTCATTATTACCCCAATGCGATTCTTTCCCAACTTCAGTAGGAGAGTGACGCTAGTTGATGGGAACGGTTCCATCGGCGATCGCTCAAACCAATCTGTGAATCCCTGATCACTGGGTGCAGAATGAGGGATATCCCTTCAGCTCAGGAACCTGAATCTAAGCGTCGCTGCCATTCAGCATCAATTTGTTCTTTCCGCTCAAGCTGTTGATCGAGCAAGTCTGTTTCGCTGGTGTAAGCTAAGTCCTCATGTTTAATCACATTTTGAGCCGCAAACTGCTGGGCATAACCGATTTTCCTCTGTAAGGTGGCATTGGATTGAGCCAGGATGAGGGATTGCTGCTGCCGTTTGTGATTGCGTGCTTCCACCTGGCTGTTTTGCCATTGAACCCAAAAATAACGAATTAGCGGAATGGCTAAAAAACCGATGCCATAACCCAGTAAGAGCCAGTAAATGGACTGGACGAAGGCAATCAATCCCCCGATTTGTGCGGCGATTTGGCCATCTCTCAACAGAGAACCCAACATCAAGGCACCGACGACATTAATCCCACCTAGCCCAATGGCCAGCATATTTTGCCCACTACTGGCTCGACTAAAGCGCCACAGCTTCTCCTGAAGGTAGGTGGCTACAGGCTGCGGTTGCCAGGATGAAGCGGTTGTCTGCAAATCGGGGAAGTGATAAACGATGTCCCCATCTGGACTCACTTCAGGACGCCCATTGAATCGGGTGAGTACGGGTAGCATATAGTCTTCGGATTCGCGCTTGTACCCTTCTGGGATATCGTCGAGATACGGGGCGATCTGTTCTGCTGCGACGGCACCGCCGGAGTTGCGAATGACCGTACCCATTTCTTGCCAGCGGCGATCTTCTAAATCGGCATTTGGATTACCATCCCCAAATAAAAACGAGAAGATGGACTCCAGAAAACTCATCTCACTGCCTGAAGAAGAGCGAGAGGATTTTCGTTGCCGCCGATGGCGTCGCTCATAGGGATCATAACCTGGACTGAAGAACCACCAGACATCCGACCACAGCCAGAAGTTAGGCATAAAGAAAATGCCACCGCCACTGGAATGACGGCTATCGCCACCCCCTGAATCGTTATCGCTGTTACTAGCACTGATGGCGATCAGGATAACGGCGATCGCCACAAAGATCAGAACAATGGAAAGAATGAGGATAACCCCAAAAGAAATCCGAATCAGATAGAATAAAACACGCCAAATTTTCTGCCACCATTCCTGTAACCGGACACGCAGGAACTTGTTGCGGAGAATGGCACGAAAGTTTTGGGGAAATAGATAGGCAATCTCGCCCGATTCGGCGACTTGTAAATGTCCACCCGCCTCAGAAGCGAGAGCCAGTAATCCTTGCTCTGCCAAATTGATATTTAATCCTACCTGAGCAGCAACGTCCCCAACCGTAACGCGGTAGCCCATCTGCTCAACCGCCTTCATTATTCTGGGATCGCGAACCATGTTTTTGTATCACGAATTGCCTACTCTCTTTAGTATAGATTTTTGTTAACAAGACTATAGCGAACAGTCATGCCTTGACCGCAGGATTAGGGGGCGTCGCGACTGCCCCTGAATAGTCTCAATCAACCCAGTTGATTGACTGATAAGAAGCTTTGCGCTGTTCTGATAGAGCTGTGTCAGCATGAATGTTCGCTGACGCTGACGTTAGTTCTTAGGCTGCCTCACCGCTTAAATTTTTCCGGAACCACATCCGTCTTGTTGTATAAGAGTTAGTATTAGAGTTAACAATTAGTATTCTAGTTAACAAAACCTCTCCTATCCCCATTTAATCCTCTTGGAAAATTATTTCTTCTCTGTTAAATGTTTCCCTAAAAACAACTGAACTCGGTCAAAATAGGCAACATTTAAAATTGATGGATTCAAGTTTATCCCCTGTCTCTCGGCTGGAACTATTTTTTTGTTCCGGCCAGATATGATTTTCAGGAACTATACCCTAAGGGGGATACAACTCACCAAGGTGGATGGAAAAGATTGAATAACCATCCGCTGAATTTGTACATTGAAGGTGCTTAATACTACCGCTCATGAGCGAATCACATTGAGAATATTGCAACTGAAAAAATCAGTTTGTTTCTCTGCTTGACCTGGGTGTATCTCAACAACTGGATAGAAGTACCGCAACTGAGAATCTCCCATTTATGCAAGCATCTCTTTCACTCAAAAGCACCGTGTTAACCACCCTGCTGCTAACGGGATTTATTGGCATCACACCCACTTTGGCTCAGCCCATTGTTTCTGATCAAACGACCGGAACAATAGTGACGCCGAATGGGAACCAGCTTGATATTAGCGGCGGCACACTTTCCGGAGATGGGGCGAACCTATTTCACAGCTTTCAAAAATTGGGTCTCAATTCTGGCGAGACAGCCAATTTTCTTTCTAATCCAACCATTCAAAACATTTTGGGGCGGGTTACGGGTGGAGATGCCTCGATTATTAATGGATTGATTCAAGTGACAGGTGGGAACTCCAATCTTTACCTGATGAATCCAGCAGGTATGATTTTTGGTGCGGATGCCCGTCTGAATGTCCCCGCTTCCTTCACCGCGACTACGGCTACAGGGATTGGGTTTAACAACGGTTGGTTTAATGCTACAGGTAACAATAATTATGCGGCCTTAGTGGGTGCCCCCAATACATTTGCTTTTAACAACCCATCTCAACCGGGAGTTATTGTTAATGCCGGACAGTTAGCGGTTCCCAATGGCCAGAATCTTACCCTATTAGGTGGCACGGTGGTGAATACCGGGCAGTTGGCAGCACCTCAGGGGACGATTACGATGGCGGCGGTACCGGGTCAAAAATTGGTACGTATCAGCCAACCGGGGAATCTCTTGAGTTTGGAGGTTGAGCCAATCGAGGCTGGAACTCAAGCTGGAGGTTGGACAATTCCAGTCTTATCACTGCCAGAATTACTCACCGGTGAGGGGGGCAGTCAGGCGACGGGATTGGCGGTTAAGGCTAATGGTCAGGTTGAATTAACCGCTTCTGCGGTAAAAATTCCCTCGGAGGCAGGTACAACAATCGCCTCTGGCACGCTGGATGTATCCACCCCCCCCAACCAAGGGGGAGTGGGTGGCAATATTAATGTTTTGGGCGACCAAGTTAAACTTCTCAGCGCCAATCTAGACGCCTCTGGTACCGATGGTGGCGGTAATGTCAGAATTGGCGGCGATTATCAGGGTAAGGGAAAAATACCCAATGCCTCTGACACATTTGTCAGTGCGGATACGAATATCAAGGCTGATGCACTCTCTCAGGGTAAGGGTGGACAAGTGATTGCCTGGGCGGATAAGTCCAATCGATTCCTCGGCAAAATCAGCGCTCGCGGCGGATTAAACTCTGGGAATGGGGGATTTGCTGAGGTTTCCGGGAAGCAATCCCTAGAATTTAAAGGTCTGGCTGACTTGTTAGCACCGGCGGGTGCAGCGGGGACGTTGCTGTTAGACCCTACGGATATCACTATCGGCGATACTGATAATCCTCCCTCTAATATCAGTACCGCCACCCTCGTCAATCAACTCATGTTTGGCAATGTCACCGTTTCCACGGCATCGGATGGGGGTGGGGCGGGAAATATTACCGTTAATAATCCCATCAATTGGGAGAATGGTTTCTCTCTGACACTGCTTGCCGATAACAATATCACTATTAATTCCGGTGCCAATATTACCTACGCGGGTGCGGCGAACCGAGAACTAAATTTATTAGCAAATAACAATATTATTCTCAATTCGGGTTCAACTTTAGCCGCCACTGGGGCGGGAAGGCTGGATGTTAATCTTAGCGCGGGTCAAGGTGGGAATAGTGCAGGAGCGATCGCTATCCAGGGTGCTGCCATCAACTCCAATGGTGGTGATATTACCCTCGGCGCAGGGGCCATCAACATCAGCAACAACGCTCTCATTGACTCCAAAGGCGGCGATATCAGCCTCAACGCAGAAGCAATCGCTATCCTCGGTGCTCCTATCAATTCCAATGGCGGTGATATTACCCTCGGCGCAGAGGCAATTACCATCAATAACAACGCTCTGATTGAGTCCAAAGGGGGCGATATCATCCTCGGTGGTAGCAGCAACCCGTTAACGACGCCGACAACCAGCATCAATCTCAACGGTGCCCGACTGAGTTCCGAGACTGGAGAAATCAGGCTTACCAGTAATGATATCCAACTGACGGGTGCGAAGTTTGAAAGTGCCAGTGGCGGAAATATCAAGCTCAATACTCCGAATGGCACAGGGGAAATTATCCTCGATGGAGTTAACTTAAGTGCTGATAACGGTAGCTTGGAACTGGTTGGGACGGACGTGCAGCTGCGTAACGGTACTAAGTTGAGTTCCTCTGGAACCGGTGATATCACCATACGCAGTTCAGGCATGATCGACACCACGGGTGGCACCTTAGCGGGAAGCAACATCTTCCTTACCGCGAATCAGGCGATTACCACCGGTGCTGTGAGCTTGAGTGCCAATTCTGGCTCAGGGATTAATCCCTTGTTCAAAATCAATACGTCTGACATTGTCAACCTCAACGGAGCGATTTCCACCACCTTGCCTAGGGGAGGTGACATTGTGATTGGGGATGTAACAGCTCCCAGTCAGATTAATGTGAACTCGGCTTTGTCCACTTTAGGCGGGAATATCAACTTCACTAGTACGGGAGCGATCACGCTTGCGGGCAACCTTACGACGGCTGGAGGAGCGATTACCCTAACGGGAACAAGCCTGAACACCGCCCTCCTAGACTCCAGCAATACGAATGGCAATGGAGGAGCGATCGCTCTTACTGCCAATAATGCTCAGCTAATCCTGTCTAACCTGAACTCCAGCTCGACTTCAGGTAGGGGGGGCGATATTTCACTCACCAATCCAGGAGCCATTATTAGTGGAGACTTGAACGCTTCCGGCGCGACAGGTGGCGGAAACATTACCGTTCAGTCAGGCGGAGATAACACCACAGGAAATATTAACTCTAGTTCAAGCAATGGGAATGGAGGAGCGATCGCCCTCACTGCCAATAATGGCAAGTTGACCACGTCTAACCTCAATTCCAGCTCAACTTCTGGCAGGGGTGGCGATATTTCACTCACCAATCAAGGAGCCGTAATCAGTGGAGATTTGAACGCTTCCGGCGCGGCAGGGGGTGGAAGCCTTACCGTTCAATCCGGTGAGAGCATTACCACAGGTGAGATCGACACCAGTTCGAGCCAAGGTAATGGAGGCAATGTCCTCCTCGATCCCCCTGGTGATATCCAAGTCACCTCCATTAACGCCCAAGGTGGTGTCGGCGGTATAGGCGGCAATATTGATATCACCACCGAGCAATTTTTCCGAGCGACTGGAATTTTCACCAACGGCAGTTGTCTCAACACCAGTATTTGTAGCGTTGGCGGGGCTGGAGGCGGTGCCATCACCCTTCGTCATGGAGGTCAGGGAGTCATTCCTTTTAATGTTGGAGATGCTAGCAAGAACGGTACAGGGGGTGCGATTGTAAGTACTGGCGGCCCGTCAATCTTACCCTTCCAATCCTTGCCTTACACTTACAGCAATGGCGTCAACATTAACATTATTAGTGTTCCATCACCCCCTCCAACTCCTCCGACTGTAGACCCCCCAACCCCTCCGACACAACCCTCGCCGCAACCCTCGACACCACCTTCCTCCCAACCGACACTACCTTATGCATCACCCCCCTTACTCACGTCAGCACCACCACCGCCATTGGCTGTTGAGCTGAATGACTCTGTGGCGACTGTCGATCAGCTATTCACCAATGAATTTAAAAAATATCTCAGCCTGGGTCAGACAAAAAGCATTACCTTGGCAGATGCTCAAAATAGTCTACGTCGTATCGAAAGTGCGACGCGTGTTAAGCCAGCCATTATCTATGCAGTCTTCGTTCCCTCAACCTTAGCCTCCAAGGCAACTGGGAATGCTCAATCCTCCCCTAATGGGGGACTCGATCTCCAGGAATTGGATAGACAACGCCAAGATAGTGACCTGTTAGAATTAATCCTCGTCACTCCAGAGGGCAAACCCATTCGTAAGCGGGTGCCTGGGACAACACGCTCCTCAGTGCTTAAGGTGGCGGAGCAATTACGCAGTGAACTCACCGACATCACTAGTCGTTCTTCGGAGTACCTCCCTCCTGCCCAAAACATGTACCAGTGGTTGGTCGCTCCGCTAGAGGCCGATTTAAAAGCTCTTGACATCCAGAACCTTGTGTTCATTATGGATTCAGGGCTACGTTCCATCCCCATGAGCGCGCTTCATGATGGTCAAGGCTTTCTGGTAGAAAAATATAGCGTTAGCTTGATGCCGAGTCTCGGCTTAACGGATAGCCGCTACAAAGACATCAAAGATAGCCAAGTGCTAGCCATGGGAGCGTCAAAATTTAGCAACCAAGCTCCTTTACCCGCTGTCCCTGTAGAGTTGTCTCAAATTACATCCTTATGGAAAGGTCAATCCTTCCTCAATCAAGAATTTACGCTGACTAATTTGAAGGCGCAACGCCGCCAAAAACCGTTTGGCATTGTCCATCTTGCCACCCATGCCTTCTTTCAGCCGGGAGAACCGAGCAACTCCTATATCCAGTTATCGGACACGAAGCTGGGCCTGAACCAACTCCGGCAATTGGGCTGGAATGATCCAGCAGTGGAGTTGTTAGTGTTGAGTGCTTGTAAAACGGCACAGGGCAATGAAGAGGTGGAGTTGGGTTTCGCTGGCTTAGCCGTCCAAGCTGGCGTTAAGTCAGCCCTGGCAAGTTTATCTTTTATCAGCGATGAAGGAACAATGGCACTGATGACGGAGTTTTATGAGCAACTACAACAAGCCCCGATTAAGTCAGAGGCATTGCGACGGGCACAGGTAGCCATGCTCAAGGGAGAAGTGAAGCTGGAAGATGGTCAATTAATTACTCCGAGTCAGACACTCCCTTTACCGCCAGAACTGGCAAAGCTGGGGAATCAAACGCTGTCCCATCCCAAATTTTGGGCGGCATTTACACTGATTGGCAATCCTTGGTAAGTGCAAGGATGCCGTTTTAGCGCTAGGAAATTCCAGCGCCGCCTCTTTGCCAGGTTGAATTTTATAGAAGAGCATCCGGATTGTAAAAATATCTGAGTCAAAAATCCGGAGTTCTGCTATTTTCTGCATAAACAGTGTGTTTATTCCCCCAATTAAAAGTTCTCAAAAATTTCTTTTAATATCTCAAAAAATGGGACTTATTTTATTTGTTTTTAATAACTGAAACTATTGATTTCCAAGAATTGAAACTAATGAATTCCGATGCGCTATAGCAGTCGTAAAGGCGATTTGGATTTATCCAAATCCTGAAACCTTGACCAATTAATCTTTTCCCTTCTGCCCTCTACCTTCTGCCTTCTGCCTTTGGCTATAGCAAAATCAAAAATTGGTATAAACGAGCCGCGTTTACCCAGATTGGTGCAACTGAAATGAATCATAAAAATAATTGTTTAATTTCTCGATTTGTTCAGGTTTTCAATAGTTTTTGGAAAAAGAACGTTACGTCAAAGAATCTTGACTTAGTCATCACCAGCCTTGCGGCGTTTGGCTTGTTCCTGGGAGTGCGGCAGTTAGGCTGGCTACAGCCTTTGGAATTAGCGGCTTTCGATCTCATGGTTCGCCTTCGCCCGGATGAAGGCCCCGATCCGCGCTTGCTGGTGGTGGAGATTACAGAGCGAGATATCCAAGCTCTGAATCAATATCCTATCTCCGACGGACTTTTAGCCAAGGTCTTGGGAGAATTGGAGCGGCATCAGCCCATTGTCATCGGTGTGGATTTGGCTCGCAATGTACCGCAAGGGACAGGTCAGGCTGAGTTGATGACTCGATTCCGAAGTCCCAAGGTGATTGCGATCGCCAATATTGGCAACACCGAAGCCGAAGCGGTCATCCCCCCACCCGGAGTATCTCAGGAACGCGTGGGTTTCAGTGATGTTGTGATTGACCCCGATAGCGTGATTCGTCGCAATTTTATGATCGCTCCCATCGATGAGAAAACGACCCTCTACTCGTTTTCCCTACGTGTCGCCCTCGCTTATCTCAAACACAAAGGGATTAAGCCTCAATTCACCCAAACTGAGGAACTTCAGTTAGGTACAACGGTATTTAACTGGTTGGCCTTAAATTCGGGTGGTTATCAAACCATTGATGATGGTGGCTATCAAATTCTGTTGAATTACCGTTCCGCTCGAAATGTCGCACGCGGCGTTAGCTTTACACAGGTGTTGAACGGGCAGATTGATCCAAGCTGGGTGAAAGGCAAGATTGTACTCATTGGCGCAACCGCTCCAACGGCAAAAGATTTGTTCTCTACCCCCTACAGCGCCAGGGAAAAAGCTATTCCTCGGATGGCAGGGGTTCTGGTTCACTCCCAGATGGTGAGCCAAATTTTGAGTGCCGTTTTGGATCATCGTCCCCTGTTTTGGTATTGGTCTGAACGGGCAGAACTCTTGTGGATTCTTGCCTGGTCATTGGTGGGTGGCGTTTTGGTGGCACGAGTTCACAATCTGCTAATCCTAGGGTTGAGTGGTCTAGGCTGTCTGTGTGTGTTGTTTGGTTTTACCCTATCGCTGTTGATGCAGTCGGCATGGATACCCTTAGCGGCACCGACGATCGGATTAATTGTCACGGGTTTGGCGGTGGAGGCTTACCAACGGCAACTTTTCCAACGCCAAGAACAGATGGTGATGAAGCTCTTAGGACAGCAAACTTCACCGGAAATTGCCCAAGCGCTTTGGAATGAGCATGATCGCTTACTGGATTCGGGTCTTCTGCCCGGTCAACGCGTGATCGCGACGATATTACTTACTGACATCAAAGGATTCAGCACCATCTCGGAAAAAATGCCGCCAGAAGAGGTGATGGCTTGGTTGAATGAATACTTGCCCATCATGGTGCGGGAAGTGCAAAACTACCGTGGGATTATCAACAAGTTCACGGGCGATGGTTTGTTAGCGGTGTTTGGGGTGCCTGTACCCGCTACAACCGAGGCAGTTGTGGCAGAAGATGCTCGACGTGCTGTAGCTTGTGCGCTGGCGATGGATGATCGATTGCAAGAACTCAACCGGAATTGGCGCTATCGAGGTTTGCCGTTGGTTCAGATGCGGGTTGGAATTTACACCGGTCCTGTCATGGTAGGAAGTTTAGGCGGCAAAGAGCGCTTGGAATATGGGGTGATTGGGGACAGTGTCAATATTGCCGCTCGTTTGGAAAGTTGTAAGAAAGACAATCAACCGAGTGACTGTCGAATTTTGATTGCCCACGAAACTCTGGTTTATCTCCAGGATGAGTTTCAGGTAGAAGCTTGGGGTGCACTGCAATTGAAGGGAAAACAGCACAAGGTTGATGTTTACCGGGTGCTGGGTCGTAACGCTTGAAAATCACTTCATCGGTGTTCAGAGGTAACCTATTATGTTTTGGACAAAGTCTCGCACCACTCTTATCTCGTTCTGCATCGCCTTTTTTGTCGGTCTGTTTCTGTCTGTGGTGCCCCTACAAGTCATTGCCCAACCCTCAAATTTACAAGTTCAAGGGCAATTTGGGAGCAGCCAATCTCCTGCTTTGTTAACGCAGCGTTTAAAGGATGAACGACGACCGCTACCCGGAAGGAGAGAACCTGCGGCTGGACGGGGTTGTGGGGCTAATATACCCAACCTGCCACTGACGGCATTGACTCCAACAACGAATCTGGGATTCACGGTTGCCGCCTATCCGAAATTCTTTTTCTATATTCCTCAGACCTCTGCAACCGCTGTGAAGTTTACTCTTCTTAAGGAAGATGACACTCAGGTTTATGAGAAAACTTTTCCAATTTCTCGCACCTCTGGTATTTTCAATCTTCGCCTTCCTGATGACAAAACTTTGCCTCCCCTCGTGGTGGGAAAAAACTATCATTGGTACTTTCAAATCACTTGTCCACAATTAGGGAGTGGGGATATTTATGTGGATGGATGGGTTCAACGAGTCTCTCGTGATGGTCAGAATAATCTGTGGTACGACAGATTGGCCACTCTGGCTGAGAAACGCCGCTTGCATCCGAATGATTCTGCGATCACGGCTGAGTGGGAAAATTTGTTAAGTTCGGAGGGATTAGACCAACTTGCTCCACAGCGTCTAATGGGTAGTTTAACCAGCCAGAAGTTGTAAAGTTGGAGTGCGATCGCATTTTCCTCACGAGCCTGTAGCAGTTGTGCTGCCTTAGGAGGTGCTAAGAATGCGAAATGCGGACTACGAAAAGGGGATCACAAAAAAATTTAAATTGGGTAGTACAATTTGACTCTGATAGCCGTTTCTATCCTGATACTGATGCTGAGTCAAAAGATGTCATAGCCCAGAAGAGCGGACAAATGAGATGATTAGCAATAGCGGAGGTGAAATGTGCCAAAAAAAAACAAAAGCAACTATTTCTTTTGTTTACGGGGTTGGATTATTGGGTTTGTAGTGCTCCTTAGTGTTGGTTTCTGGAGCGATCGCGCAGAAGCGGCTCAATGGGTAGTGCTGAAATACCGTTTTTTGCGAGAGAGAGTATCGGTACCTGAACTCACAACGTTTGTTAAGACGGGAGAACTTTCTAGAACGCTGCGAGCTTATCTCAAGCTTGCCAAAAAAGAACCGGCCGAGTTGCGGCGCACTCTGACGCAAGAGGTTAAAGTTAACCCGACTTTCCTGTATCAAGTCCTCAAAACTCCAGTAGGAGACGGGATGCTCGATCAAGTCAGTCAGGTGGTTCATACCCCCTCCAATCGGGCCAACCGGGAGTCTTTGCGAGGAGCTTTGGTGAGTTCTGCTTTGCCGGATGGCAATATTACTTTAATTGAGACATTGCAAAACTACCCAACGCCCGAAGTTCATGTCGAGGGCGAACGGCTTGCTGAGGTTATACAGAACATTAGCAAGCTAATCGGACGTCTGCCGCCACTGCCCCGATTGTGAGACAATGCTCCCTAAATCGGGTTTGTTCTAATAAGCTAAAGTTTCTAAAGTTTCCCTCAGATACCGCCGCACCCGGTTATCCAGGCTATAATCCTGAGATTGCTCGCCGGCTCGATGTTCCATCTGCCAACGCTGAAATCCTGAACTAGTGGCGATCGCTTGTTTGAGGCTATCCCAGATTTGGCTGTCTTGAGGAAATTGACGGGATGCAGGAGTAGCTGAGCTTTCCATAAAATACCTTAAAAACTCTACACGGCGTTGTTCAATAGCGCTTCTTGTGAAAGGAGCGCCACAAAACTCCAGGTTTCTGCTTTTCTTTCAGGATAACCTGGGTATCTTATTCAGATTGTGACCTCGGCAACAACTTAATGAATTGAGAATTTTAAATGGGTAATTTACAGCTCAATCCAGCCGCTTCGGATTGAGTCACTCCAAGGCATTCGATCCCGCGGCTAAGCTTTACCCAAGATTTATTAATTATTCCATTGATTATTTCTATGGCTCCATGCACGAGAGAAGTCGATTGAGTTTTTTTCCTGAATTGGGAACGGTAAAAAAGAAGCGCCGCAGGGGTCACTCTTGCTCAACCGTCAACTCCGGTGAAGATGGAGTGGTAGAGACTGGCGTAGTTACAGCTTCTGTTGCCGTAAGGGACAAAATTTTATTGACTCGTAAACCGGGGAGTGTAAAATCCTGCGGTATTTTTTCAACGGGGTAGGGAGTAGCCGCGACAAACTCAGACTCGCTCGTCAGAAGGACTTGTGCCACAGCAAGCGGCACTTGTAAAAACAAATGACTGATGAGAAAAGCCAATCCTGCGCCAAGCAGGCCCAGGAAATGCCAACGGGGGCCTAAGGGAGCGACCGCTGCTGCCACGGGAGCCACTCGGTAAATTTGCCACAGAACCCAGAGCACGAAGACAGCCGCAACAATCGTGATGACTCCCTTTGTCTTCGTTTTGAACAAGCTTAAGAGGCGTCGCTGCTCCTGTGTTAGTTGCTCTGGCTTCAGGGCAAAAATCAGAATGCTGAAAATGTCAAAGGGGCGGGTCAATTGCATCCACAAAATCGGTGCTAGCCCAATCGCCGCCACAAACAAGAACTCTAGCCAGACTGGCAAGATGGGGTCACCCACCGCCAGTCCGAGCCAAACAAGTTCTAAGGCCAGAGGAAATGCTGCTAACCCAGCAAGATGAATCCACAAAAAAGGTTCAGTCCAGAAAGAGCGCATAAGTTCGGATTGGGTTGCAGGTTATGGGGGTTGAAGGTTAGTCGATTAACAGGTTGTAGCTATAGGGAGTGAACCTTCAAACTTTCAACCTTCAACCTGCCAACCTTCAACTCTTTAAGTGGCTGACAACGTCCGGCGTCGGCTCACCATCTTGAAGGTCTCAATTATGTCGCCTTCATTCCAGTCATTGAACTTATCGAGGCCAACTCCACATTCGTAGCCAGCGTTGACTTCCTTGGCATCGTCCTTCATCCGCTTCAGGGAATCCAGAATACCTTCATGGACTACTTTGCCGCCGCGACGTACTCGGATGTTGCAATTACGAACGGCTTTACCTGTCAGCACATAGCAACCCGCAACCGCACCGCGCCCGACGGGGAAGACCGCTCGCACTTCCACTTGTCCGAGTGGCTCTTCGACCATTTCTGGCTCCAACAGACCTTCCATCGCCGCTTGAATATCATCTAGGAGTTTGTAGATGATGTTGTATTCGCGAACATCGACCCCTTCTCGGTCAGCCGCCTGTCGAGAACCATGAGCCAGTGTGGTATTGAAGCCAATAATTACAGCACCACTAGCCGCTGCTAAGTCAACATCTGTCTCGGTGACTTCGCCAGCTCCTCCCAGCAGAACTCGGATTTGCACTTCATTTTGTGGCAGTTGCTTGAGAGCACCGAGAATGGCTTCGACGGAGCCTTGAACGTCTGCTTTCAAAATCAAGTTGAGTTCTTTGAGTTCGCCTTCTTGAGCCTGAGCGGAGAGACTGTTGAGGGTAACTCGGCGTGACGCCATCACCTGGTGCAGGCGAGATTGCCGCTGTTCATCAGCTCTTTTGTTGGCAGTCGAACGGGCTTCTTTTTCGCTGGCAAAGACTTCAAACTCGTCCCCAGCAGCAGGAACCTCGTTCAATCCTAGGACTTCGACGGCAAAGGATGGCCCTGCGGCCTCAACGCGTGCCCCCCGGTCGTCGATCATCGCTCGCACTTTACAGAAGACTGAGCCAGCCACGAGGGTATCCCCAACCCGTAGGGTGCCGTTTTGTACCAACAGGGTAGCAACAGGTCCTCTGGTTTTATCCAGGTTCGCTTCGATGACGGTACCTCTGGCAGGCCGATTCGGGTTAGCGTAAAGGTCTTCGACTTCCGCTACCAACAGAATCATCTCCAGCAACGTATCCAGGTTTTCTTTTTGGATGGCGCTTACAGGAACCATAATCGTCTCGCCGCCCCACTCTTCTGGCTGCAAACCTCGATCCGTTAATTCCTGCTTAACGCGGTCAGGTTGTGCTCCGGCTTTATCAATTTTATTGATGGCAACAACAATGGGAACTCCAGCCGCTTTGGCGTGGCTAATGGCTTCAACGGTTTGGGGTTGGACACCATCATCCGCTGCCACCACCAATATAGCGATGTCAGTGACTCGTGCTCCACGCGCCCGCATGGCGGTGAAGGCTTCGTGTCCAGGAGTGTCGAGGAAGACCACCTGCTGAGTTTGACCGTCATGGTCAACATCAACATGGTAAGCGCCAATGTGTTGGGTAATCCCACCGGCTTCTCCCTGCGCCACTTTGGTTTCGCGGATCGCATCGAGCAGGGTGGTTTTCCCGTGATCGACGTGACCCATAATGGTGACGACGGGTGGACGCCTGTGCAGGTTTTCTATATCTTCCTCACCCACCATTACTGTCACCTTCGTGGCGGCAGAGGCTTCTTCGACCGTCTCAATAGTCACTCCCAGTTCCTCTGCCACGAGGCTGGCTGTGGGGATATCCAGGGTTTGGGTGATGCTCACCGCCATTCCTTTGAAGAACAGCTTTTTAATAATCTCTGTTTCAGCAATGCCCAAGGCGGTCGCAAGTTCTCTAATCGTCACAGAACCCGTCAATACAATGGTTTCTGGACGTTCTGGAACCGCTTTTTTATCCCGTTGGCGATCGCGCGCATCCGATTTGCTGTGGTCGCTGCTGCCTCTGACACCGGGCTTCCTTCTCTGGGTCGTTGTGGGCATGGCCGCCGACACCGGTTGTTTTTGCTGAGACTTCGGCTTGGCAGGACGAGCGACGGCCTGAGTGGCGATGACTGGAGCCCCTAGCTCGGCTAGCTGATCTTCAAAATCTTCCTCATCATCTTCAAACAGTTCAGGTCGCCGCTTGAGTTTGGCCCCGGCTTTTCCGGCCTTAGCCAGCTCTTGCGACTCATCATCTTCATCAACCCATTCTTTCTTCTTCGTCGGGGGTCGGGGAGGAGTCAGTCGCTTGGGTGCCTTGAGCTCCTTAATCTCTGATGAGAGCCCTTCTATATCCTCGTCCGGCCCAGCAAAGTCATCTGCTCCCAGGGTTGCTGCCACATCAGCATCTTGACCTTCACGAGGGGGTTGGGGTCTTTTCGGCGGCCCGTAAAGTTTAGGCTGTACGGGAGCCACTGGCGCTGGACTCCGACGTGCTGGCGGTGAGGACTCAGTAGCGGTTGAGGATGGGTTGGAACTCACTGGCTGACGTGGCGCTGGAGTTCCACTCGGTTTAGCCGGCGAAGGCTCTGACCGATCGCGTTTCAAAACCGGTTTCACAACCTGTGTCGGTTGAGGAGTTTTGGGCTGCGTTGGTCTTACAGGGGGGCCAGCAAGTTGAGCCAGATTGGCTTCAGCTTCAACTTGAACGTCCACTGGCTCTATCTCTTGTAACTCCGGCGGTTCCTGCTCAATGCTCGGCTCGGATGGACGTTCCGGCTGCTGCTGCTGCTTAATGGCGGGTCGATTCAGCGTCGGCTTGGGGGGTGACACCGATGGCTTGACGGGGGGTTGAGGAGGAACTCCCACTCTATTATCCTCCTGTTGCGATCTAGGACTGGTAGGAGACTTCGGCTTGATTCCTACAATTTGTTGCCTGGGCTGACCCTTGGGACGGGTCGCAAATTTATGAGGGGGCGCTCCCGTAGCTCCTTCTGTGGAGGCCGCACCGCCACGGCTTCTTACAGCCAATTTTTCTGAGGCCGCACGAATGCGTTCCGCCTCGGATTCCGTGATCGTACTACTGTGACTTTTAACCGCAATATTGAGGTCTTCACAGATGTCCAAAATGTGCTTATTGTCCAAATCCAATTCCCGTGATAATTCGTAAATTCTTACTTTGCCGTTGTTCATCCAGTATTTCCCCGTCGTAACTACCAGTTTTACACCATATCGACATGCTCGAATGACTGCTTGCTCATTTGTTTTGTGACCAATGGGTGAAGTTGTTATCTTTGTGTGAATGTGAATGTGCTTCTAAATTAAGGGGTTAATCCTCAAGGCTCGATACTAGCCTATTGCCCCGTAACCTATTAGATAGTTATCAAGCAGTTAGACCCTTCCTCTCTAATCTTGCATAAATCTTAAAAAAACTGATATAGGTTTTGTGTTACTTCTGTTTCCACTTGGCCTTCTTGACCTAGGTGGCTGATTCGGGTTGCACCTTACTCACCTCCAATCGAGACAACCCCAAAAACCAATTCCTCTCTATCTATCCTAACGATTGTTCGATTCACTGAAAGCCTTTGATGGTGTCACTGTTATATCTCTCCTTCCCCGGATTGAGTTGGTATTGCTGGCAAAGCGGCTAAACGCTGCCACAAAGTCTCATAAAGTTTTTCTGGAACCGAGGTGCGAAGACTGCGCCCCAATCGATTTTTCTTTTGAGCCACTGCCAGACAACTCGGTTGAGGACAGAGGTAAGCAGAACGCCCCATCCCCTCATCTAATTGTACCTGTCGCGATGGGTAGAGTCGGACAACGCGCCAGAACGCCTTTTTGGGAGCCACCAAGCGGCAGCTCAAACAACGACGATAGTTAGGCTCCATAGAATGGGTGAGAGGTTTTGTATTCCTTAACGCAAACAGGGGTTGTTGTCTGTTGTAAACAGTTTAAAGCGTTTAACTTGACTAACGATCGCCTAAGAGCGCGGCACGAAGCGCTATCACGCTGAGGAAGCCAATGCCAACGGAACACCAAGCCAAATCCGTCTCCTACTCCTCTTCCTCTTGTTGATCGATCGTTTCATCCAGTGGCTCTGAATCATTCAAATTCAGTGTTTCTACTGCTTCTTCATCATCCTCGTATATGTCGTCAACATCAGGAGAACTGGCGATTAATGCTTCTATTTTGCGATGTTCTGCCTCGTAATCGTACTTAGCCACATCTTTAATATCAATCTTCCAGCCCGTGAGGCGAGCCGCGAGGCGGACGTTCTGACCTTCTTTACCAATTGCTAAACTGAGCTGGTCTTCCGCCACTAAAACATGTGCCTGACGTCCTTCAGGATTGACCAGTAGCACTTGATCCACGCGTGCTGGGCTGAGAGCGTTAGCAATATAGGTGGATGGGTCAGGCGACCAGCGAATCACGTCTATTTTTTCACCCCGTAATTCATTGACCACGACTTGAATGCGCGATCCCCTAGCCCCAATACAAGCCCCAACCGGATCAACATCTCGCTCTAGAGTATCCACGGCAATTTTAGTTCGGGGACCGACATGGCGAGAGGGAGGGTTGGCTTCCCGTGCCACAGCCACAATCCGCACGACTTCATCTTCGATTTCAGGGACTTCGTTAGCAAATAGATAGACGACCAAACCCGCCGCTCCTCTGGAAACGACAAGCTGTGGCCCGCGATGAGGGCCTTCACGCACCTTTTTGAGATAAACCTTAAATGTGGCATTGATGCGATAGTTGTCATTGGGAAGCTGCTCCCGCTTGGGCAATTCGGCCTCGACTTCTGGCTGACCAAAGCCACTGGTAATCGCCATAATCACCGATTGGCGTTCAAATCGCAGCGCTCTGGCTTGTAAAACTGTGCCTTCTAGCTCTTCAAACTCTTCTTGGATGAGTTTACGTTGCTGGTCTCGTAATTTTTGGGAGAGTACCTGCTTGGTTTGAATAGCCGCCATCCGCCCAAATTCGCTTTGGTCTGGAGTCACATCTAAAACAACCGAATCCCCCAGTTGGGCTTCAGAGGCCACTTCCTGAACTTCTTGCAGTGAAATTTGATGGTCGCTGTTGCTGACTTCTTCAACAATCGTTTTGGTCGATAAGACGCGAAAACCTTCTTCTTCAATATCCAGATCGACTTCAAAGTTGTTGAAGTACTCTTCTTCAAAATGGTACCGATCTAGGCGTTGAGCGCGACGATAGCGCTCATATCCTTTTAAGAGGGCTTCTCGTAGCGCTTGTTGAACGGCAGATTTCGGTAGATTGTGACTTTGACTGATTTCTTCAATCATCTTTTTCAGGCCCGGTAAGGCAACGATTGACATAAGCAAATCTCCGTAATGAATGATGAATACATAAAAATTGAAGGGTTTGTCTCCGGGTCGAAGGTTAGTCGGTTGAATGTTTTAACCGACGCTACCCCCGCCTTGGGGAGAGGCGATTCTCGAAGAAGCTACGGCGTCTCGTTTGCTCTAGGAAAGAGTCGCTTGTGCTGACTCCTGCCCAGCTTTGTCCAAACAGAAACGGCAATGAGCGCCTCCTAGAGAAGCTACTGGACTCAAACCAACGAGAAGCCCTTAGGCGTCTACAACCTTTTCACCTTCAACCCGAATTCAAACCTTTGCTTCCAACTGCACCCTGATAATCAGTGGACGGGGAATGGCGAGCGCACGACCTTTCTGGTTCAGGTAAACTCCGGTGTCATCCCGGCGAATTAACTTTCCGCGCCACTCTGTGTGACCTTCAAAAGGTTCAGATGTCTTGACAATGACAGAGAACCCTTTGAAAGAAATGAACTCTCGGTCTGTAGTGAGTTCACGCGAGATCCCAGGACTGGAAATTTCCAAAACATAGGAGTCTGGAATGAGATCTAAAGCATCTAGCTGCTCTTCCAGTGCCCGACTCATCCGTTCGCAGTCATCCAAACTGGTATCATCAGCGCAGTTACGGATATCCACACGCAGTACAGGGGGACGTCTGTTCGTGTGAAAAACAGCCCCGACGACTTCCAATCCCAGATTTTCGGCTACTGGCGTCGCCAAATCGATGAGTTGGGGAATTATGGGATGAGTCATTGAAGCACTCCAACAACAAAAAAAGTGGGTCAACCCCACTTCCAGGTAAAATTTCTTCCAACAAGAAGCTCCGCAGCAAATCGTAAGACTTCCTGCTATGTTCGAGTGTAGCGCAATCTGCTCTACCTGTGACGGGCGATTAGGGATTGAGAGTTTGATTTTTGACGGGTTGTTCTAGTCTGCCCACAGGGACTAGCGCTACTGCTGAGCAATTTGGCGGATGGCTCGGGTTTGTTCTAAGATTTCTTCAAAATCTTCTTCAGATAAGCGCTCAACGTAATTAATCTTGACTTCCTCCAATAAATCCGTCAATAAGGTCTGAATTTTTTGTAAAGTCTGCTTACCCTGTATTTCTGTACCTAAAGCCTCGCTCAGATGTTCAATCAGGCGTTTCATCAATTGTTCTCCAACAGGGTCTTCTTCCATGGCTGCATTGAGACCGTCGTAGATGGCTTGAATGAGTTCTTTGGTCAATCGTTCAGTGAGTTGGTGCTGGAGTTGTCCAAGTCCTGGTAATTGCTCAATGCTTTGGTAAGCCGGAGACTGCTTAATCGCTTTTTCCAGGTTATGTTGCAGCAAGGCTTCTAGGTCAGGTCTAATTTTGGGAAGAATTTGATAAACCACGAGCTGTGTGATCAACGTTGTGAGCGCTGCCACTTCATCGGTATTATTGAGGTCAATATAGGGACGAACTTCCCGTTGGGAGAGCCATCGAGCCAGGTCGCCTCCGCGAATAGAACTTTGTACCTGATTTATCACCCGAACCACTACAACTTCCGTTAAGTCTTCAGCGATGGTGGCAACAAACCCCTGAGTAATTTGCTTTTGGATACGCTCCAGGTCTATCAGTTTCGCCTGATTTAAGCGAATTGTAACGGGGATGATTCGCAGTAGCAGACCATAGCGCAAAAAGGGCACCAGAGAAAACGGTAGTACGAGGAAGAGGTCGTACCAACGCCACAGCATAGCATCTCGCCAACTGATAGCTGTATGCCGGCGACTGATCAACCAGGTACGTGCTAGAAACTCTAAACCAAACAGAATAACAAAGGGTAAATCAATCTTCCAAAAGCGGTCTATAAATTCGCCATTTTCTCCAATGGGGCGATAGTAGTTTGTTTCTATTAAAGGCCGAATTTCCTCACTAAAAAAAATCAATTCTCCCCTGACACCATTTAAGCCTAAGTAGTCTTGGCTCCAAAATTGTCTGAATGATTGTTTAGCTGAATTCTCCTGATTGGGAACATGATCGCGCATTCGATTTTTGATCTTTTCCAGGGTGCCTGTCTTATTGGCTACCTGAAACGGATTCGTATCTACCATTTCTTCACTCTGAAGACGCAGCGCTTCGAGGATTTCTGCTGTCTGTCGTGAGCGTAACCTAGCCAGGATTTCTTGATTCTGTAGGGGTGGTGACTGAATCAGGCCAAGCTGCTTGTCCAGATTATTTACGGTTTCCAAATACTTCCGCGTATCTCGGTTGGGTTCAATCCCTTTATATGGGTCATACCACTTGGCGATCGGCGGCAGAGGAACCTTAAGGGTTTGATTGAGCAAAGGAATCTTGATTCTGCCTTGAAGCCAGAAATTTCGTAAGGGGATATAGCTCAAGTCAAACAGGACAAGAAACAGGTTAGTTGACGCAATGAGCGCCATTCCTCGTTCAAACCAAAGGCTCCGGCGTACTTGAGTTTTAGTTTTTATTGGGGTCAGTTTTGGCAAGGATGACATATTTTTTGTAGTTAGAGATTATTCATCCCAGAAGATCGAATTCCAAACATTATTTATTTATATAGCGGAGGCATCAAAATCCGTTGAGTATAGGACTGAATTGCTCTGCTCAATTACCCAATCTTACAGAACCCATGCAGCCCTGGCAGCAGGCCCATAAAAATGCGTCGCTATCCTTGCGTTTTGCCCATCAGATTGGTATTGTCTAAATCAAGAAAAATAGTATATCAATTATAAAAAACAGCATCTTTCAGATTAGACTATACCTGTTCAAATTGTTATCGGCTCAATCAGTGGTGTGAGGAATGTAAATGATGTGGAATCGATATGGAGTACCCGTTGCTATCATCGGCTTGGGATTAGCCGCCAGTGTGGTGACTTGTGAAGTCGCCTTTGCCCAGCGCAGCCGGGATTATACCCCAAGAGAGTTTCGCGCTGTTTTGCGTGGTTTTGGCTACAATGTTACCCCCGGAGATACCGTTACAGATGAGGCAACCAGAACGGCTATTCGCCAGTTTCAGCAGGGATATAAGCTAAAGGTTGATGGGATTGCTGGTCCTCAGACCCAGAATTTTGCAGCCAATATTGTGAGAATTCTCAAATCTAACCTGAACCTGACTCTTCAGCCTAGCCCTGGCTTACCCATTACTCAGTTTTATGATGCAGCTACGGAAGCGGCTATCAGGCGGTTTCAGGAGCAAGTGAGTTTGCCAGTGACGGGAATGGCTAATCTACAAGTTCGTCAGCGACTTGATCAGGAGGCAAAAGAAATTCTGGGTAAGCCTACTCCAACTCCACCCCCAACTCCAGCCCCAACTCCAACCCCAACTCCACGGGCGACACCCACTCCAACTCCGACACCAACCCCACGGGCGACACCGCAAACAATACCGCCCTCTCCGTCACCCAGTCCATCACCCAGTCCATCACCCAGCCCATCACCCAGCCCATCACCCAGCCCATCACCCAGCCCATCACCCAGCCCATCACCACAAACGAGTCCTCCTGCGCCACGCTAAGGTCTTAGCCTTTAGCATCCCATGACTCAAAACTTAGCTGACTCCGGTAAAGGTCTTCCTTTAGGCTCTGGTAAAGCCGGACGCTGACCATAAGGCATCGGGATATATTGCACAGAAGGGCGTCCTCCTTGGGGTTGTGGGTATAACTCCATGAGATTGTAGATGGCAGGCGGCAGACCAACGGTAATCGGTAAACCCAGTTCTGTCGCCTCCTCAACTGTGACGGGATAGTCATGGGTGACTTGTCCTGTAGTCAGGGTTTCAATAATTTTTTCGATGTTTTCTGAGGCAATCTTTTGTTTTGGCACCTCATCGTTCAAAAGCGTCCGCACAAACCGTTGCACCTGTGCGATCGCTTTGCGTGACAGGTCTGCCATAATCAGGGTTTGGTCGTCGATTTTCTCAATGGGCTTTTGTTCAACCACTTTGAGGACACTTGCCGCTGCCATATTGCCCAGTTGGGGATCGACTGGCCCTAAGACGGCATTAGCATCCATGACAATTTCATCGGCAGCTAGAGCGAGCATTGTGCCGCCACTCATCGCGTAATGAGGCACAAAAACGGTAACTTTGGCTTGGTGGCGAATGAGTGCTCTGGCAATCTGTTCTGTGGCAAGAACAAGCCCTCCTGGTGTATGCAGAATTAAATCAATAGGCACATCAGGAGGGGTGAAGCGAATCGCTCTCAACACCTGTTCTGAGTCTTCAATTGAGATGTATCGCGATAGAGGAATTCCTAGTAAGCTAATTGACTCTTGGCGATGAATCAGCAAAATGACTCGGCTTCGACGCTGCTGCTCAAATGCTCGTAGGGTTTGAACTCGGCGGGTTTCCATCTGGCGTTTTTGCCACCAAGGCTGGAGTGAGGAGAAAACCAAAAAAATCCAGAATAGGTCAAAAAAGTTAAAATTCATGCCTTTGAACCCAAAATGCAGTAACAGGTTTCATATTGCTATCACTCGCAGCAACCGACTGGCATCTTGCTTGGGTTATAGTTACGCCATTTGCTGTGTAATTGCAAGAATAAGGGTACGACAATGTCGTGCCCCTACCCTGCAAAGATAAGTGGTCATGCTATCACGTCTGTATTGCAACAGATAACAGTAGTAAGGGAATATAAAATTATTAAAATTTACACAGGTAGCCTGTCACAAGATTATAGGCAGGAGAAAGTGGTAAATAGTAATCCGCGATCGGATCAATAATGACATATTGAACTTGTTGAGTATTCGTGTTTAATGTTGCTAGAATATTTTTCTGATTTAAACTAGGGATTATAATTCCTCTTTCAGACAAACGTTGAAATAAATATGCAGACTGAATTTTGAGCAGTTGCCGCTTCTTATCAGGATCGAGAAAACGATGTAAAGAGAACCTGAATTTGCGGAGAATTTCCTGGAAATTGGGAATCTTAAATGTCTGACAAAATTCAGGACTAAATCCAGCTTTTGTTTTTCCCAGGGTGGTACCCTCAATTTTTGGCATAAATAGGATTTTCTTAAAAAGGGCACTCTTGACCCGTGTTTGCAAGTGCAAGTAGACCGGGCAAATCTGGAGTAGTGCTTTTTCTTGATTGTTTAACCTGGTTTCAAATTCCCAAGCTAATTGTATGCTTCTGGAAAATTGTTTTCTTGGATTTTCTGTACCCCAACGGCCTTCTGAACATTTCAAGGCTAGATGTGAATGAGGAAAAACACCTAATTCAGAATCATACTTACCTAGGATGTGAATTCCTCGATTAAATTTTTCTTTGTAGGGATTGATGTTGTATCTCTCCTGGTTGTGTTCTAATGCTGTGATGAAATAAGTCAACTTTTGTATGAATTCAGCAAGATTGACAGATTGTTTTTGCAATTGCTGATCAATACTCTGTTCCAGGTCAAGCCTGATGTCCCCTTGGTTATAAGTTTGAATACCAAAAGGTGAATCTGCTTTATTCATAAGAAACATCAACCAGGCTAATGGGTTAGGTTTAAACTATTTACGAGCGACATACCAGCGGATAAATAGCTTCTCTGCTTCAATCCAGATGAACACAAGAGCGCTAAATCCAATGCAAACCAATAGCTCTAATCCACTCAGGTAATGAGTATTGAAGAAGTTCCGAAGTGGTTCAACGTAAATAAGCATCAGTTGTAGGATGCTGGTGACGGCAACGGATAGCAGCAGGTAGGGATTTGACAAGGGATTTACTTCTACCATCAACCGCGTATTGGAGCGAATCGCCAGTGCATGTCCCATCTGAGCTAAACAAAGGGTGGTGAACACCATTGTTTGCCAGCGATCGCGATCTAACAACTCACTTTGCACCTGTTCGGTATAACCGTATGCCCAAACCATCATCAAGATGGTGATCACTGCCAGAATAATACCAATCCGTACCATGTAAGAGCCTAAGCCCCTGGCGAAAATGCTCTCCTTGGGATCTTTAGGGGGTTGTTGCATGACGATCGGTCTACCGGGTTCGACGGCTAGTGCCAGAGCCGGAAGTCCATCAGTCACTAAATTCATCCAAAGAATTTGTAGGGGCGATAGCGGCACTCCCCCTAATCCTAATAAGGGCGCGGCGGCGATCGTCAAGACTTCTCCGATATTGCTGCCCAGGATGTAGCGAATGAAGCGACGAATGTTGATATAAACGACTCGACCTTCTTCAACTGCCGAAACAATGGTGGCAAAGTTGTCATCCAGTAGCACCATGTCACTCGCTTCTTTACTGACATCGGTGCCTGTAATGCCCATTGCTACTCCGATATCGGCTTGTTTTAAGGCTGGGGCATCGTTGACTCCATCCCCGGTCATCGCAACAATCTGTCCCTGCTGCTGGAGTGCCTGGACAATGCGTAACTTGTGTTCAGGTGCAACACGGGCATACACGCTGACGTGATGAACTTCTGCTTCCAGTTCTGGCTGGGAAAGCTTCTGGAGTTCCTGTCCCGTCAGGCAGCGATCGCCCATTTTCGCAATGCCCAGGTCTTGTGCGATCGCCTGAGCGGTGAGTTGGTGATCGCCCGTAATCATCACCGGACGAATCCCTGCGGCACGGCATTTTTCCACCGCATCGCGCACCTCCGGACGAGGGGCATCCAGCATTCCCACTAATCCCAACCAGGTCAAGTTGGTTTCAGCCTTATCGTCTGAATCTTGTGGTAACTCTGTCAAGTTCTTGCTAGCCAACCCTAAGACACGCAACCCTCGGCTGGCAAGCTGATTGTTCTGCTCTAAAATTTGCTGACGTTGTTCGGTTGTGATGGGTTGAGCCTGATTGTCTTGCTGAATGTGGGTGCAGCGTTCTAGAACCAGTTCGGGTGAGCCTTTGGTAAACATGACAAAGGGGCTGGTTCCAATTTGGCTGGATGCATCCTGCACAACAACACTCATTCGCTTGCGTTCAGAGGAAAACGGAAACTCGGTAACACGAGGTAACTGCTGCTCTTCCTGGTCTTTGCGGAATCCCCCTTTTCCGGCGACTGCCAGCAGTGCTCCTTCGGTTGGATCGCCCAAAATTGCCCAATCGCCATGCTCTTTCTGCAATACAGCATCATTGCAAAGCACACAGGCCATCAGCAGCGATCGTAATTCTGGATCTGCCGACCCGGAAATTTCTGGCGATGATTCTGCAATAGCCAGAGGGTAAAATTTGCCTTCAGGACTGTATCCCTCACCCGTCACACGAGCCGCGTAGCGATGGGTATGGACTGCCTGCACCACCATTTTGTTCTGCGTCAGGGTTCCTGTCTTGTCCGAGCAAATGGTTGTGACAGAGCCGAGAGTTTCCACCGCAGGCAATTTGCGGATTAGGGCATGGCGCTTCACCATGCGTTGGGTGCCCAATGCCAGGGTTACGGTGATTACGGCGGGTAAGCCTTCCGGTACAACTGCAACCGCCATACTCAGAGAGACTTTGACCAGTTCCTCAAACAATGAAGGATTGAACAGGGTCCCTCCAGCAATGACGAGGGCTACCAGAATTAACGACCCTGTCACCAACGTATTACCCAGTTGGGTCATGCGTTTTTGCAGTGGCGTTGGTTCTGTTTCCACTGATTGCAGCGCCGTGGCGATCTTACCCAATTCGGTTTGCATTCCGGTGCCTGTCACCAGGACCGTTGCCCGTCCCTGCACCACCTCTGTTCCAGAAAACACCAGATTGATGCGATCGCCTAACGGTGCATCCTCTGGCAAAATCGCATTGGCTTGTTTTTCGACTGCGTGTGCTTCTCCCGTCAGGGCGGCTTCTCGCACCTGCAAATTAGCCGCTTCCAAAATTCGCCCATCTGCTGCCACCTTGACCCCTGCCTCCAGCAGCATGATATCGCCCGGAACCAGTTCTTTAGACTCAACCTCTAGGGGTTTGCCGTTGCGGATCAGCCGCACTTTCGAGGATGCCATGTTTTTCAGGGCTGCCAGTGCTTTTTCGGCTCCGCTCTCCTGAAGATAGCCCAGTAGCCCATTCAGCACCACCACCGCAAAGATTGCCACCGCGTCTTTGGGAAAGATGAACTGCCCCTTCACCAGGGATTCGCGCACATCCAGAATTGTCGAAATAATTGCAACGGCGATCAGCATCAACAACATGATGTTCTTAAACTGATCCCAGAAAATTTCTAGGGGCGATCGCCCTCCCGTTTCGACCAGCTCGTTTGTACCGTAGTGCTGTAAATTCTGGTCAACCTGTTCCTGGGTTAAGCCTTGTGTGCGATCGCTCTTCAGCAGCCAAAGGGCTTTTTCAGCTTCGATTGTGTGCCAGGATTGGCTTGTAGAGGGCTGAGAAATTTGAGGGCGCGAGGAGATGGCAGACATGGGTCAACGCTCTTGCACTAAAAATTAGTTCTTATAAGCTAACATTGCACTATTTTTAGGTGCAAGTAGAGTGCATCGAAAATTCTTTTGGGGTGGTAAGGAAAAAGTAAATGGTTTCTCCGTGTAAGGCTGGCTTAAGGGTGAGGATGATAGGTTGAGCATGATGAACGATACGTTTAAGCCGCAGGGGTTGATTGGCAGGCAGGCTGAGCTAAAGCAAATCTGTGCAATTTTGGCGGCTGACCAGGATTTGATGCTGACTGGTGTGACTGGAAGTGGGAGGCGATCGCTGATTCGCTATGCAGCACAGCAAATTGGAGCCAGAGTTTTGGAGATTGATTGCCTACGAGCCACCACCTCTTCTCGCTTTTTAGAGCTGTTGGCAGAAGGGATGCTTCATATCTTTGCAACACCGGAAGAACGAACGTTAATAGAGCAGTGGGCTTCTGCCTATCCTCTGCAATTAGAACAAGCAACAGCCCATCAAGCCCGTTTTGTTTGGCAGGTTCCCCTCAATGATGAATGGCTGATCCTGGAAGCCTTATTGAAGCTTCCCCAGGTCATAGCAGAACAGTTAAGCGGTCGAGTGGTGTTTGTCTTCCAGAATTTCCCCCATATTCGTTCTTGGGATCGGGCAGGTCGATGGGAATCCTATTTGCGACAGGAAATTCAACAGCAAAATCGAGTCAGCTATGTTGTCCTGGCAACAACACCAGAAGACTGGGTGGAAAGTAGCCCGGTTCAAATAGTTTCCCTGCTTCCCCTGCAACATCAGGAACTTGAAACGTGGCTCGTTGAAGCAATGGCAGCAGAAGGATTGAAGTTTGAAGGGGATGCCCTGGAATTATTTCTAGATTACACGCAGGGGCATGTGGGAGATGCGATCGCCTTAGCGCGGCGAATTTGGAGTGACCATCGTTGCTTTTATCAGGATGAAGAAACCCGATTTTCGTTGCCATCTTCTCCAAAACTCATCCAACTCCATCACGTCCATCGCAGCACATTAAGATTGGTCGAGGATCTGTCTGTTACCTTTGAATCTCTTCTACTTCTCCTGCCTCCCATTCAGGCACGGGTTCTGGAAAGTTTAGCGATCGATCCGACTGATAGCCCTCATTCACGCCCCTATCTTCAGAAACACCAGTTTTCAAGAGGAGGTGGGTTTCAGGGGGCGCTTACAGGATTAGAACAGAAAGGATTAATTTATGGAGCCAAAGTAGGGTATCGAGTTGCAATGCCACTTTTATCGTTTTGGCTGAAACATCGCCTTTTATAACTTCAGAACGTTTGAGAGTATTCCGACGATATAGGTTCACAATATTTCAAGAAGCCTCCAGACCGTTAGAACCGTCGCTATTTACCCATTGATCCTGCGATCGCAACAATTATCCTAAAACAGACCCTAAACTCCCTGCTGGGGAAGAAGAAAAAGGAGAATGAACACAGCAAATCAGGCTATGATCCCCCCTAACCCTCCTCGTATGATCTCCGGTTAAAAAGGGGGGAACAAGAGTAAAAAAGAATTACCGACGTGCTACACCATCTTGTCGTGCCGCACGCTGCACAGCACCGGCAACGGCTGTTACGACTCGCTCATCAAATACGGAAGGAATGATGTGTTCTCGGTCTAAATCTGAGGCATGAATCAAAGAGGCGATCGCATTCGCCGCTTCTAAGTACATATTGGTAGTAATTGCCTGTGCGCGACAGTCTAAAGCACCGCGAAAAATTCCCGGAAAGGCGAGGACGTTATTTATTTGATTTGGGTAATCACTCCGACCAGTTGCCATCACAGCAACATCATGCTCCACTAATTCTGGTTGAATTTCTGGGATGGGATTTGCCATCGCCATGACAATCGGTTTTTTAGCCATCGACAGCACCATCTGTGGCGTTACGACATGGGGGACGCTAACCCCCAAAAACACATCGGCACCGGACATGGCACCAGCGAGGGAACCCGCCGCATCAACGGCAAATTCTTTCTTTTGCAGCGTTAAGTCAGCACGGCTTTTGGAGAGGATGCCTTGAGAGTCACACATTAAGATGGTCTTAGCACCGGCTTTCCGCAGTAAGCGGGCGATCGCAATTCCAGCCGCACCAGCCCCATTAATCACAATCCTCACGTCCTCCATAGATTTGTGTACCAGCTTCAAGGCGTTAATCAAGGCCGCGAGACTGACAATCGCTGTACCATGTTGGTCATCGTGAAACACAGGAATATCTAATTCCCGCCGCAGTCGCTCTTCGATTTCAAAGCAGCGTGGAGCACTGATATCTTCCAGGTTGACACCCCCAAATACGGGAGCGATATTCTTGACAGTTTCGACAATTTGGTCTGTACTTTGGTTCGCCACGCAGATGGGAAAAGCATCAATACCCGCAAACTTTTTAAACAGCATGGCTTTGCCTTCCATGACTGGCAGCGCTGCCTCTGGCCCCAAGTTGCCCAATCCCAATACTGCACTGCCATCGGTGACAATGGCGACGGTGTTGCTTTTGATCGTGAGGGAGTAAACTTTTTCTGGGTCTTCTGCGATCGCTTCACAAATTCGACCCACGCCGGGAGTGTAAGCCATGGCTAAATCGGCTTGAGTTTCTAGCGGCATTTTGCTCTGGACACAAATTTTGCCGCCCCGATGCATGTTAAATGTGCGATCGTAGACGTTGAGCAGTTTGATATGGCTCAGAGCCTTAACCGCGTTGACAATTTGTTCGGCGTGTTCCGTACTTGTGGCATCCACCGTAAGATCGCGAGTGGAAATCCTGCGAGTCTGTTCGAGGAGCGTTATTTGCCCAAGGTTCCCTCCCACATCTGCGATCGCCTGTGTCACGCTGGCTAACATCCCGGCACGGTTGGGAACTTGTACGCGGATCGTCAAACTGAAGCTAGGGTTGGGTGTGAGGTCTGCCATGCTATATCAATTTTGGCTTTTAACTTGTAAATTTTAGATTGATTTCCAATTGTTCAATCTAAAATCTCAAATAACACCTAGCCTACAGGGCTAACGGACTAGTCATTGTACTCAGTTACACCTATAGGAGGTGATATGCCTTTTTATGACGAGTCTTTACACTGAAATTGTGATTAATGCGCCGAAACAGAGAGTTTGGCAAACCTTATTCCAGAAAGAGCAATGGAAGCACTGGAATACGTTTTTATATGACCGTAACTCAAACATTCCCTTTCGCCCAGGAAACGAAGTCTGCCTCTCTGTGCGACGCATTCCCCACGAGGATGAAACCGAATTTGAGCCTTTGATAATACAGGTTCAGCCCAATTTCTGCCTCAGCTGGGTTTCCTCAATTCCTGGCTTGCGGAATGAGTATGTGTTTGAATTGCAAGAGATTGGTGTGGGTCGTACCCAATATATTCACAAAAATTATTATTCAGGTTTCTTAACCCGTGTGTTTCTGCCGTTTATTCGGGGAGATGAGCAGCGAGGGAATCAACGAATGGCTAGGGAATTGAAGCGATATGTTGAGAGTTTTTGATCAGCTTGCAGAGTTCCTCTCCTGACTGGCTGATTCGCAGAAACTCTTAAGTCCTAAAACCAACTAAAACGTCATACATTTCTGAGAGAATCAAAAAATAGTTTTCAGCGAAAGCTCCATTTGTCAAGTTGGAAGGTTCGTCGGTTGAAAGTTGGACGGTTGGACATAATTTTCTGTAGGCATTCCTGACGGGTAGGTTCAAACTAGCCCTAACCTTCCACTTGTGAACCTGCAACCTGCATACTTTCTAACCTCCAACCCATGCTGCTGATAGCGGATAGCGGATAACCAAGGAAGAACACACCAATGCCGGACAACCTTAGAAGCCAAGTTGTTACCCAGGGCGTTCAGCGATCGCCTAACCGTGCCATGCTACGGGCGGTGGGTTTCCAAGACCAAGATTTTACCAAGCCCATTGTGGGTCTTGCTAATGGCTACAGCACGATTACCCCTTGCAATATGGGCATCAATGTGCTTGCCCAACGAGCCGAGGCGGCGATTAAAAACGCCAGTGCCATGCCTCAAATGTTCGGCACGATTACAATTAGCGACGGCATCTCGATGGGTACGGAAGGGATGAAGTATTCCCTGGTGTCACGAGACGTGATTGCTGACTCGATTGAGACAGCTTGCAATGGTCAGAGTATGGATGGGGTGCTGGCGATTGGCGGCTGTGACAAGAATATGCCAGGTGCCATGATTGCAATGGCACGGATGAATATTCCTGCCATTTTTGTCTACGGCGGCACCATCAAACCCGGACATCACAACGGGCGCGACTTGACGGTTGTCAGTTCCTTTGAAGCGGTTGGGCAATACAGCGCCGGCAAAATTGACGAAAACGAACTGATGGAAGTCGAACGCAAGGCTTGCCCTGGTGCAGGTTCTTGCGGTGGGATGTATACGGCGAATACGATGTCTTCCGCCTTTGAAGCGATGGGGATGAGCCTGCCGTATTCGTCCACAATGGCAGCAGAAGATGCAGAAAAAGCGGACAGTGCGGAAAAATCGGCTTTTGTCTTGGTGGAGGCGATTCGGAAACAGTTATTGCCCCGCCAGATTCTAACTCGTAAGGCATTTGAAAATGCGATCGCGGTCATTATGGCAGTCGGGGGTTCCACGAATGCGGTATTACATTTCTTGGCGATCGCACATTCGGCTGGAGTAGAGTTAATTCTCGATGATTTTGAGACGATTCGTGCGAAAGTGCCGGTACTCTGTGACCTGAAACCCAGCGGTCAATATGTGGCAACCGATTTACATCGCGCTGGTGGCATTCCTCAAGTGATGAAAATGCTGCTGGCGCATGATTTGTTGCATGGTGATGCCTTAACGATTACGGGTCAAACCATTGCTGAAGTATTGGCAGATGTTCCAGAGGAACCCCCGAAAGACCAAGATGTGATTCGTACTTGGGATAATCCGATGTATGCTCAAGGGCACTTGGCAATTTTGAGAGGGAATCTGGCAACAGAGGGTGCCGTGGCGAAAATTACAGGCGTCAAAAAGCCACAAATTACTGGCCCTGCACGGGTATTTGAATCCGAGGAAGCTTGTCTAGATGCCATTCTTGCTAATCAGATTCAGGCAGGAGATGTAATTGTTATCCGTTATGAAGGGCCAAAAGGTGGGCCAGGAATGCGGGAAATGCTGGCTCCAACTTCAGCACTGATTGGTGCTGGGTTAGGCGATGCGGTGGGTTTAATTACTGACGGGCGCTTTTCTGGGGGCACCTACGGCATGGTTGTGGGACATGTGGCACCAGAGGCAGCGGTTGGGGGTGCGATCGCATTGATTCAAGAAGGGGATACGATTACGATTGATGCCCCTGCTCGGTTGTTACAGCTCAATGTATCGGATGAGGAACTCGAACGACGCCGTGCTAACTGGCAACCGCCCACACCTCGGTATACAACAGGTGTGCTGGCGAAGTATGCCAAGTTAGTTTCTTCTAGTAGTGTCGGTGCCGTGACGGATTTGGGATTGGGCTAAGTTTGTACCACACATGATCTCTATTATCTAGTTCCCCTTTTTTAAGGGGGGCTAGGGCGTGTTTTCAAACTACTCGTTATTGCGTTTCATCCTGGAAGATCCCCTTAAATCCCCCTTTTTAAGGGGGACTTTAAGAGTTTTCTCCCCCCAATTCATCGAAGGGCTGGGGGGAGCGAAAGGGTTTGAAAACAGGCCCTAGGGGGGATCTAATCTATAGCGCGACAGCTTTTCCCCGGCTATTGCTGAAGTTCCTGCTGAAAAGTCTTGATCGCATCAACATGATTCACCATATTGATGCAACGTAACAACAAATTTAGATCGATGGCTTTTACTTCCTCACTACTAGAAACCTTTTCATAGTGAAGTGTATTCCCCTCTTCCCGTAGGTGATAGACCTCTAAAACTCCGTCTTCCCAAAACCACACTTCCTTTATCTTCAGCCGCTTGTACACCTCCAGTTTGTTGATGCCGCCACTCGTAAACACCACCTCGATCGCTAGATCGGGACGCACTCGACTTGGGGCAAGTTTATAAGATTCATCTGCCTCTCGCTTGACAGCGCCCCCTTCACTTTCTAGAGTCATTGAGCCAGTTGGAGTAAAGTCAAACCCTGCCATGAGCAGGTAAAGTTCCAACAATGCAGCAATCCTCTTTTTAACTGTTTCGTGGGGTTCTCCTGGCATTCGTCGAATCTCCAAAACTCCATCCAGGAAAGAGAGTCGATATCCTGGACGATCTAATAATTGCTCAACGGCTTTAAACTCTCTCCAAGTTAGTCCCTCAAACAAAAGGGGTGATTCCTTTGTGGGTGTTGCGATTGTTGCTGGGGTCATTTGAGTCTCCAGTTTGTTTCCACACTTAGAAATAATCAAGTTTGGAGGGCGGTCTGTTTATTGTAACTTCTGCTATGTGAACACTCCGGACTAGGGGTTGATAAAAAATGTAGGCATTGATAGCCAGTTGTTAGCCTATGCGATCGCCCCTTCCGGGCAGCGCGGAGCGATCGCACTGCATAAGCTCCCAACTCATGAGATATATGTTGTTACGTCAGTAATCCTCTACCAACACAGGACTTGCCCAAATGCACCCCCGTCTCAAGTCCGTCAGCTTGTTTACGACAACGTTGCTGCTTTCCCTGACTCCTTCCCTACTCCCTAGGGCAAGCACAAGGGTTACCTCTACTCTCGACTTCCTACTCCCTGCCTCAGCACAGACACTCACGACTCAAAACCGCCAAACTGAGGTAGACAAGCTATTCCAAGAAGGCGTGCAGCAGTATCGCCACGGGGAATACCCCAAAGCACTGCAAACTTATCAACGGGTACTGGAGATACGGCAACAACTGAACGACAAAGCCGGAATTGGGCAAACCCTCAACAACATAGGTGAGGTTTACCTCGGTTTAGCGCAACCTGACAAAGCCGAAGATGTCTTGCAGCAAGCCTTGGCTATGCGTCGGGAACTAAAAGACCGAAAGGGGGAAGGAGAAACCCTCGATAACCTTGGCTCAATTTACCTCTTCAAAGACCAATATGACAAAGCTTTGGAAACTTTACAGCAAGCCTTAGCTATTCGTCGAGAGGGAAAAGATAGGGCAGGGGAAGGTAGGACACTGACAAAAATAGGGGTAACTTACTCTTATTTAAAACAAAAGTCTAAAGCTTTAGAAATATATAACCAAGCACTGGCAATTCAGCAAGAAGTAGGAGATAAATTTCAGATAGGTTATACGTTTGGTGCGATAGGTTCACTATATTCAGATTTGGAAGACTATCCCCGTGCTTTGGAGTGGTTTGAGAAATCATTAGACGCACACCGAGAGGTAGGTAATCGCTTCGCCGAAGGCAATTTTCTGTCCCAGGCAATAGAGTTAGCAAACCAAGCCTTACAAGTTGCTAAACGACTAGAAAATAGCGACATTGAACAGCATACTTTGGGTGAATTGAGGGACATTTACAATAACCAAGGGAACTATCAAAAAGCTCTGGAGTTAGCACAACAATGCTTGACACTGCTACAGCAGAGTGAAAGTAACTATGAGTTCTTGGCTTTACAAGATTTGAGCCGCAGTTACGGGGCTGTAGGAGACACCCAAAAAGCCATTGAGGTAGCAAACCAATCTGTGGCAAAGTCTCGACAACAGCAAAATCCCAATTTTGAACAACAAGCTTTGGCTGCTCTTAGCCAAGCATACAATGCACAAGGGAAATATGAGCAGGGGATTGAAGTAGGACAACAAAGCTTGGCTATTGCTCAAAAAATCAAAAACTTCCGAGGCGAAGCATGGGCGGCGGAGTCTCTCAGCAATGCTTATCAAAAATTGGGAGACTATCAAAAAGTAATTTCTGTTGTAGAACCAGGCTTAGTATCTGCAAGAAAATACAAAGACCGTCAACAAGAAGCAAGCTTGCTAATGAATTTGGGCGATGCTTACCAAATAGTTGGCAATTACACCAAAGGTAAGGAGTTCATCGAGCAAAGTTTGGCAATAGCACAAGAGTTAAAAAATCCTGGTTTGGAATCTCAAGCATTATCTTACCTGGGTAATCTTTACAACAATAGCAATGACTATCAGAGAGCATTGGAGTTGAATCAGCAAAGCTTGAAAATAGCTACAGAACTTAAGAGTCCTTTACTGGAGTCCATATCAGAGTTTAATCTCGGTGATATCTACAGTAAGCTGGGAAATTACCCCAAAAGTCGCGAATATTATCAACAGGCACTTGCCACGATGCGGCAACTTAAAAATCGCCAAGGTGAAGGTATTGCTTTATTAAGTCTTGCTGATACTTACTTTGCCCAAAGAGAACCGCAAAAAACTGTAGAATTTGCCCAACCGACAAGCCAAATGTGCCTCTAAGTGCAACTGAAAGCAAGATTCCCGCCGCTAGTCAGTCTTTAATTGCTTTGGGACGAAAGATTAGCGAATGCGATCGCACAAATTGTAGCCAAAAAAGCGCCCTCAATGACAAACTCACCGCTGTGGTAGAACAATTCAATCAAGACTTGCTGAAAATTGACAAGGAAATCCGCGCTAACCGTACCACCGACGATGTGTTCTTCGACCCCCGGAAACTGGCGAAAGCTAGAGAAATTGTCAAAGCGCAACCGGGTACAGTGATGATTTACCCCTTAGTGATGGAGAATAAGCTCTGGTTGCTGATGTACTCCGAAGGGGATGTCGTCAAGAAAGTTGAAGTCAATGTTGGACAACAGGAGTTAGGGGAAACAGTCGTCCAGTTCCGTAAATTACTACAAAGTCCTAACTCTAATATTGCAGAAGTTCAAGCCACCAGTGCCAAACTCTACAACTGGTTGATTAAACCCCTAGAAGCGGAACTGAAGGCAAACCCCATTAAACATCTAGTCTTTTCCCTTGATCGGGTGACGCGCTACATCCCCATGAGTGCTCTGTTTGATGGGAAAAACTACCTGATTGAGAACTACTCTGTATATACGGTGCTATCAGCCGATTTGACCGATATGCGCGATCGCCTGCCAACCGGAACTCAAAACACCCCTATTCTGGCAATGGGACTATCAGATGCTGTCTCTGGTTTCAATGCTTTGCCGAATGTACCCGCCGAATTAGATGCGATCGTGCTAACGAAAACCAACGATACCCAAGGCATTTATCCGGGAGAGAAATTCCTAAACCACGCCTTTGACTTTCGTACTCTGCGAGACAATCTCACGGGATACAAGATTTTGCACCTTGCCACTCACGGTGAATTTGTGCCAAATAGCTCAGATAAGTCTTACCTTCTGTTAGGAACAGGTGAACAGCTAACGATCGCCAAGATTAATGCCTTGACGGCATTAAGTAATATTCACCTCGTCGTCCTATCCGCTTGCGAAACGGCATTGGCTGGGCCTCGTCAAGATGGGGTAGAAATTGCCAGTGTCGCCTACTACTTTCTCAATGGGGGAGCTAAAGCAGTGATGGCTTCCCTGTGGTCAGTTAACGATGCCAGCACTAGCTTATTGATGCAACAATTTTACAAGGATTTAGCTAGTGGAATATCAGAAAAACCGATGCCTAAAGCCGAAGCACTGCGTCAAGCACAACTTAGTTTGTTGCAAGGTAAACTCACGGCTAAAGATGCTCCACAACGAGGACTTGGGGTTGTCTCCAAACCTGGGGTAGAGACTACCGCAGCTAATAACAGCCGTTCCAATTTTTCTCACCCCTACTACTGGGCACCCTTTATTCTAATTGGCAATGGTTTGTAGAGTGACATCTAAGCTGAAAAAAGAAGTCAGGAGTCAGGGGAGAGAACTTTTCATCCAATGCTCGTAAGCGCTTTTTTATTGGAGGGACTTGCACCAAATGAGAGGACGGGCGAGACGCCCATCCCACAATCAATAATTTTGTTTATGGGGTAGGCATCCTGCCTGCCCTATGCAAGGCTAATTGTGGCTGGTTAGCTTATCTCAGTACAGCGATCCAACTTAGGTAGAGTGTTAGCCTGGATATGTTCCAATACGTATTGTCAAATGTTCCTTGTATAGCTTTAAGCTGGTATAAAATAAAATGCTGTTAGCCCTCGAACAAATTATCGTACCACCCGGACATCAACTGCTCTTAAAAAATGTCAACTGGCAGCAATTCCAAGATATTTTAAACAATTTGGGTGAAAGTCGCAGTGCGAGACTTTCTTATAGCCAAGGTACGCTAGAAATTATGACTCCACTGCCAGAGCATGAAGATAACAAAGTCATTATTGGGGATTTTGTCAAAGCAATTCTGGAAGAAATGGACATCGAGTTTAGGAGCCTTGGTTCAACGACGTTTGAAAATGAAGCGATGAGACAAGCCGTTGAACCCGATGATTGTTTTTATATTCAGAAAGAAGCCAAAATTAGAGGCAAGAAACGGCTAAATTTAGAAATAGACCCGCCGCCCGAATTAGCCATTGAAATTGATATTACATCGAGAACTAAGTTTAATAATTATCAAGAATTAGGGGTGACTGAACTCTGGCGTTATAACGGCAAAAAGCTAGAAATTAATATTCTTCAGTCTGGCAAATATGTTCAGTCAGGAACTAGCTTGGCTTTTCCCAATTTACCTATGGCTGATGTTCTCCACGATTTTGTGGAACAAAGTAAAGTAAGAGGGAGAAATGCGACGATGAAAGCTTTCCGGGCTTGGGTGAGAGAACAATTAGCAAGGCATGAACAACCCTGAATGTTCAACCATCAAGTTAGCCGGATCAGTTTCCGACATAAATCAGACGAATTCTAGAGTTCACGCGCAGACTTTTTGGGTAATCGCATCTTGTCCCAACCAGTGGCAGAGAAATCTTTTGAGCCAATTTTCCATTGCGATCGCATATAAGGAATGCTGGTAGAAATGCTCATCACGAGACTGTGCCCCCGGAAGGGTTACCATGTGAGCGCCCTCTGTCGTCCACCGTTCCATCATCTCTCGCGTCATCTCCGGGTGAAACTGGACACCATAGGCATTCTCACCATAGCGAAATGCCTGATTCTTAAAAACTTCGCCTTCAAACAGGGAAACTGCACCCTTCGGCAGTTCAAACCCTTCACGGTGCCAGTGATAGACATACAACGGCTGATCGAAATGTTCGCTATCCATTCCAGTCGGCATCACTGGAAAGTAGCCGATTTCTACCCTGCCATCAGGATGAGGTTGAACCGTTGCACCGAGGACACGGGCTAATAATTGAGCACCGAGGCAGATTCCCAGGTAAGGTTTACCCGATTTTAGAGCAACTGGAATCCAATCAAGTTCGGTACCGATGAAGGGGAGAGTTTCGCGATCATTTGCACTCATCGGCCCCCCAAAAATGATCACACCTTCGTGATTATCCATCGTTGGGGGGAGTTCGTCCTGCTGACTCGGTACTCGGATATCTAGGGTATAGCCCCAAGCGCGAAGAATTTGCCCCACGAGTCCAGTATCAGAGGTGGGTTGGTGGACGACGATCAGAATCTTTTTCACGAGTTGCACACCTATATAGATTCTCCATCTTAACGAGAGTGGCATTGGTCTTCAGTTCAGAAAGCACTATTCTTACTCCCCCCTTAATAACCGGAGCGACCGCCGGAGCTCATACGAGGACTTTAGTGAGGATGAGGAGGGCCGGGGGGGTCAATGTGTAGCGTACTAAAAGTGAAATGTTATAGCTGTAAGCATAAGGTTGGGACTTTATTGAACGGCCTAAACGACCACATAGCAGTAATAACCCTTCTGCTTTTTGCCTCCTCACTAAAGCTCCGGTGCCTTCTGCCTTTTGCTATATCAGTGAGTTGGGATGCATTAGGAAAGGATATCGTTATTTATCCAACGTTTTAACTGTCAAAACTTGCGGTGGAGTGGAATCTGGAGGATAGACTAAGCTTACCTGGACTTCCCGACTTGCCTCAGGTGGTAGAGTTAGCGTTACCAAGGGTTCACCCGGTTGCCCCCGTCGCTGTACTAGATGCACATAGCGCGTCTGCGATTGTCCTGCATCATCCTTATAACTCACCTTCACCGTACCGCGAAAGAAAATCTGGTCAACTCGTGGGTTCAAGAACAGCAGTACATCTTTCCCTCCCTCATCCTTCAAGGGCGTTTGCAAGGATACCGTCACCGTCTGAGGTTGACTTGTAGTGTTTTTCAGCGGCAACGTGAGATTGTATTCCACCCCATAATTACTGTGGGCAAAATAAGCTGTATCTTCATAGCGCCTTAACATCGCTGCACTTTGGATTTGCCCCGTGCCCAGAGTAATCAAATGTAATGTACCCACGACGTAGGAGAACGCCTTTCCCGGTTCAGGGAGGCTGAGGTGTTCCCCATTCGGAGTATCTGTAATCTCTGCCTGCCATTGCGCCCCCTCAGAAACACCCGCCACACGACTAAACACCGTGGGTTCTCTGGGTGGGTCGAGGGGTGTGGGAATCGGGTCGCGTGGCCCTGCAAAACCTCCAGTTTCCAGTAATCCTTGCCATTCTTTCAGCGTTGGTGCGCGGACACCTCTCTTGGCTAAATTCGCCACATAAACTGGCCCATTACTCCTCAACCGCATCATCGTAGAACGACCATTAGAAGCGGGTGCCCGTTCTATCGTAATCGGCTGATTCATTAATATCTGACTTTGCCCCGGCTCAATCACCAACTGCGCGGGGAAAATCCCCTGCCGCACTCCTCGCAGAACATCACTCATCGTCCGGCTACCAGGGCCAGAGTAGACGCTGCCATCGGCATTATCCTTCATATCGGGTAACTCTTTGAAGGGTGCTTCTGGAGTCGAAAGATAACTGGCAGCTTGCAAAACCTCCACCGTGACGGGTTTATCACTGGGATTGTGGACAATCACCCCTTGGTAAAGGGTACCCGTTTCTGCTTGCGTTTCCGCCCTAGCGATATGGTGAGTAAAGACATCAAATCGTCCCTCAAAGGGGAAATTGAGATGGGCAGAGGGTACCTGTTTTCCTTCTGGTGGGAAGGTTGACAGCAAAATCCCTTCTGTTTTTACCAGTTCTGGACTGTTGCTGTTAAATGTAGGAACAGTATCGAGTTTTCCCGGTAGCGCCCGAACCGATTGGGGGCGAGTTTCTACCCCAGCAATGTACTGCGGCTGCACCGCATAGATGAATAACGCCCGACAAATTAACGACGCGACTTCCCCACGAGTGGCAGTTTGATTGGGTTTGAGCTGTTTAACGTTGGGATAGTTGACGACGAGACTATTGATGGTTGCAGCGGCGATCGCATTTTTGGCATAATCCGGAATCTGTGCCGCATCGGTAAAATACTGCCTTAGCGTTCCCTCCGCATTGCCGGAAAAGTTAAAATTCTTTGCCCCTGCCAAAACACCAATCGCTTGCACTCTCGGAATCGCTTGGTTCGGGAGAAACACCCCACCGGGATAACCGGAAAAAAAGCCGCGTTTGTAAGCATCCTGAATTGCCTTATGCGCCCAGTGACTCGTCGGCACATCTTTAAACGTTGTCCCAGCCCGCTTTTGGGGGGCATCTGGGAAAGCATTGAGCATCAAAACCGCAAACTCAGCACGGGTAATCGTTGCATTAGGACGAAAAGTACCATCCGGGTAACCACTCACCAGCTTGCGCGGTGCCATCTGATTGATACACGCTTGCGCCCAATGAGTTTGGATGTCAGTAAACCCCAACGCCCTGGGAATGGATAAGTTCAACACAGCAAAACTACTAGCCAGGAAACTTAAGCTAAAACGCATCAAAACACTTCAAGACCAACATGATTCTTTGAAGCATTGTCGGAGGAATTTGTTGCAAAAACTAGAGTTTTTCAGCAAACTTCTTGAGAAATACCAAACGAGGTATCCGGGGAATGAGCCGACTTAAAAAGTTAATCAGCGTAGCAATATTGACTTTACAGAAGAATAAGCAAAGCCCACCTCATTCATGGGTGGGATGTAGCGTAGCGCTTTTAAGGGGCGTCAGTGCTAGATGGCGGTGGCAGTCTGTCTATCCAATCCTCTATTAGCTGGGTCATTGTTTTCTTTTTCTGGCTAGCATATTGTTTTAGCTTTTCTAAACGACTTTCCTCAATTCGCAGGCTCAGAGGTTTCTTCTGCATGGCGTCTATACGTTGTATGGATGCATGGTATCATTAAAGACATGAAAACCCTGAAGTTTAAGCTCTACAGCCACAAGCGGAATAAATACCTCAAACGGACAATCAGCGCGGCTGGGGTAATTTATAACCATTGCATTGCTCTGCATCGTCGATACTATCGGATGTGGGGTCAGCACTTGCCCTCGCGTCAACTTCAGAAACATATCGCTAAATTGCGCAAGCGTAATCCGTTGTGGCAATTAGTAGGTTCTCAAGCTGTTCAGGATATCTGTCAACGCATTGATAAAGCCTATCACCTATTCTTCAAACACCACAAAAAAGGAGTCAAACCACCGAGTTTTAAGAAAGTCAAAAAATATAAGTCATTCACCCTCAAGCAAGCCGGATACAAATTCTTGGGAGGAAATCGAGTCAAGATAGGAAGTCGGGTATATCAATACTGGAACTCCAGAGAGATAGAAGGAACCGTTAAAACTTTAACCATCAAACGTACCGCTTTAGGTGAGCTGTTCATGGTTGTCGTTGTTGACGGATATTCAACAGCAGAAGTCACATTCGAGACAGGTAAGATAGCTGGATTTGACTTTGGGTTGAAAGCGTTCCTCACTTGCTCGGAAGGATTCAAGGTTGAATCCCCCGAATTCCTAAAATCATCCCTCAATGTCCTCCAAAAAGCGTCTAAGCAGCACTCTAAAAAACAGAAGGGGTCAAACAACCGTAGACTTGCAAGGAAACATTTGGTTCGTTGTCACGAGGCTATTAGTAACCGCAGGCGCGATTGGTTCTGGAAGTTAGCACACAAGCTGACTGATCAGTTTGACCTGTTATGTTTCGAGACGCTAAACCTCAAAGGGATGCAGCGTTTATGGGGACGCAAGGTTAGCGACTTGGCTTTAGGGGATTTCTTGCAAATACTGGAATGGGTAGCCAAGAACAAAGGGAAGCGAGTTATCTATATTGACCGCTGGTATCCCTCTAGTAAAACCTGTTCTTGTTGTGGTCATATTCTAGACGAACTAGATTTGTCGGTTAGACGCTGGCGTTGTCTATCCTGCCACTCGGTCAATGACAGGGATGAGAACGCCGCATTAAATATTAAAAGGGTTGGGAGTTCAACCCTAGGCTTAGGGGATGTCAGACAGGAGTTACTCCTGCAATCCCTGCTCGATGCCTGAATCCCACCGATTCAATCGGTGGGAGTGGCTCAATGCTTATTGGTTGTAACAAGGATGCAGTCTGGCAAAAGACTCTTGATAGCTCTCAAACACAGAATCCTACTGAAAGGATAACTGTTTTGAAAAAAATAATGAGTGTTGAACCTCCAACCCAAATCCTTGAAGCTCAGTACATTGGGTACCAGATAGGGGACAACTTTTTAGGCCCAGCGGACTACAGATTTTATGCAAAGATTGTGGTTGAACCCAAGAATATTAGTCAGTGGAGACACGAACTTCAACCTAAGATACCGCCAACAGAATTTCCTACCTCTCCTGAGATAAGTTGGTGGTTATCCGGACAAAAGAAAGAAGAATTTGAGTTTTACGCGCCTCATAAACTATTTCGGCAAATACATGGATTTGTTGCTGTGAGCCTCAAAAATGAGGGAATTATTTATATCTATACTTTCACGATGTGAGGGAGGATGCGTGGTGAGCGATTGTGCGCCACACCCTGAGGATTTAGTCCTCACTACAAACTCCCGCATAGTGTGGTTTTCTCAGCGCACATGATATTAGACAATTTCATCCTGCTCAAGACTCAGAAACGAGAGCGGATAGCTCATATCAGCAGCAAAACCAAGGATTCCCCGATCGCGGTGCTCGTAAAGCAATTCCCCCTGAGCATTCAAAAGAAACGTTCCCCCTCGCTGGGTTAAATAAGCTGGATCTGGAACGTAGGTGTTCCAATGGCTTAAAACCTCAACCATATTTCGCAGTCGCAGAGTTGCCAGTTCAAAAGGACGCTGAAACCCTTTACCTCCGGCCTTATTGAAGAACGAACCCTTGAGTGGGGGCAGAGGTTTCGCCAACACAACCTCTTCATCGTCAATCAACTGGGGTGCTTTGCGATCGCCCCGATAACCGCGAAACACCTCAGCCAGAGTCCCAGGACTACCGATTCCTGCACACATCAGCATCAAATTGATCCAGGCGTTTTGAGCCGTCGAGAGGCTTTTAAGTTTGAGCGATAGCCCTGGATAGAGATTAAGCTTTTGGTGTAGTTCTGCCTTGGGATCGATAAACAGACAATCGGGTGGGAACCCTGTGTAGTCACAAAATTGTTGCCCCGATGCGCGATCGCCGATACCCACAGCCCGGATCACCACTCCTTGCTTTTGAATCCGTTCAGCTTCTCGTTGTAGCCACCAGGCATATTCAAGAGTGTCAAAATCCCCCAGTTGAGGCCAAACCAACACTAACAGCCGAGTGAACAATTCGCAATCGCTCAACAGTGGCACGATGGCTCCATCGCTAACTCGCTGGTATTGAGCCTGCTTGAAGATGGCGTAAGCATCCATGAATTGGTTTATTGAAAAACGTGAGAATCAAGAAAAGTAAAATCTCTTTTAATTATCCACTAAGTAGTATTTTTCTCAGATTCAGAATGTCCAGGAGTTACGACTAAGGAGTGAGGGTTGAGCCTCCCGGAGCCAAGTACGCTTAGATTTATGGAAAATAGCTTATTCAATAAAACTTTCCGAAACAACAAGGACAAAATTGATTCATGGAAAATACCTTACTCGATAAAACTTTTCGAGACAACGAGGGCAATATTGTTATTGCTCAACCGCCAAATCTGCCGCTTTTGGTTGGGATTACAGCAACTGTACTCAACTTAATTGTGAGAAGTGGCAACATCCATATAGCTATAGATGCAATAGCGTTTGGCTCTTTGTTTACTTGGGCGTGGCAGGAGCTATTCGAGGGCGTTAACTACTTTCGTCGCGCCCTAGGTTTACTCATGCTGATTGTCCTCATCGCTTCGAGGTTCTCCAACAACGTCTGAGTGTCACTTAGCGCAACTTGTCAAGCGGATCGAGTTAAGCAATTGTACGATTAAGTACTCAATCTCTCACGCTTGGCTAAAAGTCTTAAGCAGCCAAAGATTAATCTTCGTATCATCCTCAAGATGACTGCGTTTTATCGCTTCCTCCACCAGAGAGATGGTCAACTCCGGCAGCACCAGGGACTTGCTAACTCGACCACTGCGCCCAGCCGCGATCGCAAATGCAATCACTTCCTCCACATTCAAATCATTCACCCAATATTCCTCAACCCCCGACTGTTCATACAATAAGCGCTTCCGTCCCAAATCATCACTAACCGAAACGCTACCAATTTCTACAACTAACGTTGGGGGGTCATACTCTTCCAGATCGATGGGGGCATCCGTTTGCGGCGGCACTCTCAAACCCGAACCAATGTAAAAGGCCAAATCGGGTTGAAATTCCCCAATACCTGCCTTGCGAAAACTAGTATTCACAAACTCAACAATCCGCACATTCTTAATGGTGGCAAAAAGACTAACCGCCTTGGAAATAATCGAATTTTGACGGCCATGTCGAGGGCCAAGGGGCGACATCTCAATTCTTAAGAGTCCTTGATGGTAATAAAACCTGCCATCGATATAAGCAGGGTCTTCCGCCAGACCAATAAACTCTTCCCAGCTAGCTTTGACCCAGGTATCTGTCGCCAAACTTTTGACTACGGCAGTGCCCCTGTGCCCATCCGAGGAAATCATCATGGCGATTTGTCTCCCACAAGTCAGCAAGAGTGAAGAATATTAGCGCGCCCCAGTTGATAGAGCGTGATAATAGGCGATTCCTTACCTTCGGCGCTGCCAAGAAAACGCAGTCCCGCCTTTCTGGCTATATGCGACACACCGCTCCATTTTTCTCATCCTGGCAAGGGCAACCGCCACTTTTCACTCTTCTAGAAAAAATTGAGCCATCAGGAATGGTTTGGGTCTGTCTTTTGGCGTAATTTAAGAATTTTAGATGTTATAGCTGTCGCCATAAAGGTTAGGACAGATTTAACGGCTGAAACCACCACGTACTAGTAATCAACATAAAAGCCTCCTCGTATGAGCTCCGGTGCCCTTTGCCTTCTGCCTGTTGCTCTAGATGTGAGATTTCAGAACCTACGCTTGCATCTTACTTCCGACAGATTATGGGTCTACTCTCCTCCGCTATGTTCTAGATAGATGCAACACAGAGTTCTCGACCCTATTGGCTATCCTCCCAATGGGGTTTCTTTTTAGTGAGGATGGATCACTAGAATTCAATCAGGAATTACGATATTTTCCAAACCCTCTTCTGCACTTGGGTATTGAGGATTCATGGCCTCCAGAGTATCTGCGATCGTGCGAGCAACAACTAGATTGCGATACCACTTATTGTTCGCTGGAACAACGTACCAAGGAGCATAGGTTGTAGAACAATTACTAATCGCATCCTCAAATGCCTGCTGATAGTCGTCCCACAAGAGTCGCTCTTTAATATCATTGTGGGAAAACTTCCATTGCTTGTCGGGATTTTGTAACCGACTCTCCAAGCGGCGCTTTTGTTCGTCTTTGGAAATATGCAGAAAAAACTTAAGGATGGTAATGTTGCTGAGCGTGAGCATTTGTTCAAATTCATTAATGATGTGATAGCGCTGCCGCCATACATCTTCTGGTACTAAATTATGAACACGCACAACCAGAACATCTTCGTAGTGAGCGCGATTAAAGATCGTAATCATGCCACGCTGCGGTACGCGATGGTGGTAGCGCCAGAGAAAATCGTGGCTGGCTTCTTCCTCACTGGGTATTTTAAACGACCAAACTTGGCAACCTTGAGGGTTAACTTCGCCAAAGACGTGTTTAATTGTGCCATCTTTGCCCCCAGTATCCATCGCTTGTAGCACAATCAGTAAGCTGCGTTGGTTCTCGGCATACAAACGCTCTTGTAACTTGCGAATTCGCTGACAATGTTTTTCCAGTTCTGCCATCACCTCTTTCTTTTTTCTGTAGTGTTCCGAGGCATTGGGGTCCATGTCAGCTAAGGAGATACGCTCTCCAGGTTGCACTCGATAGAGGGGATAGTTCGGCTTCGGCGGCGGATTGTCCACAACGACTGTTTCTGGTGCCGTTACGCTAGCCGCATAAGTTGTCGCTTTCTCTGCGGCTTGTTGCGTTTTTTTGCTCTCTGGGTGAGCCGTACCCTTAACAGGTGCTTTCCTGTCTTCTGGTAAATGTTTGTTTTTACTCATTATTTTTTCTGCTGATCGGGCTGTACTCAAATCATAATTGAGCCAAAGAGTGACAAACCGCTCCCTACAGGCGCAATATCAAACAAAAGATGCGGCAGATGAGATTACTTTTTGGGATTTCCTTGGTAGCATCCCAAGGTGAAAAAATTAGAGAGAAAACCTGCTATGCAATCGCTACCGATCAAACGCCTCACCGAAGAATTACTCAATACTATCGTCGAGCAAGCCCGTCACAGTCCTCGACAGCGGCAGAATTACGACTTTCACGAACCCTCCGAAAAAGTTCAGCGATTCCTGAATGTTCTTCAACCAGGAACCTACGTTCGCCCCCACCGACATCAGCGTCCATCCCAGGTGAATGGGTTCGAGTTTTTCCTAGTGATTCAGGGAGAAGTCGGTATCATTATTTTTGACGAGAGCGCTCAAATTTTGCAGACCGAACGCATCTCTGCCAATGGAGCGACTCGTGCGATCGAACTGCCGGAGGGGGTCTATCATACCCTAGTGGTGCTCGTTCCTGATACGGTAGTACTCGAACTCAAAGAAGGCCCTTACAATCCCAGTACGGATAAAGAGTTTCTGGACGGCTTTCCGGCGGAAGGAACCCCAGCCGCCGAGCACATGGTGGAGGAGTGGAGAGGGTACTTTGGTTAATTGTGGATTGATGAACCCTGAACCCGACGCCTCAGACTACCTGATAGATAAAACTTAGAGTAGCCCATGCATTAACATCTAGCGCATAGCTATCGGAAGTGGTGCCAATCAACTCTGGAGCAACGGCGCTGGCATTGTGTAAATCTTGGAGAACAGAGCGAGCGACTTCCAAGGGATTAAATAAATCCCCGATGCGTTCCCCTTCCCGCTTACGTCGCGCCGAGTCCAGTGCCATGAGACTTTTGGTAAAGGGTGTTCGACTGCAAATGAGTTGAATTTCTGCCAGTCCTGGTGGCTCTTGAACCACCCAGTTAGACGCTGAAGATTGGGGCAACGTCAGAGTTTCCCCTGGAGCAATCACCGCATTTTTTAGGGGGGGTTTGTTTTCTGCGTCCTCTGGGCCTTGAGAGACTTGGTTATGATAAAGCGCGATCGCATTGCCGCTGGTATCCATGCCCAGTAGCATGAAATAAATTGGGCGATCGCTATAATTTTCCAACCGATATTGGATCTGACTGCCAATCGGGACGGTGGGGAGATTGCCCTCTCCAACCTTAGCGATCAACTCATTCGTCTTCTTGTTATCGCCAAATGCCTTTGCAGGTAAAGAGGAGGGTGAAGACGCCCGCCAGGTTTCTCGTTGCATCACCACGGTTCCTTGAGGGGAAACCATCTCTAGGGATGCTCGGATGCCCAAACGCGAAGACCCTTCATTGACCGTCAGGCGCAACAACTTGGCGGCTAATAAGGTTTCTAGCTTAGGCGTAAGCCGATTCACCGCTGACCTTACTGCTTCTCCAGCTTCCCCCGTCGTATTCCGAATGGGTTCACGACCCAGATACAAGAGTCCATAGCCCGCCGTCCGTGCTAGAGTATCCATCCCCTCTGGGCGCGTTGTGGCTACATCCACGAGTACATTCGCAGCTACAGGTGCTGCCGCTGGGGATAAGGGCACTTTTCCGAACAAATAATCAGCGGGTTGTTCTCCGGCAATCACCACCGATGAGACGGGCGGGATAGCAGCAAAAGCACTCGTGGCATCCACCCGCTCAATCCGTTCTAGACCCACCTCCAGCGCGATGGTTAGACCCAGATTGCGGGGTAGGAGACGAACGGCTTCGTGGACTAATTGCCCTACCTTAAGTGGATAATTATCCGTCACACTAAGACCCACAATTCGCGCCCTTGCCGTCAGCCCTTCTTTTGAGCGGATTTGCAGTTGTGCTGATGTGGGGGTTGGGGGATTGGGGCTTAGGGCTGGAGTAGACACAGGAGAACTCTCTTGCCCCTCTTCCACAGCGACAGGGAGGAGTGAGCCATTTGGATAAAGGCTGACAATCGAATTGGAACCGTAGTATTCCAGAACGGTTGCTGGAAGCCCTGCTAACCACAACTGTGCTGTTCTGCCACTCTCTTCAACCGCCGTCACGACGCCATCTGCTCCGATGCTGGGATCGGGAGGTAAGTAATACGCCAGTAATGAACTCTGTTGGCTGTTTTGTTGGATGACGCGGGGCTGTTGCTCTTTTCCTACCAATTGATTCACCATTCCAGCCGCACGACTCAAGCTAATCTGAATGGTGGTTGCAGGTGAAGCCTGCCACAGATGTTGTGTGAGAGCGTAGGTAAATAAGCCTGCACTAAAACCATTCCATTGTGCCTCGGTCGCCAGTTCACTTGGCCCTGCGGCGGCGAGAAGGATTCCTGGCATTTGGTTCGGGCTTAGGGTGTTGAACAGCTTTTCCCCGATGGGGTTGGTGCGAAGCCGGATTTGTTCTTGAAACGCCAACTCATTGGGACTGGGGGCTTGGGCGGGTGGGTTGGGGGAAGACCGCACGCGGAGATTTCCTTGCAGGACACGGCTCGAACCGATGTAGCTGGTATCTAGGATGGTGGTGACGTGGTCTGTCGGTAGCGATCGCAACAGCAAAACCAGGGTATCTTCGAGTAAATCGTTCCCCATCGCAGCGTCTTTGGTTTGTCCGATTCCATCGCTCGGCACGAGGCTATTTTGCAGGCGTATAGAGTCATCGCTGGCAGATTCCTGACCCATCTTGACGCGACTACCATAGCCACTGAAGTGGAACACCACAACATCACCGGCCTTAGCTTGGTCGATTAAATGCTCCACAAACGCGGTTTCGATATTCTCCCGACTCGCTTGGCTATCCGTCAGCGTCAAGATATCCTGACGCTTGAAGCCAAATCGATGCAGTAACAGTTCCCGTTGCAGTTCCACATCCGTGACACAACCACTTAAGGCCATGTTCCGAGGATACTGGTTGATTCCCACCAGTAACGCTAACTTCCGTCCGCCTGGTTGTGCCAATGCTTGGAAATAGCGATCCAACACGGGTACGGCTAAGCTTTTATCACCCAGGAGTGATAGTACAGTCTCGCTCACTCCCAGCACGGCTAGCCCCAAACCAGCTTTTTGCAGAAAAGTCCGCCGATTAAGTCCCATATCAGCTATCAGCTATCAGCTATCAGCTATCAGCCTACCAGGAATGTCGAATTGGGAATGGCAAATCGGGGGAGATCGATTTTCCTCGTGGATGGGAGCGCACAGATCATCAAGTCTGAAGTTCAAATCTGTGAGACGGCTATCAAGCACCCATCAAATCTCGTAATTGGTAATATTCATCGCTCTTGCCAATTCTGCCGCTACCGCAGGGCGTGAAAACTCTGGCGGCGGCAACTCGCCCCGACGTAACATCTCCCGGACTTTCGTTCCAGATAGATGCACCCGCTCTTCCGGTCTGGATGGGCTAGTTTTCGTGGTTGCCATCTGATCAGTACGCTTGCAGTAGAAGGCATGTTCAAACTTCATCGGCACGATTCCCAGTTCACCTAGCTCATACTCATCAAAGATGTGCTGGGCATCGTAGGTACCATAATAGTCACCCACACCGGCATGGTCGCGCCCCACAATGAAGTGAGTACAGCCATAGTTCTTACGAATCAGAGCGTGAAAAATTGCTTCTCTGGGTCCCGCATAGCGCATCGCCGCTGGATTAATCGCCAGAATCACACGGGTTTCTGGAAAGTAAAGTTCCAGCATAATCTCGTAGCAGCGCATCCGCACCTCCGCGGAGATGTCGTCACTCTTGGTGGCACCGACGAGAGGATGTAAGAACAGACCATCTACTGTTTCTAGGGCACACTTGATGATGTATTCGTGTGCTCTGTGGATGGGATTACGCGTCTGGAATCCTACGACTGTTTTCCAACCCTTTTCTTGAAAAAGGGCACGGGACTTCGCGGGGTCAATTTGGTAAGCCGGAAAGTAGGGATGGTGGTCACGTTGTAACAACCAAACCGGGCCTGCTAAATTAACGTTTCCCTGGTCATAAACAACTTTGACACCAGGGTGCTCTTCCTCATCGGTGCGGTAAACATTCACCGCTTCCCGAATTTTGTCGTAACGATACTTCTGAGTCAGCTCTAAAACACCAACAAAGTTCCCTTTCGGATCATCCAAACGCACCAAGCTGCCTTCTTTTAAAGGTTCTGCTACGGCCTCATCCACAGAGAGCGTGATCGGAATTGACCAAGGCAAACCGTTGGCTAGCCGCATCCTCTCAACCACTGAGTCGTAGTCGGCTTGTTCCATGAAGCCAATCAAGGGACTAAATGCCCCAATGGCAATCATTTCTAAATCGGAGGTTGCCCGCTTGTCGAGTTGGACTCTGGGTAGAAAGTCGGCTTTATCTAAAAATTCATGCCGCTGGTTGTGCGAAGCAATACGGTGAATGAGCTGACCGCCGTGGGGGGCGATGCCCTCTGGATGCTGACTCAAAATGATCCCCTTTCTACGTAGACTGCAATTCCAAAATAATCTTCTTTCTGCACAACGGCAATTCCACAGGTAGTCGCTATTACCTCAGGTCAAGAACATATCTCTCAGAGGAGTTCTTACTCGCTTTGATGCGGTTGCTTTAACTAGCAGCCGCCTGTCGTTCGATAATGCCACCCCCTAACAGGATATCGCCGTCGTACAACACAGCCGCTTGTCCTGGAGTGACGCTAAATTGCGGCTCCTCAAAGACCAATTTCATGCGGTTTTCTTCTAAAGGGATCACAGTGACGGGTACGGCAGGTGAACGATAGCGGACTTGTGCGGTGGCTCGAATGGGCGCTGTGGGTTCAGGGATCGAAACCCAGTTGACTCGTCCTACTGTACATTCTGGCTGAGTGGCATGGGTGCGATCGCCAACAATCACTTGGTTCCGTCCCGCGTCTATTCCAATCACATACAGGGGTTGAGCCGCTGCAATCCCGATCCCCTTACGCTGTCCAATCGTGTAATGGTGAATCCCGTTATGCTGTCCCAACACCTTTCCATCCACATCCACAATCTCACCTGAGCTTTGGGTGATGTACTTGTCCAGAAAGGCTTTCATGGAACCATGAGATTCAATCAAGCATAAGTCTTGGCTTTCCGGCTTATCGGCTGTCTTGAGGTTATATTCAGTTGCAAGGCGTCGCGTTTCTGTCTTCTTGAGTTCTCCCAAGGGAAACAAGGTTCCCGCCAGTAGGTCTTGAGTTAAGTCGTAGAGAAAGTAAGATTGGTCTTTTGTCAAGTCAACGGCTCTGAGCAATTGATAGCGATCGCTGCTTGCCTCATACTTAATCCGGGCGTAATGACCTGTGGCAATGTGGTCAATCCCCAATTGTTCGCGAGCATAACTCAGCATGGGGCCAAACTTCACCGCCCGATTGCACTGCGAACAAGGCAAAGGCGTGATGCCGGCTTCGTACCCCGAAACCAGATAATCCACAATATGATGCTGAAACACATCGCGGCTATCCACAATCTGATGCGGAATCCCCAATTGTTCACAGATGAACGCCGCATCGACCATCCCTTCAGAGCAACATTGACCTTTCCCTTTCATTAACCATAGGGTTAGACCAACGACTTCGTATCCTTGACGATGTAGGGTAGCGGCGGCGACAGAACTGTCTACTCCACCAGAGAGGCCGACGACGACTCTGTTCATGAAATCACACGTAGTATGCTTGAAATACAACTCTTCTTATAGGCTAACATCTATACGCTGATTACGGTTGAAAACCTGAGCATGGATCAATGCCCGAAGTAATTTATGTGGAAATAGGTTGAATCGAATAATCCTAGTACAAGAAGGCAGAAGGCAGACCGGAGATGAGAGTGAGGACAGGAGGCAGAAGGAATATTGTTTATACAGTAAGCTTTTTAAGCTTTTTCAACTGGATAGTTATTTCCGCCATGCTGCACTAGTTATGCAAAATATACTGTTCCTAATCCCTTTCTCAACCTCTATCTTAAGGTTAGTTCTAATTAAAATTAATTTTGCAATTATATATAAGTAAATCTCTCACCCTTTTCTAAAAACGGCTGAATTGAGACCCTCAATTAACAAGCTTAAATACTAAAATTTTCCTCTATAAAAAAAAGCTGAGAATACGAAATCAGATTCTACCGTCGTGACTGTCCAATGGCTCTTGAAGCCAGAAGATAGCCGGAAATATTGGCTATCCACCATGCTCAAAAAAGAAGAAGAAGCTCGTAGTTTAGTTGAAACAAAACCGCTTTCCCTTCAGAAAATTCCAGGGGATATAGCATCCTTAGAGACGGTACTTCTGACCAACCCGCCTTTAAAACTTTCCAAACCGGAAACTCGCTCAACTCTTAGAGTATTAACTCTCGAAGGTGTCTTCGGTACGCTTTTTTACAGTATCATTGGCGGCGCGTTGCTCAGTAATTTTTTACTGGATTTGGGTGCCGGTCCGGTGGAAATTGGGATGCTCGCCTCTATTCCTCAGTTCGTGAATTTGCTCCAACCCTTCGGAGCCTATTTAGCAGACCGAAAAGAGAGCCGCTTTGGATATTCCCTACGCATTTTCGCCCCGTCGCGATCGCTGTGGCTGATTCTCGTGCTAGCTATTGGGTTGGGAGGCTCGGTTCATATCCCTGCACATCAGCTCGTGCAGTTGACATTGGCGATCATCTGGGTAACTCAGATCTTGGAATCTTTCGGTCGTGCTTCTTGGCTGAGCTGGATGGCTGCTTTAGTGCCTCAGCGGTTGCGGGGGCGATATTTTGGCTTTCGCAATAGTGCTGTCAGTTTGACGAATCTCATCGGTGTGCCGTTGCTGGCTCTAGTGGTATCGAACTGGCCTGGTGGAAGGATTCAAGGTTATGGTGCCATCTTGATTGTAGGAGTTGGGCTTGGCCTCACCAGTCTGGTTTGCCAGTTCTTTATGACCGATGTAAACCCCAAGCTTTTCCACGCCACCCATGCAGATTCAGAGGAAAGGTCGTCTATCAGGACAATTTTTAGTTTCCTCCAGGATGCTAATTTTTTGAAGTTTTTGGTTTACTCTGGCTTATGGAGTTTTGCGGTTAACGTCAGTGCTCCCTTCTTTAACCTCTACTTGCTGGATAACCTGAGTGTAGATGTCAGCGTAGTAACGCTCTATAACAGCTTAGGAGCGGGTGCTAACTTGCTGATGCTAGTGTTTTGGGGGAAGCTGGCTGACCGGGTTGGGAATCGCCCGATCATGCTAGTTGTGGGAATCTTGGTGGCTCTGACGCCTCTACTCTGGCTAGAAGCTGGAACCGCTCCTATTTTCTTGTGGGTCTGGTTCCCCCTGTTGCACATCATTGGCGGTGGGACGTGGGCGGCCATTGACTTGTGTAACAACAATCTTCTGATGGGGGTGGCACCGCTGTTGCATCAGTCCCTTTACTTTGCGATCGCGGCGGCGGTTCCAGGTGTGGCTGGGGCGATGGGAATCACCGTAGGTGGCTTTCTCGCTACTGTGACCGAGTTCGGTGGATTGCCGGGAGTGTTTGCCCTCTCAGCCGTCTTACGACTCGCTGCTCTGGTGGCGTTGGTTTTTGTTCACGAACAGCGTTCTGTGTCTTTGGGTAAGTTTTGGCTGCTGCTGTTGCCCGCCTGGTGGAGAAAAGTGCCGATTGAACCTGGGGACATCCGGTTCCAACCCTTGATCGTTGAAGAGTTGGATTCTCCACCGGAAAGCTCATCCGAGCAATCTTCAACTGTTGATTAACCCTACAGCACAACAGCTCACTTAGCTGTGGAACCAGAATGGGTCTGGCATCAAAATTTATCCCAACTGGAGCGGGCTGTAAACTGTTTCCCCATTGCCTCTTATTTCGATGGCTTGGATGAATTTTAGCCGAGATGCAATTTGGTATAAATCGTCACCAAACTGCTGCTGTAGAGCGATGGCATCGTCGCGTAAGGGACAATCAACGATCAAAGTTCCGTTGACTAGCACGACTGTTGAAAATCTGATCAGTTGCCGATAACCGAGTCGGCCATGACCGAGAAATCTTAACTTAATTGAATTCATGACTAACTTTTTTCTGGACACCTCACCTTCTATAAGCCTGTTTAATTTGTAGATTGCCCTCATTCTTGAGTTGGGTTTTTACTAAGAATCCGTTAGAAAGCCCCCTACCCTTGTGGTTAGAGTTAAATGTCGCTAAAAATAATGGAAATACCCGCTATTTCTCTCAATTTTGATGTAGAGCGTAAGGTTAAGTTTGATTTCACCAGGAAGCTAACTGGTATCGACTTAGGATTGGAATCGTTCTACACAGACTCACAGGGCAGGCACATTGGAAATCCTCGCTTGTTGAGGAAACCACAGAGGGCTTTGAAGGAGCTGTAAAAACGAGTTTTTCAACGCCCAAAAGAGGGAAAAATAGAGCCAGAGCTTGGCAGAAATTAGCTAGGCAGCATTTGCGAGTAAGCAGGCAGTGTCAAGACGGGTTGTGTAAGTTATCCAGTGCGTTAATAGCGTCTAATGACTTTATTTGAAGCGAGAAACAAAGTGAGCTGAGTTCGACCGCTTTGGCTTTTTGTAAGTTGTTCAATCTTTATCCTCCATTAGATTGATTAAGTTATTACCTGTGCTTGTTAGATTTGCAAGCGATAACACGTTATCTCTGATAAACCTTAAGCCATTTTCTTCCAAGGGTGATATATGACTTATAACGATCAAAGTTTGGATAAGCCTTACAAAAAAGCTGACTCTAGAAGCACAGGTAAACGCTATATTCGTTCAGAAGGCACAAGCCTGGGTGCGGAGTTAGATAAAGAGGAAAATGCTCCTACTCTGGAAAGTATAAGCATGGAAAGCACAAGCACAGGTGCTGGGTTACCTCAAACAGAAAATGCTCCTACTCTGGAAAGCACAAGCACGGAAAGCACAAGCACAGGTGGTCGGTTACCTCGAACAGAAAATGCTCCTATTTTGGAAAGCATAAGCACGGAGAGCACAAGCACAGGAGCTGGGTTACCTCCAACAGAAAATGCTTCTACCATGACGCCTCAACCCATTGCTCTGCCACCTGCGACTGACATGAATGTACCTTTGCTTGGTTCAGGCAGCCCAAGTCTAGATGCTGGGTTAGCTACAGACAAAAAGAGTTCTGCCAATTCGCCTCAACCCGTTGCTCAGCCAAAGGTAACTGAGAGTGTTAGCAACGCTGCCAAAGCTACATCTGACACCAGCAAGAGTGCAGCTACCGGCAGTGGCATGAATCCTAGAGTAGCTAGAGCACTAATGGGAGGAGCCATTGGTCTTGGGTTGGGTGCTGCGTTGGGCACATTAGCTGGGGCTTTGGCTCGTAAGAAAACTGCTCAAGGTCTTGACCGCGCGATACAAGGCGTAGGAGACGCAGCAAAGACTGTAGCTGAGGGTGCTAACCTCACGGCTAAAGGCGTAGGGGAAGCGGCAAAGACTATAGCTGAGGGTGCTAACCTCACGGCCAAAGGCGTAGGCGCAGCGACAAAGACTATAGCTGAGGGTGCCAGTCAGGCTGTAGTCGGTGCCTTACAGGATACAGGGGAGAGTGTTAACTACGTTGCTAAAGGTGCCTTGGAAGCAACCAAGAATACCGCTGAGAATGCTAACCACGCGGCTAAAGGTGCGTTGAACGCACTCAAGGGTGCTACTAAGGATACAACCGAGGGGGTTAGCGATGCAGCCAAAGCTGTAGGGGATGCACTCAAGGGTGCAGCTAAGGATACCGCTGAGGGTGTTAACCAAGCCGTAACAGGAGCATTGGACACGGTTAAGGGTATAGCTGAGAATGCCCAGCAATCTGTAGTCAGTGCAAGCGACGCAGTCAAGGATAAAGCTGAGGATGCCAAGCAATCTGTAGTCGGTGCCTTAGACACCGCCAAGGATAAAGCTGAGGATATCAAGCCATCTGATAATGCGTCCGACAAGGTAGCTAAAGAGCGGGTGATTATAGATAGCTCGCCCTCGTCGGTCTACACAGGTGCGGTTGGCATTGCAGAGCCAGTTGAAACCCAGGTCGAGGTCATTTCAGACCCAACGGAAATAGACCGAATTGTCGAGCAAACTCAAGATGTAAATATTGGAACGTCCTTTGTTCTTGATGAAGGGGATTTGAGTGCAGGGCATAGTGTTGAGTTTTGAAAAGTGGTGACATGAAAGAAGCAAGCCTTCGTAGGTGAAAAATTGAGTCTTTGCAAACTAGTCGGACACGATAACGTTGAAGTCGAAGATCAAATCCTTCGGGTAGCCTACAGGCAAAGCAATAAAGTAGTCATAAATATCTAGGGATTAATCGCAGTTCCTTTCCGTGACGGACAGAGACGGTATCCTCAGGTCTTTATGACTACCGACAAAAACAGCAATTAACAAGTTAAGTTACCTAATTTTTTTGGCTTAGCGTCTTTTAACCGCAGAAAAATTCGGTCTAAGTGCCGCTTTTTCTTTGTATAAACAGACAGCTATTCATCACTTTTAGTACCAAGGAGATGATTATATGAGTGACAACAATCAGGTTTTGGATGCACATGAGATAACCGTTGAGCAGATTCCGTATGAATCCAGTGCTGATTCAAGAGACACAGGCATGGATAATGCGTTCGCTAAAGTAGCAATTGGAGCAATTATTGGTGCTACATTGGGGGCAATAGCTGGTGCTTTGGCTCATAAAGGTACAGCTCAAAGAGTTAACCTGACTGTAAAAACTGTAGGGAACGCCGTCAAAAATGGAGCTGAGCGGGTTAACTACACTGTAAAAGATGTAGGGGACGGAATCAAGAATGTAGCCGAAGGTGTGAACTCCACTGTAAAAGATGTAGGGGAGACCGTTAAGAGTACCGCTGAAGGCGTTAACTACACTGTAAAAGATACACTAGACGCTGTTAAGGGTACAGCTGAAGGTGTGAACTCCACTGTAAGAGATGTAGGAGACACTGTTAAGGGTACAGCGGAGGGAGTTAACGAGACAGTCAGAAATACAATCGACGCCGTCAAGGGTGTATCTGAGGATGTCCAGCCATCAGGTAATCAGTCCGTGAACACATCCGATAAGCAGAGGACTTACATTTTAGTCCCAGTAGATAACGAAAACGAGCAACTTGTTAGGTGAACTATCCCTGTAGATGCACACAACGCCAGTAGCTACTGGTGAAGCGGTAGTTGACCAGTTTTGAATTCAAAACGTCGCTACCGCGATCGCACATGCCGAAGTCTTTATTCTTCGCTTGCAGGTTTTTAATTACAAGAATTGCCACATCTATCGACTTGCGCCCAAACTTTTGTTACAGGTGTTGCAGGTCGAGTTGTATTAGGAGGTGTTATAGATTCTACTTTAAGAATCTTGAGCTTCTCTGTCGGCTTAATAATAGCTAAAGCTTTCTGTTCTCTAGCGTTAAAATTAGGTGCCTGTGGTCTATTTTGCCTTAATGTCACGCCCGGTCTAGCACTTACATTTACTATCGCTCCTACTGAGGGAATAACAGTTGAATTGATAGACCCTGAACCCTTAATTAGAGATTTTCCAACGAGTCTGGAAGCTGAACCATTGTTGATATTCCCTAGAAAAATCCAGCCATCTGCAATTGTTTTCGATGTTGTTTTTGGAGATGGCTTTAGACTTTGATTCGAGGTTGGAGGTTTTGTTGCTAATTGGGATAATTTTGGTTCTAGATTAGATTTTCTGGATATAATTCCTAATGCAGGTGATTTGATTGCTAAATTGGATTCTGGAGATTTTGTGGCTAACAGGTTTTGTCTTAAACTAAATCCCCAGACTGCACCTATCAAACTTATAGTAACGGCTCCTATCAGAATTCCCGTTAATTTTTGGATTTTTTCAGTTTTTAATAGATTTCTTTGTTGTTCAAGCTCTTGAGCAGTTTCTTGTTGATTGCGCTGAAATTCTTCTTGCCTTTGTTGAATATTTTTATATTCAATGGCTATGATGTCTATTTCTTTAAGCGTCTCAGACTCTTGTGCATCCTGTAAGCTTTGAGGAGGCTGTTCTTTAACCTCATGACTAACAAGATGCTCCTGGCTTAGTCTCCTCATCTTCACCCCAACTAGCTGATATTCATTTAGCTTGTTGTTGTAATGCTCAGAGGGCTTGACCTCTTCATCTGTAGCTTTTGCGGAGTTCTCTACAGCTATTACAGAGGGTTTTGCTTCCTCTGTTGTATCCTTTACTGCATTCCCTACACTGTTCCCAGTAGGGTTAACAGTCTCAGTTACACTCTGGGCTGCACTTACTACAGAGGGCTGGGCTTGCTCAGGATTATCTATTGTTGGGTTCTCTACCTCTATTACAGACTCGTTAGCTACACCCTTTACCGCCTCCTCTATAACTATTAGAGAAGGCTTGACCTCCTCATCTGTATCTTTTACTGCATGATCTAGACCGTTTATGGTGTGGTTAACACCTTCAGCTACTACAGATGATTGAGTCTCCTCAACTGTATCTTTGGTGGCGTCTTCTACACTTATAAAAGAAGGCTTGACCTCCTCATCTGTATCTTTTACTAGATTATCTAGACCGTTTATGGTGTGGTTAACACCTTCAGCTACTACAGATGATTGAGTCTCTTCAACTGTATCTTTGGTGGCGTCTTCTACAGTTATTACAGAAGGCTTGACTTCCTCATCTGTATCTTTTACTGCATGACCTAGACCGTTTATGGTGTGGTTAACACCTTCAGCTACTACAGATGATTGAGTCTCCTCAACCGTATCTTTGGTGGCGTCTTCTACAGCTATTACAGAAGGCTTGACTTCCTCATCTGTATCTTTTACTGCATGACCTAGACCGTTTAGGGTGTGGTTAACACCTTCAGCTACTACAGATGATTGAGTCTCCTCAACTGTATCTTTGGTGGCGTCTTCTACAGCTATTACAGAAGGATGGACTTGTTCATCAGCATCATTTACTGGATTACCTAGACCGTTGACAGTGTTGTTAACACCTTCAGCTACGCTCTTGGCTACATCTACGACAGAAGGTTTGACCTCCTCAACTGTATCTTTGATTGCATCGACTACAGCTATTACAGAAGGCTTGACCTCCTCAACTGCATCTTTTACTGCATTCCCTACAGTTTTTACATCGTTGACAGTGTGGTTAACACCTTCAGCTACACTCTTAGCGGCACCGACTACTGATGATTTGGTTTCCTCAACAGTATCTTTTATGGCATCGACTACACTTATTACAGATGATTTGGTTTCCTCAACAGTATCTTGTATTGCATTCCCTACACTGGTCGCACTGTGGTTAACAGCCTCAGCTACTCTCTCGGCTGTTTTTGCTGCCTCCACTACACTTCCTACAGTGCGGTTAACACGTTGAGCTGTACCTTTACCGACGAAAGCACCCGCTACTGCACCGACTATACCGCCAACAACTCCTCCAACTCGACGACCGAGTAAAACACCAATCGCTGCTCCAACTAACCCGCCGCCTATGCCTGTTCTTGCTCCATAAGCCGCACCTTGATCTCTAATGGGGTTAGTCTTTTCGTCCTGATGATCAACAGGCTGCCTGTTATCGCTCATAGTAATTGTTTGATGTATACCAAGGCGGCATCATGCCTATCCAGAGCAACTTGTTATTTATGACCCAATTTAACAATCTTAGGTAAGACCTTAACCGACCTAAAGGGGTAGATTGCGGAAGGAACGAATGTGTTGAGAAAGGTCTGTTCGCGATCGCACTCCATTTTACTCGGCTTGATGCCCTGCAATTGATAGGCTGTTTCTAAACAAGTGTAAATGTCTGGAGATCCCCCTAAATCCCCCTTAAAAAGGGGGTCTTTCAGTCAGATCCGTATAGACTTTACTTAAATGAGCTTGGATGAATAGCCCATACTTGCCTACCGTTGATGCTGGCACTATCTGATAAAGATGGGTGTTCCATTCGTCAAGTTGACGTTTCGTCGTGAATACAATAGTATTCACTACATGGTATACACTGTCATTGATTTATTTGCTGGTGCTGGGGGCTTGACTACAGGTTTTCACTTGGCGGGCTTTCAGACAATATGCGCTATTGATAAAAGCGTAAAAGCTTTAGCAACCTTTAAGCATAACTACCCACAAACTAAGCTTATTCTTTCAAAGGATATCCGTACAGTCAATGCTAGAGAGCTTCGACTGGCACTTGAATTAGAGCGGGAAGAGCTAACAGCCATAATTGGTGGACCTCCATGTCAAGGATTCTCTCGCAACATTCCTGCTGAGTACCGATATTTAGAAGATCCTCAAAACCAACTATATAAAACTTTTTTAGAGTTTATAAAAGAATTCAGACCTTTATATGTTGTGATGGAGAATGTACCCGAAATTCTAAAAGCCTATAAGGGTACAGTTAGAGAAGAGATCACCATACAACTAGAGCGGATGGGGTATGGAGTAACATCTGCATCATTAAATGCTGCAAACTACGGTGTTCCCCAAACTAGAGCAAGAGCTTTTTTTGTGGGATGTTTGAACAGTGCTGCTCCTAGACTCCCAGAACCTACTCATCATGGAGATATTAGATCTCTCAAGTCCAATCAACAAAGTATTCAACTGAATATACTACAACCCGTAGCCTCTTCTATTGTTACTGTCAGAGACGCTATTGGAGATTTGCCAGCACTAGAAGCTGGACAGGAATATACCCTAGAGGCATATATCTGTGAACCGCAAACTGACTATCAAAGGTTACTACGTAGTGGTAGTAACGCGCTCGTTAATCATATTGCTCGTGAACTGAGTCCCATCCAAATGACCAGAGCTAGAGCTTTAACAGAAGGACAAGATGCCAGAGATTTGCCTCCAGAGCTAGCCCCAAAAAAGCATTACAGCGGAGCTTATGGAAGGCTTTACTGGGATAAACCCGCCAGAACTATTACTCGATGGGTTTTTCACCCTGGCTCTGGAAGATTCTTTCATCCCATACAAGACAGAACTATCACAATCCGTGAAGCCGCAAGGCTACATTCTTACCCAGATAAATTTCACTTCCTGGGTTCATACACTCAAATGGCTGATCAAATCGGAGAATCAGTACCTCCCTTATTAGCTAAAGCGCTCGCTAAATGTATCCTCCAGACGAGTCATCATTATCATCTTGCGTTGAATTAAGCTTTTGCTGAAGTGTTGACATGATAGCTTTCACATACTCGTCAGGTGTAAGACGGTTTCGCTCAATTCCGAGCCGAATTGGTTGCTCTGGAATAGTTTGAACCTTGAACAGCTGCTTTTGGTTTTTGTACCAGATTAGTGTTAGTTGACCATCAACTTTTCCCTGTAATCCTTTGCCTGCCTCTCCAGTATTCCTATCTATCGACCAGTTCCAGGAAAACTTAGCCGGATCGAGTGGGGTTAGGGGGTACTCAACATAGACATATTCAATGGCATTTTTCTTCTTGCAAAGAATGCCTTCGTTGCTATTTGTTACACCTTGCAGATTGCGATCCTGTATTAGCTTTTGGTTCCAATGGTGAATGATGGCTTCTCCGAGGGTTGCTGGCGGTGAGTCTACTGTCAAGCCCGGAAAGCCGAGTGATGTTGCTTTTGTAACCACATCAGCTCGTTGAATTACAAACGCAAAAGTAAGTCCAGGATTAAGGTTTGGTAGCTGAATTGTTTTTAATGACCAACCTGTTCGTGTTTTGATATCAACAGCATCATGAAGAAGCTTAGTGCGCCCAGATGTTGGATCTGAAAGGGGAATATTCTTAACATAATGAAATATAGCTTCCCAGGAGTAATCCTCTATCGAGCCGACAATGGGAGCTGCGATTGTAGCAATGATAGCTTCCCTTAATCTCTCAACTTCGTCACTCGTCAGCATCAAGAGATTCCTCAACTGCCTCCAGCAGTGTGCTCATCGTTACACCTAGGGCAGTAGTGATTTGATAGAGAACCCGGACGGATGGACTTTTCAACCCTCGCTCAAGTTGGCTGATGTATGTTCGATGCAGATTTGCAACCTCTGCAAGATACTCCTGTGACCAACCTTTCCCAGTGCGAAGTCGTTGTATCTCTGCTCCTAGAAGACGATCTAATTTTTTGAGTGGCATTAAAGCTAAGTTAATGCCTTGAATACAATAGTTCTATAGACTATAGTATTCAAACCGATGTAAGCTCCTTGTAATATGTAGATTCAGCCTGCTAGAAGAATCAACGGACATGGTTGAATTCAAAACTGCACAACAGCTAACTGACCTCCGGAACCAGAATACGTCCGGCAAAACCCGATCGCATATATCGTTCCATCACATCTCGACTAATCGCTTCCCCCTTACCCGCAGCAACCAAAGCCACGCAAGCCCCCCCGAACCCAGCACCCGTAAGACGTGCCCCAAATACTCCAGGGGTTTCCTGTAGCATCGCCACCAATGTATCCAGAGCAGGCACCGAAACTTCGTAATCATCGCGTAAGCTAGCGTGGGAAGCGTTCATCAACTCACCAAAACGCTCTGCTGATACTCCCTGTAGAGCCTCCAGTACTCGGTTATCCTCAGTGATGACGTGACGAGCACGACGACGTTGCGGTTCGGGTAAGTCTTCCACAGCTTGCGGATCGGTAATATCCCTCAGCGCCTTTACCCGCAAGAGATGCGCCGCCTCTTCGCACTCAGCGCGTCGCTGGTTGTAGCCACTCCCTGCCAGAGTGCGAGGCACACCACTATCTATTACTACAACTTCTGCCCCAGATGGAAAAGGTATCACCTGACGCTCAAGCGATCGCGTATCGAGAAATAGCATATGTTCCGTATCAGCTAGGCTCGACGCCATCTGATCCATAATGCCGCATTGCACACCCGAATATTGGATTTCTGCCTGCTGTGCTAGCTGAGCGATCCGCACATCATCGATATCTAAATTTAAGAGCGATCGCAACCCCCTAAGAGTCGCCACCTCCAAAGCCGCACTGCTAGACAACCCTGAACCGATCGGAACCGAGGAAGTGACGTGCAAATTAACAGGCGGTACAATCTGCCCTTCCCCCTCTAACAGCCGAACACACCCGAAGATATAACTGGCAAATCCAGAGGGTGTATGATGATTTTCTGAAATACTCACCCGTTCGTCAAGTTCCACCGAGTAAAAGTGATGCTGTCCATCCTTGCTCAAACCCAGTTGCACCTTAGTGCGTTGGGGAATAGCCGTTGGCAATACAAATCCATCGTTGTAGTCGGTGTGTTCGCCTAGTAGATTCACCCGTCCCGGCGCACTGGCTTCTGTTTCAGGTGATGCACCAAAAATCTGCTGAAAGTTCATCATGGTTAGTTGAGAGCCAAAAAAGTATTTTTGTGGTAATGTTTTTGCTATTTTATTGAGATCAAATCCATTTTTTCATTGCTGTCGGGTTTTATTTTAAAAATTGCTAATTGGGAATAAGTATGAGACTATAGCCCTCCTAATTTATTTGTGAAATTTGATTTTTTTTATAAACCACAGACCCACACAGAGCGCTCCAAGAGAGAAAGAAAGGTTCTCATGAATCATCTAGGACTGAAGAGAGAAAGCCATTATGTCTTAGGAATTAACTTCCTCTACATATAATAATGATGCCACTACAGAGGGTATGTTCTATTTTATTAAGGTTTAATGTGATTGGCTTGACAAGACATTTTAACGTTCTAATTCTGTTAATTCCAATGGGAGATGGCGGCAACGGTAGAGCGCACGAATAATTAGTTATAGTTCCACCCATTGAGTCTGTTGGGATTTGTCCTTCAGACGCTTTTTTTATCGGAAAAGGGAGAAAAATGTGACTTTAGCAATCATTGTTCATGGAGGAGCCAAAACGGTTTCAGAGGACAAAATTGCGGCGAACCACGCGGGTTGCCTTGCAGCCGTTGAGGCTGGTTGGGCGGTGCTTCGCAGTGGTGGCAGTGCTGGAGAAGCTGTTGAGGTAGCAATTCGCGTCCTCGAAACGGACCAGACTTTTAACGCTGGATTTGGCGCAACTCTCAATAGTGAGGGAGAGGTAGAGCTAGATGCGGCAATCATGGAGGGCGCGACCCTAGGTTGGGGGGCAGTGGCGGCAGTTCAAGGGGTACGCCATCCGATCTCAGTGGCACGGAAGATTATGGATGACAAACCCCGGCTGCTAGTGGCGCGGAGCGGCGAACGCTTTGCCGCCGAACACGGAGCTGAGATGTGTGCCAAAGAAGATCTCATTAGCGACGAGCAGCAACAGGAGTGGGAAGAGGAGCAGGAAGTTTTGGATCGCCCTAATACCGTTGGCTGTGTAGCTCTAGATGCTAGCGGTACCCTAGTTGCTGGAACCTCAACTGGAGGAACCACAGGTCAGCCTCAGGGTCGCGTTGGTGACACAGCCCTAGTGGGTTGTGGCTTGTATGCTGATAATCGTTTGGGTGCTTGCTCAACAACGGGTGATGGTGAGTCCATTATCCCCGTGGTTCTTGCTAAGACAGCGATCGATTTCCTAGCTGGGAGCCGACATCCAGAGGAGGCCGCGCAGATGGCGATTGACACTTTGGTATCTAAGGTTTCAGGCGAAGCGGGTTGCATCCTCTTAGACCGCCAGGGACGAATAGGATGGGCCTATAACTCACAGGACATGGCAGTCGGTTATATGACCGCAGAGATGGACAAGCCAGCCGTGTTTACCAACAAAGAAGCAGAAAATGAGTTAAAGCCAGAATGGCTTCAGTCTGCTTAGCCACGTTATTGCAATCCTTTAGTCTGTAAGTTCTGCTCGACGTGCTGCATTTCCTCTAGCGTCTCTCCAGCGACGATTCCATAAATTTCGGTGTAGATTTTTCCGTATTTGACCTTCTCTAGAGCCGAAAGGATGATAAAGCTCTTGCGATTTAATTCGGCTTTTAGAGTCACTAGAATGGAATCCAATGTTCCATCCATACGGTAGTCACTGGAATATTTAGCCACCTCTTTTCCCAGTCCTAGGAGAGTATGGCGCTGTAAACAAAGTGGAGTTGAGCCATTAACGCGGAAATTAGCGTCGATCGCATAAAGCTGTCCATCTTGGTCTTCTAGCACATCGAAGCCAATCACTCCGAAATACCCCTGCTGGTGAGCATACTGACCAACGGCGGCAATCATCTCAAAGAATCTGCTCATGTCAGTTTTATCGTAGTGAATCAGTCCTCCTAAATAGTTACCTTCTGGGGTGACGAGTTGGCTGGTAGTGCCGATGAGTGTGATATCTCCTGTCTTGCTAACGTAGAACTGCACGCAGTAGTTCTGCACTTCATTTTTAACGAACTCCGAGACAATAATCGTATCGAGCAGCTTAATATCAAGATATTTCCTCAGTTCGTCAAAACAGTAGCGTAGGTCGCTAGTACTTCTGATGATGTAAGTGCCTTCTCCAGAAAGTCCGTGGGATGTTTTGATCAAGTAGGGGAATTGTTCTGGTAGGTCAATGTCTTGCAGAGCAATTTCGTGCAGATTGTAGCTCTTGTAGTTCGGACATTGCACTCCCAGTTCGGCTAGTGTCACTTTGCTGAGTAAGCGGTAGTGGGTATCTGGATTAACAGCATGTTTTTCAGGTTTCAGATTATCAAAAGGAAATAGCGTGATGATGCTGTCAAAGCGATCGCTTTGGCTAAGTTCATCCAAATAACTTGAGCAATGTATCCGCTCCAGATTGGAATATTTGAAGCCAAAATGCTCCCTCCAGTAGTCAATTAGCAAGGTTTGCACTGGACTGATGACAATGCCCGGAAGGGCATCGCCTAACACCGCCAAATTTTTCCAAGGTTCTTTCTCGCAAATCTTGTCGAAGGAGGTTTTCGTCGCTTCACTACTGCCGTCTTGAAGAAAGTATTTTTTCGTGTTGGGATAAGCAGCCCAGCTAGCAGTCGCCGGGTAATTTAAGAGGAATCCACAACGGGTATCTGTGGTGTCTTGTGCAAACAGATCAGAAAGCGAATTTCCCTTAAAGTATTGAAAGTTATAGGTTGAGTTCATAAAAATTGCCTCTTTGGAACAAAAGCTGCTCAGGCTGCACAATGATGAGGTCTGGAGGTTGGAAGCTTAGGTTTTTAATTCATAGCATCAATAAAACTGCCCTCCATGGATGGGCAAATTGCCCATCCCCAAGAGTTTCAAAAATTTAGTCATGTAAAATTGAATGCCCATTAGTTGAGCCGAACCCCCCCTTCGAGAATTACCGATACAGCCTGTAATTCCTTCGCTTTCTCTTCAGGTAAGGCATCATTAGCAAACATTCCTGCCGCCAGTTCGGTTCCGGCTAAGTACTTCAGCTTATCCGGGGTACGATACGGCGGATAGAATTCAGCGTGCAGGTGTGATTCCGGATGGGGTTGACCGTCAGTCGGTGCCTGGAACCAAGCCATCAAATAAGGAAAAGGGCGGCTCCATAAACCGTCATACTTGAGAGTAACGGTTTTTAAGGCTTTAGCCAGTCCTCTACGCTGCTCGACGGTAAGGTCGATAAAGGTTGCAACTGGCTCAAGGGTGGCAATCCATACTTCGTAGGGATAACGCGCACACACGGGGACAAATGCGATCGCATGTTCATCCAAATACAGAATCCGCTGCTTGTCCTCAATTTCCTTCTGTATTAAATCTTGCAACAAACCCCGCTGGTGTTCCTGGTAATATGCCTGCTGCCGTTCCTGCATTCGTGCTGGGACAGGTGGCACAAAGGGATAAGCGTAAATCTGACCATGGGGATGAAGCAAAGTCACTCCCATCTCCACACCCCGATTCTCAAAAGGCAGCACATACTGAATTTTTGGATTCTCGCCTAAAATACGAGTTCGCTCAGCCCAAACTTGTAACAGTAGCTCTAGGTGATCCAGTTCCAGAGCACCGAGGGACGCTTCAGAGTCTTGGGTGAAGACTATAACCTCGCATGTGCCATTGGCAGGGAGAGTTTCAACAATGAGCTTCGGCGGGTTCTGTGCCAAGAGTGTCATTGAAGGAAATCGGTTGTTAAAAACCGCGATATCATATTCTCCCTGAGGCAGTTCGCTAGGGAAATGAGGGTCAATGGTGGGTGCTAGCGGATTGTACTCCGGGGGCGGCATGAACGTCCGTCCCTGACGATGACTGGCGTATGCCACCCACTCACCTCGTAAGGGATGCCAACGTAAGTGGGGATTGGCTTGAATCGGTTCGTTACCGGGACTTGGAGCCTGGATGCCCTGCACAATGGGGTACCGGCTGTAGAGAGTCAGGGGACGCCCATCCGGCTTTAACAGCTCCTGGGAATACATTTTCCTCTGGCGACTATTTTAGCTTTAACTCTTGAGAGCATAGCGCCCTCTTTTTCCTATTCGCCCCTATCTAAAGTGGCATATGCAGTCGCGCCCAGTCTGCCATGAGCTGAACTTTATGGGTATAGTCGCGACTTCCAGAATACTGAGTAGGAAGATATCACCAAGGGAACGGGAGCTTTGAATCAGCTAATCGGCACTCCCGTTGCAGGGTAAGAACATGACGAAGCTTTCGAGGCTGGGGGAGCTGGGGGAGCTGGAGGAGAAGATTATGCCATATTTTAGGCACATCAGTTTATTAATTTTGTTTAATCTACTACGCCAATGATATCTATAGATAAGAACCCATAGAATTTTACTCAAACCCAATAAGGGGAGAAGATTATGCCATATTTTAGGCACATCAGCTTATTAATTTTGTTTAATCTACTACGCCAATAATATCTATAGATAGGAACCCATAGAATTTTACTCAAACCCAATAAATAGATAAACACTAATCATTTATTTATCAGTATCATTTAATATTTTTTTAGGATTTGCATCGATCAGCTAATTATTCATCGGTTGAAGGTGGTAAGCTGATAGCAAGTTACAAATGAATACATAAATCTCATCGCTCAAGGAGCGAAAGAGCCTAAGAGATTATTCTCGCCGCTCAAAATGAGCGATTCATGTAACTTAGTCTTGCCACCCTTTTAATTAAAGTAATTCCTGATTTAGGCAACTAAATCTTACGAGATTGTCTAAATGTAGGTCGCTTAGTTTGTATAAACCTAAGCGTAGGTTGCTTATGGCAGCCAAACCCTGCGACAGAATCCCCAAATTCGCCATTGTCTATAAACAGAGCAATGGTTAAGTAGCACTACAGAAGAAAGATTAACTGTAAGGAGATTTTATGACCAATTTTTCAACGTTTTCTCGACGCAGATTTTTGTTAACAGCTGGAGCATCGGTAGCTAGTTCCATATTCCTTAAAGGTTGTTTGGGCAACCCACCTTCTCCTGCTGCACTATCACCCAAGGCACAAGCGCTTGAACTGAGTCCAGAACAGGTACCGGAAACTCGAACGGTCACACTTGGCTATATCCCAATTGTCGAAGCAGCAGCACTGGTCATCGCTCAAGAAAAAGGCTTCTTTGCCAAGTACGGCATGACCGACGTTAAGCTGGCAAAGCAAGCAAGTTGGGCATCCGCACGAGACAATGTGACGATTGGTTCAGCCAATGGTGGCATTGATGGCGGTCAGTGGCAGATGCCAATGCCTCATTTAATTAGTGAAGGCATCATCACCAACGGGCGCAAAGTTGGCATGTATGTTTTAGCTCAGTTGAATACGCAGGGGAATGGAATTGCCGTTGCTCGGATGCACAAAGGCAAAGGACTGGGTTTAGACATTTCCGGTGCTGCCGACTACATCAAAGGGTTTCAACAAACCAACGGTAGGAAATTTAAAGCCGCACATACCTTTCCCCAAGTGAACCAAGACCTCTGGATTCGCTATTGGTTTGCCGCCGGTGGTGTCGATCCAGATAATGATATCGACCTCTTGGCAGTGCCATCGGCTGAAACGGTGCAAGGGATGCGAAACGGTTCGATGGATGCCTTCAGTACAGGTGACCCCTGGCCCTACCGCATCGTTGCCGATGATATCGGTCACATGGCAGCAGTTTCTGGTCAAATCTGGAGATTTCACCCAGAGGAATATCTAGCCTTGAGAGAAGACTGGGTAGACAAAAATCCCAAAGCGACCAAAGCCATCTTAAAAGCGTTGATGGAAGCGCAGCAATGGTGTGATAAGGCCAAGAACCGAGAGGAGTTGGTTCAAATCGTTTCCCAACGAAACTTTTTCAACGTGCCTATAAGGATTCTGCAACCTCCCTATGCCGGGAAGTACATGATGGGTGATGGCAAATCAGACGTTGGGGACTTCAAGATGGGACCCATGTACTGGAAAGACGATATTGGTAGCGTCTCCTACCCTTATAAGAGCCACGATTTATGGTTTTTAACCGAAAGTCTGCGCTGGGGTTTCCATAAAGGGAAGATTAACGATATCGATAGCGCTAAGAAGATTATCGATCGCGTCAACCGCGAAGACCTCTGGCGAGAAGCGGCGAAAGAGGCAGGCTTCAGTGCTGACATTCCCCAAAGTACATCGCGAGGGGTTGAGAAGTTTTTCGATGGGAAAGAGTTTGACCCAGAAAAGCCAGAGGCTTACCTCAATAGCCTTGCGATTAAGAGAGTTTAATCAAAGGCAAAGGGCAAAAGGCGAAAGGCAAAAGGCAAAGGGCAAAAGGCAAAGGGCAAAAGGCAAAAGGCAAAGGGCAAAAGGCAAAGGGCAAAGGGCAAAAATTACTCTACAGGGAAATCTTCCGATTTGTTTGCACTAACCTTTACAGCCTGAAAGTTTTCAAATTTTCATTCAACTTGTACCAAAAAACTGGAGAAAAGGAAAATGACTGTCAACACAATCAACCGCAACTCAAGATCCAGTTCAACCAACCCAATCCAAGCTTTCTGGAAAAAGCAATCTAAGGAGATTGTGCCGCCTTTGATGGGAGTTTTGGGATTCTTAATCGTATGGCAGCTATTTTCCTGGTCTGGATTGACAAGACTGCCAGGGCCACTCAGTGTTTGGACAGACCAACGGACAAGAGAACTACTTTTGTATCCCTTTTATGATAAAGGTGGTATTGACAAAGGTCTGTTTTGGCAGACTATGGCAAGCCTGGGTCGGGTTGCCCAAGGTTACTCATTAGCGGCAATTGTCGGGATTGGTACAGGTATTTTTGTGGGCACGAATCCACTGATTGATAAGGCTTTAGACCCAGTCTTTCAGTTCCTGCGAATGGTAGCGCCTTTAGCCTGGGTTCCAATTGCTCTGGTCGCCTTGCAACAAAACCAGCCTGCTGCAATTTTCGTAATTTTTATTACCTCAGTCTGGCCGATTTTAATCAACACGACCGAGGGTGTGAAGCAAATCCCGGATGATTACAACAACGTCGCCAAGGTTTTGCAGCTTTCTCGCAAGGAATACTACTTGAACATTCTATTGCCCTCTGCTCTTCCCTACATCTTTACAGGATTGAAAATTGCGATTGGATTAGCATGGTTGGCGATTATTGCCGCAGAAATCGTGATGTCAGGTATTGTCGGAATTGGTTTCTTCATCTGGGATGCCTATCAACAGAACTATGTCAGTGAAATTATCTTGGCTGTTGCCTACATCGGTGCAGTAGGCTTGCTCTTAGACCGAGCAATGGGGTACTTACAGTCCAAGATTGTTCCACAAGAAAAGAAATAACGTCGCTAATGGCTAATAGCTAATAGTAAATGGTTAATGGCTAGGAAAAACCAGAAACGACCATAAGCAATTAGCCACGACTCATAACCGATGACCAATGATTAAAGATTAAGGACTAAGGACTAAGGACTAAGGACTAATGAGTGTTTTTGTTGCTGTTGATCAAGTTGATAAAGTTTTTTCCTTGGCGGGTGGTGGTGAATACGTTGCCTTAAAAGGAATTGACCTCCACATTAAAAAAGGAGAATTTATCTCGTTCATCGGTCACTCCGGCTGCGGGAAGTCCACCCTGTTGAACATGATTGCTGGTTTGTCTCTGCCAACTGATGGTGTAGTTGCGTTGGAAGGGCAAAGAATTCAACAGCCAGGGCCAGACAAGATGGTGGTGTTCCAGAATTATTCTCTGTTGCCTTGGCGAACAGTTCGGCAAAATATTGCCTTGGCTGTTGACTCGGTGATGAAGGATTTGCCGGCAAGTGAGCGCAAAGCTATTGTAGAGCGACACATCGACATGGTGGGGTTGCGTCCTCATGTGGACAAACAGCCTGCGATGTTGTCAGGTGGACAAAAACAACGGGTTGCGATCGCACGCGCCCTCGCCATTCGCCCCAAACTGCTGCTTTTAGATGAACCCTTCGGCGCACTCGATGCCCTAACACGGGGTAATCTGCAAGAGCAGTTAATGAAAATCTGCGAAGAAAACGAAGTCACGGCAATCATGGTTACTCATGATGTCGATGAGGCCGTGCTTTTATCTGACCGGATTGTGATGCTTACTAATGGGCCAGAATCCAAAATTGGTCAGATTCTAGAAGTCGATATTCCCCGCCCACGCAAGCGCATGGAAGTGGTAGAACATCCCAGCTACTACAGCTTACGCAGCGAGATGATTTACTTCCTCAATCAGCAGAAGCGGATTAAGAAGATTCGGGCGAGAAAAACAGCCGTCGTTGCTCGTCATGGTTTGGAAAAAGTTAACCTTGACATTGGTTTTGTCCCCTTAACCGCTTGTGCTCCCCTTGCTGTTGCTCAAGAAAAAGGCTTCTTCAAAAAACATGGCTTAGATGAAGTTAACCTCGTGCGCGAAACCAGTTGGCGCGGCATTGTGGATGGCATGGCTGGTGGTTATTTAGATGCGGCTCAAATGCCATCAGGAATGCCCCTATGGTTAACATTGGGAGGTTACGAGAACCGACCCTTGCCAGTCGTCACTGCCCTAACCATGACTCGCAATGGTAATGGCATCACGCTAGATAAGCGATTTTATGACCAGGGGATACATACTCTAGCTGATTTTAGAAAGATGCTGTTAGACTCCCCATCTCAACAGCACAGAATGGGGATGGTTCATCCCTCCTCCATGCACAATCTGCTGCTGCGTTACTGGTTAGCTGCCGGTGGCATCGACCCTGACCTGGATGTGGAACTCAAGACTATTCCTCCTGCCCAGATGGTCGTCGATTTGCAAGCGGGAACCATCGATGGTTACTGTGTGGGAGAACCCTGGAACATCCGGGCAGCAATGGAAGGAGTCGGCTTTACTGTAGTCACAGACTTAGAACTTTGGCCGGGACATCCAGGAAAAGTTCTCGGCGTTCGCGAAGACTGGGCTGACGCCTATCCCAACACCCATATTGCTTTGACCAAAGCGTTGCTAGAAGCTTGTCGCTACTGCGCTGATCCAGCCAATGACCAAGAGGTGCGTCAGATTACTGCTGGGCGCGAGTATGTGAGTACGGATATCAACTATATTCACATGGGAGACCCCAATGCCTCTACCTGTAGCCTAGATGTCCCCATGCGCGAATATGCCCATCACTTGTTCTATGGAGATGGTGTCAATCGCCCCAGTCGAACTGAGCAACTTTGGCACATGACTCAGTTGGCGCGTTGGGACCATACTCCCTTCCCTAGAAACTGGGTGGAAATCTTGGAACGAGTATGCCGAGTCCGCGTATTCAGCATCGCCGCAAGAGAGATGGGTCTGTCTGATATTAGTTACACCAAAAGCGGGATTCAATTGTTCGACGGTACCCCCTTTAATGCCGAAGACCCAATTGGCTATCTCAACAGTCTGCGGATTAAACGCAATTTCAGCATTGCAGAAGTTGTCCTCGATTCACGTCCTGGCGTAGCTGCTTAGAGGTTGGCCGGTTGCAGGTTGCAGGTTAATCAGTTGTTCCAATTTCCTAACCTTCAAACCTTCCAACCTTCCAACCTTCCACTTTCAAACTTTCCAACCTTCAAACCTTCAACTTTCTTATAGACCAATGCGTAACCGCCCTCTAGCCTTTAGCGATAGCCAAACCCTCCCTACCCGAAGGTCAGTAGTAACGGCTAACAACCGTGAGCCATTCCTGGCGATTGAGAATGTTTCCAAGATCTATCCGACCCAAAAAGGCTCTTTCACCGTACTTGACGGCGTTAACCTAACCGTACAAGAAGGCGAGTTTATTTGTGTTATCGGTCACTCTGGCTGTGGCAAATCAACACTGCTGAACATGGTATCGGGTTTCGCCTTTCCCACCCATGGAAAAGTTCTGCTGCAAGGGAAGCCGATCACTAAGCCGGGACCAGACCGCATGGTAGTGTTCCAAAACTATGCGCTCCTGCCGTGGCGGACGGCTTTTGAAAATATTTACCTAGCTGTCCACGCCGTTTACCCTAACAAGTCGCAAGCTGAGAAAAGAGCGATCGTTCGGGAACATCTGGCGATGGTGGGACTAACGGAAGCCGCTGATAAAAAACCGCCGCAAATGTCCGGCGGGATGAGACAACGGGTTTCCATTGCACGAGCTTTAGCGGTTCGTCCCCAAGTCTTGATTCTAGATGAGCCGTTTGGTGCGTTGGATGCCATCACCAAGGAAGAGTTGCAGGAAGAACTGCTGAAGATTTGGAACGATCATCGCTGTACCGTTCTGATGATTACTCATGATATCGATGAGGCGCTGTTCCTAGCCGATCGCTTGGTGATGATGACCAATGGCCCTGCGGCTAAAATCGGTGAGGTGATGGAGATTCCTTTCGCACGTCCACGCGATCGCGCCCGCATCATGGAAGACCCAGAATACTATAAGCTGCGGAATCACGCCCTAGACTTCCTGTTCCACCGTTTCGCTCACGATGAATAGCTTTTTCTTGGGAGACTCTCCCCTTGAGAAAAGGGGAGGTTCTTTAACCGAACCTCTTCAGTATTCGTTGTCTCAGAGCAAACTCACCCACTCCTCCACTTTTTTCCCAGGGGGTTAAAAACTGCTGCCAGAATGCACGAGTGGGCAACAGGTTGTGATAGGTTTATTACCAAATCGGGTGAATTTCCCCTCATGACGAGATGGTTTAACCCATTCAGGCGTTCTCAATCCCTAATTAGGGCGGCATTTTGGGTGCCCTTGTTTTGCTTCGGCGGTAGCTTACTCCTGCGTGTGGCTCCAACTTATGCCCAACAAAACTTGCCACAACCTCGAATCTTTGATGAATTACCGCCCCCCTCATCTTTCCCTTCCCCCTCATCCATCCCAACGTTTAACGTTCCTACCTCGCCGTCGCCCCCAGTTCCCTCCAATACACCCTCCAATACACCCTCCAATCCAATGCCCCCGGAGCGAGAGTTTAACTTCCAGGCACCTCCCGCGCCCATCCCATCTCGTGAGCCAACCGTAACATCGAATCTGTACCGAGTTGATATTGATGGAGATAGTTCTTTTGTGTTATCCCAAGTCCGGCAGATAGAACCGCAAGCGTTTGTGCGACGAGGAGAAGGGGTAATTCAAGCGGGAGTATTTACCAATGCCTATAATGCCGAGTCGCGGGTTCGTGTTTTGGCAGAACGAGGGATTCGGGCACAAGTGACCCCAATCACCGATGGTATGGAGGCTGGTTTTCGGGAGCCGATGACTCCATTCACGCCTGGTACTGATGCGGGTTTAGAGAATCCTGACAGACTCCTGAGCAATTCCCTACCGGATAACGTCGCTTCACGCGGCTATTTTGTGGTCATTCCAGGAGACAGAAGAAACTTACCCAATCTGGCTGCCGAAGTCATCCAACTTGGAGTCAGCGAGACTGCTGTGAATCAACGAGAAGCGCCCAGAGGCCCCCATGTTGCCGTTGGCCCTTTTGATAGTCGAAAGGAGGCAGATCGGTGGAGTAACTATTTTCAGTCTTTAGGAATGGATGCTCGCGTTTACTTTGGAAATTGATCAGCTCATCACATAGAATTTAGTAGCATTGCAGTTAGGTTTTTTTTACGCAGAGGTTCGCAGAGGTTGGCACAGAGGAACGCAGAGTTTGTGGAGCTTTCAGTTAATTTTTATTGCATAGAAAACAATATGATTAGTCATGAGAGTGTTCGTTGTTTTCTTCGCTGTTGGAAGGTCTCTCAAAAATTAACGGTAGCGTTACGGTAAAGGTGGCTCCCAGCCCTTCTCCTGGACTTTCTGCGTAGACTGTCCCACCGTGGAGTTCTACCAAATGGCGGACAATCGCCAGTCCTAGCCCTAATCCGCCGAAAACTCTGGTTGTTGTACTATCCTCTTGACGAAAATGCTCAAAAACGTGGGGGAGAAAGTTCGGATTGATACCTTGGCCTGTATCGCTTACCTGGATTTGAGCATAAGAGGTTGAAGGTTGAATATTTGCAGGTTGTACTGCATCGGCGAAACCGTAGTCGATGCTATCTTCCCTTCTTTCAACTTTCAAATTGTTGACTTTCAACCTTGTAACAACAGACAGTCCTACTTCTACCTTTCCCCCTTCAGGTGTGAACTTAACCGCATTTGAGAGCAGATTCCAAATCACTTGCTGTAGGCGATTGGAATCGCCCATAACTTGTCCTACATTCGGATCAAAAAGAGTCTGAATCTGAATAGACTTAGCTTGGGCGGCTAAATACACAGTATCGATGGCAGCTTCCAGGGTTGATACTAAGTTGACTGGAGAGACATTGAGGCTTAGCTTGCCTTGCAAAATCCGAGAGACATCCAACAAGTCTTCAATGAGTTGTGTTAATAACTTTCCATTACGTTCGATAGTAACTAGCGCACGTTCCGTTGTGGCTTCATCGCACTGACGGGTTCGGAGTAGATTTGACCATCCCAAGATGGGATTGAGGGGAGTTCTGAGTTCGTGGGAGAGGACGGCAAGAAATTCATCTTTAAGGCGGTTGGCTGCCTCCGCTGTCTTTTGTGCCGCTTCACTATCAGCACGGGCGATTTGTTCGCGTAAGAGCAGTTCATCCTTCTCTCGATTGGATTCTTCTAGGCGGGTGTTGGCTTGTTGGAGTTCGCTGTTGAGTTGAAGAAGCTGTTCGTTGAGTTGGGCGCGAGCTTGATGCTCTAGAACTCGGACTCCTTCCACTGCCAGTGCAACTTGAGTCACGCTCTGTTGCGTGGTAGCACATCCCACCAACAAACTCACGGCACACTGTACCAGCAAACTGAGTTTGTGGACAGACAAAACTTCTGCGGGTAAAGGGAAGCTAGACAATGAGATGGCATTGGGGTAAGTGAAGAGATAGGCAAGCAGCGTCACCAGCACACAGAAGCTGGAAATCAACATGCCGCCTGTTACCCCAAAACGAGTTGCCGCCCAGAGCATAGGTATAAAGCTCAAAAACGAGAACTGCTGAAACACAAAGCCAGCATTATTGCTTTTTGAAACGGTGAGTGCGGCTGTGGCGATGGTGAGCAGCATGATGGTGACCACTTCTACCCAGAAGCTACGGGATTGGCAATCCCGGACAAGATGCGGTTCGTTGGGTGGATGAGCCAGCGATAACCAGCCCCAGCGTTGCAAGAAGGGAGTTAGTACTAACAGGGCTGTGGGTGCGATCGCGAGTGTCCCCAGAGCATTGCCCAGCCACCAGTGCAAAATACTCCTATCTAGTCCGGACAAAGGCATCTTGCCCACAGCGACTAAAGCGAAACTCCCGACAAAAGCGGAGGTGGCACAGGCGGCTAAGGGCGCACTTAAAGTAAAGGCGACGGCATCCCTAAGGGTCGAGAGGGAAAGCGTTGCCAAAAAGCAACGCCGATAAAGAAACCAAGCCACTAAGGGTTCCGTTGCGTCGGTTAAACTCATGATTTGAGTCCAGCCTTCATTTCCCCACTGCGGTGCAATTAATATTGAACTGACGGCTGTTAGCAGAACTCCCACAGGGCCAAACCAGAGAGTCAGTGCGATCGCCACACCCGATGGGGGAAACCACAAAGACACGGCAGGCTGAATTCGGTAAATCAGCGCCATGCCGTGAGCCAAAAGCAAAACCAACAAACCCAATGGAAGAATTAGCCACCAACGTTGGGGCACAAAGAAAATAGAATTTGGCTTCCTAGGCATGGGCGTGGCGTCAATTTAGTCTAAATGACTACATAAATTGTGAGGATACAATTGTCATCCCGCCTTCCTTCCCCACGATCAACCGATGAAGCTGAAAGTGGCTCTGATTTCTCTATCCTAAAAGAAGGATTTGATTAACCCCACACTCTTGTTGAGTAGATATAGTCAGATTTCTCAGGTAATTTAGACCCTTGGCAAATACTACGAATCGGCAAGAACAAATCGAGCAAGTTGTCGTCACAGCCCAGCAAATGCGCGAGATTGAAGGGCGCATCTTTGAGGCAGGAATGCCGATTGCCGCGTTGATGGAAAAAGTGGCTGGGTTGATTTCCCTTCGCTTTCAGGCGCTTTATCCCCTTTCTCACTATCACCGTGTAGGTGTATTAGTGGGGCCGGGTCATAATGGCGGGGATGCTGCTGTGGTGGCGCGAGAGCTGCATTTACAGGGTTACGAGGTACTGATTTATCGCCCGATCGCGAAACTCAAGGAACTCACCTCTGGGCATACCCAGTATGCCGCCAGTTTAGGAATTCCAGTTTACGAGCAGATTGAGCCGTTGCAAAACTGTGACCTAATCATTGATGGGTTGTTTGGGTTTGGTCAAACGCGATCGCTTTCGGGTAACCTCGCGGATGCCGTTAACCGATTAAATCAGTGGTCGCAACCCATTGTCAGTATTGACCTGCCATCAGGTATCCATACCGATACCGGAGAAGTGCTGGGAACAGCCGTTCGGGCAACCCACACCTTTTGCTTAGGATTATGGAAACTGGCTTTTCTGCAAGACCAAGCCTTGGAGTATATCGGGAAAGCCGAGTTAATTGATTTTGGCATCCCGGCCCTGGATGTCTGGGCAATTCTGGGACAGCCCGCAGGACTGCTACGCATGACAGCCACCGTGGCGCGAAACTATCTGCCCTTGCCTCGCCCAGCCGTCACTTATAAATATAAAGAAGGACACCTGCTGCTGATTTGCGGCTCACGCCGGTATGCGGGAGGAGCCATTTTGACGGGATTGGGAGCGCGTGCCAGTGGGGTGGGGATGCTCTCGATCGCTGTCCCCGAATCGCTCAAACCCTTGCTAGTGAGTCATTTGCCAGAAGCGCTGATTATAGGATGCCCGGAAACTCCAGAAGGCGCGATCGCTCATTTACCCGAAGCCATTGATCTGGAAGATTACAGTGCGATCGCTTGTGGCCCTGGCTTGACACGAGACGCTAAGCCTGTTATACAAGCCGTGATAGAGGCTACATGCCCTCTGGTTCTCGATGCAGATGGCTTAAATATCCTTGCCGAACTCAGAACAATCCCAACCTTGTTGAGGCGTAAGACTCCCACCGTATTAACCCCTCATGTTGGGGAGTTCAAGCGTTTATTCCCCGACTCAGCGGGTTTGCTTCCAGACCGAGTCAGTGCTGTTTGGAAGGCGTCCCAGTTGAGTCGGGCAGTCGTGTTGTTAAAAGGGGCGAGAACGGCGATCGCTCATGCTGGCCGCTCTGTGTGGCTAATTCCGGAAAGCACACCTGCTCTCGCTCGTGGTGGTAGTGGGGATGTTCTCACAGGGCTGATGGGGGGCCTAGTGGCGCAACCGGCGTTGGCGGAGCAACCGTTAGAAGCCATTGTGGCAGCGGCGGCTTGGTGGCACGCTCAGGCGGGTATTTTAGCTGCCCAAGAGAGGACAGAGTTAGGGGTGGATGCGTTTACCTTGACGCAGTATTTGATGCAGGTGGTGCAAAAAGCGACGTTAATGCCGTAGGCGATCGCTCCTTTCCAACCATTGATGTGAATTTTTATAACATGTTGCGTAATTTCCCGATGAATCGCTGACCAGCCTATAGGGGCACCAGCTTCTTATGGAAAAGAAACCCACTTTTGTATCCTCACTCAGGGACGCATCGGTGAAAATTAGTCTTCTTGCATAAGGGGCAAAGTTCTGGAGATAAATACTATAGCTGCTTAGCGACCATTAACTTTTGCAAGAGATTTATTCCACCCAAACGTTGAAAGATACGCTGTATTAACCCACCCAGTAGACAGGAGAATCGATCCCTCTCCTAGTTACTTAGTCGATTTTTTTCTTCTTATCTACCCAAGTCAAGACGATGTTAGAAAGCTTACAAAAATCCCATCACGGTATACGTAACGAGTTATATACACCAGCAACATGGCAACTGCCGTTACAGGGTTCAGAGGAACTCACAGAACCCATACAGTTAAGACAGTTTTCCCAGAGTAGTTCCTTCAATACCGCTGGTGTTACCGATGGCAGCTTAGATAGCACAGACCCCACGAATCCTAATCGTTCTGGAACCTTTCGTGATGACTACCTATTGACCAATCTGGTAGCAGGTCAGTTGGTGCAGTTGAACCTCAACTCTGCTGCCTTTGACGCCTACCTGCAAGTGGTGAATGCTAACACCGGAGAGGTGATTGCCTATAACGATGATTTCAATAGTCTCAACTCCCAATTAACCCTCACAACACAAGCGGGTATTGACTACATTGTTCGAGCCACGAGTTATGGATCAAGTGCTATCGGTGCCTATAGCTTGGTTAGCAACAACGGTAATCTCACAGCCGCTACTTCCATCAATCCCAACCAGACCTTTAGTGGCACCCTTGTCACCACCGACCCCGCCAACTCCCTGCGCGCTGGTAGTCTCTATGATGGCTATTTGTTGACCAATCTTGTGGCTGGTCAGCAGGTACAGGTAAACCTGAACTCCGGTGCCTTTGATGCCTACCTGCAAATCGTGAATGCGTCTACCGGAGAAGTGGTCGTTCAGAACGATGATGCCAATGGCACTCTCAACTCCCAGGTCAACTTCACAGCACAAACAGGTGTGAATTATATCGCGAGAGCCACAAGTTTTGCCGGGGCTGCTACTGGGGCTTACACCCTTACAACTAGCTCAGCCGAGGCTTTCAGCGGCACCTTAGATAGTACAGACCCCACGAACCCAACTCGCACGGGCACCTTCCGCGATGACTACTTATTGACCAATTTGGTGGCGGGTCAGTCGGTACAGTTGAACCTCAACTCTCCTACCTTCGACGCCTACCTGCAAGTCGTGAATGCTGCTACTGGAGAAGTGGTCGCCGAAAACGATAATTTCAGTGGGACAAACTCCCAGTTAACCTTCACAACCCAAGCCGAAGTTGACTACATTGTGCGGGCGACGAGTTCTGCCTTGGGGGCTACGGGTGCATACAGCCTAGTTACCAACAACGGTGATCTTACCTCCGCCACTCCCATCAGCGGCAGCCAGACTTTTAGCGGCACCCTCGTGAATAGTGACCCTGCCAACTCCCTGCGCCCCGGCAGCTATTACGATGGCTATCTGTTGACCAATCTGACAGTTGGTCAGGCGGTGCAGGTCAACATGAACTCGGCTTTTGATGCCTACTTGCAAGTTGTAAATGCTGATACTGGGCAAATTGTAGCCTTCAATGATGATGCCAAGGGTAGAAATTCCCAGCTTGCCTTTATTGTGGAATCGGGTGTTGATTACATTGTTCGTGCTACAAGCTATGGAGCGAGTGTGACTGGTAACTACACCCTCACAACGCAATCTTTCACACTTCCTGAAGGTTATAACCTCAACTACGGATATGGTCTGGTTGATGCCGCAGCGGCTGTAGCGAGTGCGGATGGACAGGACAGTGCCTTCGCTGATGTTGACTATTTTGGTGGGCAGAATGATTGGGGTCTTAATATGGTTAAGGCTCCCGAAGCTTGGGCACAAGGGTTCACGGGTGAAGGCATCGTCGTCGCTGTCATCGATACCGGTGTTGACTACACCCACCTTGACTTGGATGGCAATATTTGGGTCAACGAGGGTGAAATTGCAGGCAACGGCATTGATGATGATGACAACGGTTTTGTAGATGATGTCCGGGGTTGGGATTTTGTCGCTAATGACAACAATCCGATGGATGAGCAAGGACATGGAACCCATGTTGCGGGTACAATTGCCGCAGAAAAGAATGACTTCGGAGTCACTGGCGTCGCCTACAATGCCAAGATTATGGCTGTGAGGGTACTGGATGCAGGTGGCTCTGGGTCTGTGTCAAACATTGCGGCTGGGATTCGTTATGCAGCCGATAACGGCGCTGATGTGATTAACCTCAGCTTGGGAGGAGGATATTCTTCTGAGGAAGAAGATGCTATTGAATATGCCACAGCCAAAGGTTCAGTCGTGGTTATGGCAGCAGGAAATGAATCTGCCAGTCAACCGAGTTATCCTGCTAACTTGGCGAACCAATGGGGAATTGCCGTCGGGGCGGTAGATAGCACGAACACGATGGCTAACTTCTCCAACAAAGCGAGTATCCCACCACTGGATTATGTCGTTGCTCCGGGAGTGAATATCTACTCTACAACTCCAGGTAACACGTATAGCTCCTTTAACGGCACATCCATGGCTACTCCTCATGTAGCTGGTGTCGCAGCGCTCATGTTGAGTGCTAATCCTAACCTCACGCCGGCTGAAGTTGAGAGTATCCTGACGAAAACAGCAAATCCGACAGGTATTACTGTCTAGCAAAAGCTAATAGGGTAGGGAGGAGAAACTTTCTTCTTCCTGCTACACAATCCTAGGAATTCCTGTTGATGACAAGGATTGCTCATTTCTTCGTCCGAGTTCTAAACGGTTAACTGATATTTTTCGGTTAAACACATCGCGATGCCCTTTTCGTAGTAAGCGGCCTCATTAATGAAGATGGGATAGACGATTGATTCCCCTTCGTAAGCAATAACTTGATTCTCAAATGTTAGAAATATTGGTTCACCTGGATTAAGGGCTTCATAGTCTTTCCCTTGAAGCTGAGGGTGAATCATAGCCTGAATTTCCCCATTTTCATTTCTGGGATAATCAATGCTTCCCACATATTGATAGAGAGTGAGAACGGAGTTTCTAGGCAGTACTTTTCCTTGATTATATTTTTCTAAATAATTCAAAATGGCATGGATGAGTTCCTCTGTTTTATTAAAAAAATCGGCATCCAGAACACCTTGAGCGACAGGGCCGATTTCAATGGAAAAACTCAATTCACACAGAGACCTCAAGACGGCACTTTTTTGACCGTATTGTGTGCCATTATAAACTCTAACTAAAGGATTGATTGAACTCAGATAGGCCGCTAATCGCAAATTAAAAGGATGGCTGTTACCCAAAATCAGCGTTAGACCCATATTCGCGGTTGTACTATGCAAATCTATAATCAAATCAACTGGGGCTTTACCAAGTGGTCTTAGCTGCTGATAAATCGTTTTGGCGCGGCGTTCTTCATAGCTAGAAAGTGTTGATTCATGTAGCGATTGTGTGTGGAAACAGCGATTTAAATCTTTATCAATGTATCGTCTGCCTACCTCAAAAGCTTGAGGATTTCCCAATAAAGTAAAGGTTTCAAAAGTCGCTCTCTGAATGAGCTGAGGAAATCGCTCGAACTTCTTGACTAGGTATATCCCTGTCAATTCATTTCCGTGAATCCCTCCAACGATTGCAACCCGACTAATTCGCTGCATACCCTCCATACCTAACCTCCTGCTGGAGTACGATTGCTTTATTACAACCACACTAAACGAGGGTTTTACTATATGTCCAATACTTTTTTTATCAAAAGATTATAACTGTAATAGAAATCTAAATTTTTAAGTTATAAATCTTAGTTAGTTATTATCTAACCGAGAATCCCTCACTAAATCGCCGAGTGACAGGCTCTATTAAAAATGTCAAGATAGATTTTTTTCGAGTAACAATTTCTCCCGTAGCTGCCATCCCCGGAGTAAAGGCTACTTCTTGACCACGCACATTGATTGAATGCTGATGTAGTTTAATTCGAGTGGGAAAAACCAAACCCAATTCCTTATCAATAATTGCATTGGGGCTAACTTTAACCACTTCTCCTTCAATCGTGCCAAATTCTTGAAAGGAAAAAGCTGCCATCTTGACTTTCGCTTTCATTCCTTGCCGAATAAATCCAATATCTCGGTTGAGGACTTTAACCTCTAACACCAATTCTTCACCCTGTGGAAGAATAGAGAGTAACTCTTCACCCGCTTGTACAGGCCCTTTCGTGGCTTTGATACTGTAAACAGTACCCGCAACTGGAGCTTCAATCGTTTCCCGTTCTTGTTGCTTTTTGGCCTGCTCTAGTTCACCTTCAACCGTTGTCTGTTCTTCCCGGCGCTTGTTGAGTTGAGTGAGAATTTCACTATTACGCTCCGCCCCAACACGGGTAGAATCATTCCGAGCTTTTTGATAGGCTTCTTGAGCTTGACGGATTTCTTGCTGTTGGGTGGCGATGTCTTTCTCTAATGAGGTTACTTTGTCTTGAGCTTCCGTGACGCGATCGCTGGCATTGGTAATCTCAGATTGCGTCCTCGTCACATCGGCTTGCGCTTTCACGAGTCTATCTTGAGCCTCTAAGTAATCGAGTCGAGGGACAGCACCAGAATTCACAAGTGGTTTGTAGGACTCTACCCTTTTTTCGGCGTTGGCAAGGTTTTCTTGTGTTTTCGGCAGCAGCTCTTTGGCATTAGCGAGGTTAGTTTGGGAATTGGTAAAGTTGATTTTGGCATTCGCAAGGTTGTCTTGCAATCGGGTGAGACGAACTTTGGCGGCATCGATCGCCGCCAGTTGGCGATTGGCTTCGGCAACTGCTGCGGCTTTAGCAGCTTCAAAGTTGCGTAGACGCGAGGTGAGGAGTTGGTCTTGCAACGATGTTCCGGCGGTTGTCTCTCCCTTACGTTCGGCGTCGAGACGACTTAAATCTTCTCGAATCAGTTTGGCTGATTTGGCGAGGCGGTCAACTTCGGTTTGGGGGAGGCCGGAATCTCGTTCGACGAGGATTTCACCTTTTTGGACGCGATCGCCTTCTTTCACCTTCACCTCCCGAATCGTACCATCACCGAGCGATCGCACGGGTCGCACTTGGGTCGAAGCCAGCAATTCTCCTTGACCCACAGCCACTTCATCCACTAGGCTAAAGTGCGCCCATGCGATCGCGCCAAACACCAAGAGACTAATACTGCCAGCTAACAGTCGCGTGTAGAGGGGTGGTAGCTCTTGTACCGCCTTACCGAGTTCGTAAGATAGCTCGTCTTCCGGATTGGCTAATCGCTCTCTCGTCTGTCGAGATTGAGCTGGAGAAGAAATTAGGGGAAATTGCATAACACTTGATGCTGATTTAAATTACTTTTTTATACCTCCGATCTTGCACCATTCTCAGCCCAGTAATTTTAGTCAGGTGAGCAATCCATATAAAAGACAAGCGTAAGTTATCGTTGGTTGACTCAAGTCTAGCTGTGGATTCCGCCGAAACTGGCGACAACTCCATCTCTACGACGATCGCCAGCACCTTCCATTAACCCTTCATCCGTTTCCCGTACCGTATGCACGCCACCAAAGAATAAATTATGTTCTTGCCATCTCACTAATTGTTGATTAGCAGGCAGTCGTATTTTGTTAACTTCCTCCTCTGCCAATCCCGGTTCCATATTAAAAACATTACTTTCCCAGTGAATTCGTGGGCTGTTTACGGCTTGATTCACAGGCATTTTAAAATCTAAAATATTAGAAATTACTTGTAGAATTGCCGTTCTAATTCGTTTAGAGCCGCCTGTTCCTAGGACAATCTCCGGTTGATTGTTTTTTAATACTATGGTAGGAGACATCATGGAAGAAATCCGCCTGTTTTCTTGCCACTGATGGAATCCCTGAGGATTAATATCTTCCTCGCCCAGCATATTATTAACCATAATGCCCGTACCAGGAATGACATATCCAGACCCCTCACCATTAGAAGTGGTCACACTGGCCGCATTTCCGTCGCCATCTAAAACACTAATATGAGTTGTACTTCCCCATTTATTCACCGTCTCTGTTAACTGATTTGTATAGGGCAAAACATGTTCATCCGCTAAAAAACGTTCGGCAACGTTTTCTTGGTAAAGATTAGAATCATATCCATCCTTTCTAGCTTCATTCGTCAAACACATGACCTGAGCCAGAATTTCCAAGTGGGGAAGACTACCGAATTTAAATTGAGATAAATCAATCTTTGATAACAGCTTTAAAGCAAAAGCAATTAGAATACCCCCTGAACTAGGAGGAGGATTAGTTAGGAGCGTATTACCTCGATAATCAATGATTAGGGGTTTTCTCTCGATGACTCGATAATTTTTTAAATCTTCTAAGGTTAAGTATCCCCCAAAATCTTGACAATCTTGAACGAGCTGATGAGCAATATCTCCCTGATAAAATTCTTGGGAACCTTTTTCAGTTAAATAGGATAAGGTATTGGCAAAATCTACCATCCTTAATAGACCTTCCGACTCAAGTGGCTCACCCGTTAGGGAAAAAACTTGCTGACCTCCTTTATGGGTGGTAATAATAGGTTTCAGAATTTCCGCTAAACAATAATATTGAAATGGATTTAATTGAATACCATTTCGGGCATAATCAATGGCTGGCTCGGCAACTACGTGGAAAGGCAACCTACCGAGTTTTTGGTGAACGTGAAACACTCCGGCAAGATTTCCGGGAACTGCCATAGAACCCAGTCCAATATGAAACTCTTGCACGGCAACCCCAAAATTGACTTCCACTGGGTAAAAGTTAATCTCGTTCGGATTTCTTTTATAACGTGGGGTTTGAGAAAAAAAATCAAAGAGAATGTTTTGGTTCTCCTGAGTATGCGCTAGAAGAAAACCTCCACCTGCCGCCGAGGTAAGTCCTGGTTCGGCAACGAAAGAAGCAAGAATAGCAGCAACAGCGGCATCAAACGCATTTCCCCCGTTCCGAAACATTTCAATCCCAGCTTCGGCTGTCTTTTCATGCCCAGCCGCAATGACACCGCGAGTTTTTTGGCTCATAAATTTTGATATCCCCAAGCAAGAACACGGCGACTTATTAGATTGATAGAATGATTCATTCCTTCATTTTTTAATCAGGATGCCATCTTATATCAATTCTCGATGACGTTGCACTTTATGAACCCCCGGCTGTCGCCGTCCCCCTTATTAAGGGGGACTATAGAAGGTAATCAATTAAGTGGATTGCTACAGAGAAATGGTATTAGCGGCTCGCCTCTTGACAACGCTATGACTCACAACAGTTTCTATCACATTGGCTTTGGGCGAGATGACATTGGCTCACACCCTCCCACCATCGCTCTATTATCCGGCGCTCCAGAACGCGCCCGTCTGATTGCTCAAGAACATTTGCAGGATGTGCGCCTGCTATCGGAAAATCGCGGACTGAATAGTTATGTGGGTCGCTTAGCAAACGGTCGTCCAGTCTTATCGGCTACCAGTGGCATGGGTGCCCCTTCCCTGAGTATTGTAGTCAATGAGTTGGTGCAAGTCGGGATTCTGCAAATTATTCGGATCGGGACTTGCGGCTCAATTCAACCCTATGTGCCAGTCGGGGCACTTGTGATTAGCAAGGGAGCATTATGTCGCCAGGGTGCGGCAAATGATATTGCTCCGATTGAGTATCCCGCTGTTGCTGACCCATTTCTCACGGTAGCCTTAGTTAAGGCAGCAGAGGAATTAGAGGTTGAGCATTACCTAGGAATTACGGCGTCGGTGGATACGTTTTACGAAGGACAGGAACGCACAGATTCAGCTAATCCCTATTTAATGCGATCGCTCCAAGGTATCACGGCAGAATATCGCCGTTTGAATGTGTTGAATTATGAGATGGAATGCGGCACTCTATTTAAGATGGCGGGAGTGTATAAGTTTGCCGCCGCTTGCGTTTGCGCTGTAGTGGCTCAGCGCAGCGCTGATGAGAAGGTTATTCTGGAACAAAAAGATGTTGCGGTGAAAAATGCGATCGCGGTTGCCCTACGTGCGGCTACCGATTTAATCCAATAGTTATATCTAAAAAATTAGAAGTTTGAAACAACGACTCGATACATTATTAGTAGAACTTGACCTTTGCTCGTCACGACAACTGGCGCAACGGCTGATTCGTGCGGGTGAAGTGAGGGTAAACCAGCAGGTGATTGATAAACCGGGAACCGAGGTTGACACCACCGCAGAAATTCAGATTAAAGAGAAATCGCCTTATGTTTCCAGAGGTGGGGAAAAGCTTGCCAAAGCCCTAGAAGAGTTTGCCATTCCTGTGGAAGGGCGCATCTGCCTCGATGGGGGTATCTCAACCGGCGGCTTTACCGACTGCTTGCTGCAAGCTGGAGCCAAACAAGTGTACGGCGTGGATGTGGGTTATGGACAAGTTGCCTGGACGTTGCGGAATGATCCACGGGTCATTTTGAAAGAACGCACCAATCTCCGCCATCTGCAACCGGCTGAGTTGTACGGTGATGCCCAACTTGCGGAGTTGGGGGTTGTGGATGTTTCGTTTATTTCCCTGACGAAAATTCTAGAGGCGTTGTGGAATCTACTACAACCACCGCGTGAGGTGGTGTTGCTGGTGAAGCCACAGTTTGAGGTGGGGCGTGAACGGGTTGGGAAAAAAGGTGTGGTGCGCGATCCGAATGACCATGCTTTGGCGATCGCACAAGTCTTACAATCGTCCCAAAACCTAGGCTGGGCATACAAGGGCTTAACTTGGTCGCCCCTAACTGGTCCTGCGGGTAATATCGAGTATCTTCTCTGGTTAGGCATGGATAGCCAAAACCCAATTCCTGATTTGGCGGCAGTTAAACAAATTACTCAGTTAGCGGTTTCTCACTTTCGGCAATTCCCATCTTCGTGAAGTTTTCTGTAAATTTCGCTACAGTTTAATGAAAAAGAGGTGAAATTAAGTACAGAAGAACGTTTTAGCCGTTAATCACACAGGAACACGATGAATACACAAGAACAAGCGCGGGAGTTAGCCGCGCAGGAACGTCAGCACAACGAGCATGTCAAAGAAGCCATGTTGAATCGTGCAGAGGCACAGGTGCATAATCCGGCTCAGGATAACCTGACTCAACAACATGCACGGCAGTTGATCGCACAGGAACGTCGGCATGATGAACATGTCAAAGAATCCATGTTGAGCCGTGCAAAAGCTGAAATAGATTCGTCTAGTGATGCCGCCGACAGTTCCGCCCCATAAGGTTTGAAAATTCCCCGTGTTAAAAAAGCCGATATTAAATTAACTTAGGGTTTGTCCAAAAATAATTTCGCCATTTTCAGCAGGGGCTAAGGCTTTAGTAACATCTTGGCTGACGCACAATATAGGCAATGCCGTGCCCCTACACATCATGGATTTGTTTTTGGACGCCTCCTTAAAAGCCTTCATTGTATGGGCTAAGTTCTACAGGACTAGGAGGGGGTGGGTTTAAACTCCTTTGCCAGGACTGAATTTGCGATTGAGCTGAATCATAGGCATTCGTTCCAGAGGGAATCATTCTGGCAATTTCAATCGCTTCATTGAGATTGTACAACGACCGATCATTGGCCATGGATAAGAGTTGATCGCTCCATCGATTCACTGAGGTTCTGGCATCCCCCTTAACCGTCGCAGAACTAGGAACTTGTCTCGCCAACCGAATAGCGGATGAGAGAGCTTCTGGGGTTCCGGGTGTCGCGGCTTGGTAAGCTTGTTGTAAAAGCTGCTGACCCTCAACTTCCCTCTGCCAGCCTCTGATTTCACTTTGTGCCTCTTTGTAGAGTGCCCGTCCGGCTTTAATCTGTTGAGCCGCCGCGATCGCGTCGGGCAGATTACCACTCGTTGCCAGAATACGTGCTTGGTCGAGGAACGGCTGGTCTTGCTCGCGCTGAATCGTGTCAGTCCACTTAGCTATCTTGCCTTGTGCTCTCTTATACAGAGTGCGACCTGGAGCAATGCGACTGGCTTCTTGAATGGCTTCTTGTAAAGAGGCAGCCCCGCCAAAACTGGCGATTTGGTCAGCACGGTCGAGATAGGGCTGGTCTTCTATCGTCTCAGATTGAGCCGTCCAGCGTGCGATTTCCTTACGCGCTTCGGAGTAGCGGGGATTGCCATTGGGAATCTGATTGGCTTCTGCGATCGCTGTTTTCAAGTCTGGCACCAGACCCGACTCAGCATACATTCGCGCCCGTTCCAGTCTTGTCACATCTTCCGTTTCTCGCTGCCAACGACCGATGAATCCCTGTGCTTTGTTATACAAGGGGCGACCTGACTGTAGCTTTTGCGCCAAAGCGATCGCTCTTTCCAAATCCGAACTCGTTCCTGATGACGCCGTCGATAAAGCTTGTGCCAAATCGATCAAGTCGGCTTTTTGGTCTTCTAATTTAACGCTGGGAGGAATCTTATTGGCAATTTCCAGAACACCTTCCCAGTTCCGCTGTTCTAGTCGAGCCTCTGCCAGTTTCACCAGCTTTTTGCCCGACTCAGCAATTAAATTTTGAGCCTCCTTATAGGCATAGCTTTCACGGGAAATCTTCTCCGCTTGCTTAATGCCTTCCAAGATATCATCGACTTTCCCACTCTGACTCAGTTGGAAAGCTTTATCCAGCTTGGCACTATCTTCCCGTGCCACCTGAATCTTTTTCGCCACTTGGTCATACTTGGTCGTGGCCCAGTATTTGTTGTCGATTGAGGTTAATTTGACCGCCTCTCTAAATGCCTGAGTCCAGTCTGACTGCCTCAGCTCTTGCTCAACTTTGCTAAATATGCCTTCAGCTTTCGACCAAATCGTCTGCCAGTGGTCGATTTGCTTTTCCACTAAATTGTGAGCCGAGACACGATCGGGAATTTTTCTGGCAATGTCGATCGCTTCACTTAACTTCCCCGCCTGGAACTTTTGTTCACCGATTCTCAAGATATCGAGTGACCACTGTTCAATATTACGATTGATTTCTGTCCGCATCGCGTGATTGTTAGGCAACGCCTCTACTAAGGCAATTGCCTCTAGCAAGTCCTCGGCTGTCTGCTTGTTTGCAGCCAACTGAGCGCAATAAAGGCGCATCGACGCCGAAGCGGTCGGCCAGAATATGGCAGGGCAGTTGGGAACTGCGGGCAACTTCAACAACAGGGCTATGGCAATAAATCCCACGCCACCGGAAAACAGCACAATTAACAAGGCCCCAAAATGCCAAGGCCGGGGGAATCCTCGTTTAGGCTCCCGCCGTTTTTTTGGGGGTGGGGGCGAAGTCACTCCCGGTGCCGCCAAATTTTGAGGAACTGCATACCCGTCAGCGATTGGCGCATCGGGTACTCCTCTGCCAGGATTAACCAAAGGACGATTGGCACCAAAAGCTCTACTCGTGCCTTGCCACTCAGGGTTCTGACCTGGCTGCGAAGACTTGGAGGGAGGCCAACTGTCGGGAATTTCTCGATTTCTGGTCATAACTCACACCACGCGCAATGCCTGTTCCAGCGTGCTTTTTACACCCTCAGTAGTTGCCATCCTACCCTTCTCAGACAGAAAAAGCTACCTATACTGAGAGGCGTCAAGAATGGAGACTGGGGAAGAAGCACGTCCAATAAAGAATACCTTAGCCTTCCCCGATCGAAAGATTTACGACTGACATTCAAGGCTTGTACTCGCAAAGCCATCGTTTCCTTACGTTTACCCCTTCTCGATTCCCCACTCCTGATCCGTACATTTATCAAACAGACTCAGCCCGCAAATCTTCAATCAACTGCGCCAGATCATCAGAACTCGCCTGGTAAACTTCCCCGCAGAAATGGCAAGTAGCTTCAGCTCCGTTGTCTTTTTCAATCATATCCCGAAGTTCGGCTTCGCCCAGCATCTTCAGCGCACCTAACACGCGATCGAATGAACAACCACAGTGAAAGCGTATCATCTGGATTTCTGGAAGAATCACCAAACCCATATCGCCTAGAAGCTCTTCAAAAATCTCTGGCAGCGTTTTGCCTACATTTAAAAGAGAAGTCAGTCCTGTCTGCTGAATAATTTGAGCACGTTCTTCTAGTGTTTGCACTAAGGCTTCATCTCTGGCGGCTTTGGGGAGAACTTGGAGTAGCAATCCCCCAGATGCTCTAACCCCTTCTGTGCCAACCAATACACCCAAAAGCAGAGCGGATGGCGTTTGTTCGGAATTCACGAGGTAATGAGTAATGTCATCACCAATTTCACCCGATACCAGCTCCACGGTGCTGGAATAGGGGTAACCATAGCCTACATCTCGCACAACGTAGAGGTAACCCTCACGGCCTACTACACCACCTACATCCAGTTTGCCTCGCTCATTCAGGGGCAATTCTACGGATGGGTTGTCCACATAACCCCGCACAGTTCCATCTAATCCAGCATCAACGAGAATTCCCCCCAAGGGGCCATTCCCTTTAACCCGAATATTCACCCTCGACCCTTCTCGCTTCATGCTAGAGGCTAGCAATAGACCCCCAGCCATCGTGCGACCTAAGGCCGCTGTTGCCTCACTGGAGAGTTTGTGACGCATTCGTGCTTCTTCAGTGAGGCGTGTGGTAATGACGCCGACGGCTCGGATGCCCCCCTCCGCCGCTGTGGCGCGAATTAACTGATCAGCCATGAACGATCCTTACACTTCTTAACAGTCCTTCTTTTATCTTATCTGCCGAGAAGACCTCCTGTGGAGCGTAGCGTCCCGTTGGGGATGAACCGGAGATGAGACTGAGGACGGTCAATTGCGGTCGCTCAAGCCCGAAGTATTAACAAATTTGCCTTAAATCAATGCATTAGATAAGCGACAAAAATCCCTGGAGCGGCAGGAATCTACGCCGAAAGAATACCATTCAGTTGGCCAAACAGGTCCTCGACCTATGACTAATAAATAGGAATTCTTTCTGAAAGCATACCTGATTTATTCCTAAAAGTAGAAGCCAGTGGAATTAACTAATGGGTAAGGTAAAAAGAGTGTTAACGAAGAGCCTGCTTGAGAAGCATCCTTTAGGGAAAAATGTTGTGTTCTGCGTTAAACACCAGTTTTACAAAAAAATGGCCTGAAGTTGGTGTAAGAGATGAGCTTAGCTACTCTTACATCACTAATTTTCTGCTGTTCAGATTCCGGCGAAAATCCTCTAATTAAGTAAAATTTTACTAAGGAGTTTAAGTAGAATGCTGTTCCATGTGTTCTGCGAGTTTGCTGACGGCTCATCCAGATACTTACAGCTAAAAACATCTACTATGAAGGAAGCTTGTCAGCAAGCTAAAGACGACTATTATGCCTCACAGGTGCTTTTGATTATTAGTAGTATCGACCCTTTTTGTAGAACTCTCGGCTTGGATTACACCCCGCTAAATTCCTCACAGAACTGTAGAGAAAATGTGTCTTGAGTCCGTAAATTAACTAGGGCGATGGATTAAAGAACTTATAAAAGGTTGGAACCCGTGAACTTCAGGGAACCCCTTAGGCGAATACACGACTTAACTCAGTCTGTTGAACTCCCTGTAGAGCAGAGGGATGTTTAATCGAGTTGGAATTCCGTGAATTCACGGCACGAACTCTAGGAGCAAAGGTAGGTTCCCACTGCTTAAGACGCCAAGTTTTTGTATCATTGGGTGCCATTAGGGCTGGCACTCTTGCCGATACACTCAATCCCGTCATTTCCCGCATGGGTAAAGGTACATTTTGCACAAACTCAAATTGGCCTTTTTGGAGTTTACATAAGTCACAAATCGGCTTCAATACCTGAGCAATAAATAGTTGTTTGAGTTGGAAGTTTCGTAAAACACCTTGATTTTTAAGATGAACGCCCAGTGGCTTATCCGTTGGACATAATTGAGCGAGTTTATCGATTACGCGAGGACTCACCCACTGGCGCTGATGAATCAGCCTTACTAAGCCATGCTCATCCAAATGATGAGATCCGGCTACAAGGCAACCTTGATACACCCAGATATAGTAAACGGGTAGGGATTTAGCTTGAGATACGGGTTCGGTAAAAAGCGTAAGTAAGCCAGTTTTCTTCCCTTTTTCGGTAAACAGAAGAATTTCTGCTAAGGATAAGTCTGTTAAGGAACCTGTAAGGCACATAATTCTGATTTAAACCTAAAAAAGATACAAATTAATAAGAAGATTAAAAAGTTTAAGCAATAAACTACCAGGCTTAAACTCTTGATGATGCCACCCCAGATGAAGTAATGATTTCCTAGAAAGGTGAAAGTCGATTGCATTAAGAATAGGTTAAAATTTTTGAAGTTTAAAGTTATCCTTCTGAAGATGGAATAACCCTCACCCAGGGGATAGAAGTCTCGACTCCGCTTTCATCTATCTTTGGAACGAATTACAGGAAAAAGGTACAAAAACCCCATGATCTGGCGCTCACAATATCAGAACAAAGGATGAAAATTTCTATTAGCCATTACCGATTATCCATTACCGATTACCCATTTTCAAGTTAGATGAACATCATTAATCGCATCAATGACTGGCTAGAAACTCACTGGGTAACACCGGCCTATGCTGGCTGCCTCTTAGCAGGAATTGCTCTGTGTTTTTTTGGAGCGGCTAGCAATACAATGGCAGGGTGGCTGTATGTGATTAGCGGTCTGATTTTCGGTCTGCTGGTGGTAGCGGCTGTTCTGCCAGCGCGATCGCTCAAGTTAATTCAGGTACGGCGATGCCCAATTGCACCCGTCAGTGCAGGCGACGATCTCTGCATTGAATTAGAAATTGAAAATCAAGCTTTTCATGCCAAATCCCTGTTACAAATTCGGGACGTTTTACAATCCACATTAGGGTTACCAAGGCAGACGCCCGTGGAAGCGATCGCGCCCCAAAGTGTCCATCGTTGGGTTGACTACTATCCCACCCAAAAACGCGGTGTCTATCGGTGGCACGAGGTACAGATTAGAACCGCAACACCACTAGGATTATTTTGGTGTCGTCGTAGTTGGGAAGCACCAGCTAGGGCTATTGTCTATCCCCTGGTGTTACCTCTCACCCATTGCCCCTTAGTGGATGAAATGGGTAGAGAAGATAGTGCCCAATTTTATAGCGATCGCCGTTCTCAGTCCGCTACAGAAGACATCACCAGAGGACTGCGTCCCTATCGAGTCGGCGACCCTATCCGCTTGATTCACTGGCGGACTAGTGCCCGTTACGGCGCATTACAGGTACGGGAGTTAGAGGTGTTCACGGGTTCTCAAGAAATTATCATCTGTCTGGATAGTTCGACCGTTTGGCGTCCCGATGACTTTGAACAGGCGGTTATTGCTGCCGTATCGATGTACTTCTATGCGATGCGTAGTCAGTTAAACGTGAAACTTTGGACGCCAAAAACTGGCTTATTGCATGGCAACCAAGTGGTTTTAGAGGCTCTTGCTGAAACGACGGCGGGAGAGGAGGCTGAGATAGAGGCTCCATCCAATCTTCCCTTAATTTGGCTTACTCAAAATCCCCCTAGCCTCGACACTTTACCTATGGGTAGTCGCTGGATCTTATGGCCTTCAGTTGCATCGGTTTCTGACTCGGAAATTCCAGCGCAACGCCGTCATTTAGGTGTGGTTATCGACCCCGCAAAATCTCTACAAAGTCAGCTTCAGCAAGCTTTAAGATAGATAAATTAATGCTGATATTCCCCTTAAGCTCCGATTGAAAAATTGCGGTCGGTTTTAGCGGAGTCTTGGCTGATCTGCTTAAAGCGATTCCTCGGCTGTAAACTGATTGAGCGCTTGAGGAGGCAATGGATTTTATTTGTAGGATAACGACTTTGAATTCTTTCTTGGGGTCTTTCAACCTTAATCGTTTGCCACCCTTGCTGCTTATAGCGGTTCAACTGATTATTTAAATGTTCTTCTATATTTTCAATACCACCGGCTAAATTGTGTACACTCGTTACTCCATTTTGGGTGATGAGTAATCTGATATTGTTCCAAGACATTTCCTTCGAGCTACCGGGATTCATACAACCTTTTGAAGCGGTGAGGTTAAGAGATAGGTACTCAGAATACAGCATGTTTATTCGCTCAATTTGTGCTTGTAAACATATATTAATAAATTTATTTCGCTATCTAACTCCGCCAATACCCTGAAAAAGGGTACGCCATTATGCTTAGATTTATGAAGATATTTTCTACTTAGAAAAGATAAGTTATAAGTCTATGTGAGAGAATTTTATCCTTGAATCAAGGCTTCGTTAGGTAACCCTGACTGAGGCTTTATTCTCGTCTTATATAGGTTGATTGATGGGGAGTAGGGGCTTTTCTAATATTCTTTATTCAATAAAAATGCGATCGCTCCTTTGGGTGTGGGGATGCGATCGCTTTTTCTTCTATGAGGCTAATATGCTATGAGTGCTGACTCAGAAACCAGGCAAAGGTTACTCGTGAGCTGTGCCATCGGGCATAATTGCGCCACTGAGCTTTGCATCTTTCAAGATTGTCCCATTGAGGTTTGCATCTTTTAGGTTGGCTTTTTCTAGGTTGGCGTTGGAACTCAAGAATGCAATTCCGCCAAGCATGAGAGCTAACCCAATAAACTTGGTAAAAAGCTCCACATGATATTCTTCTTCCTTTTCTGCCTCGAATATTTCTAAAGTGGCAACAACTATCCGTATTTAAACGGAGAGATTGCACGATTTACTTAAGCTATGCATCATACTTTTCTGGTGTACCCAGGCAGAAATAATCCACCAGTATTTTTTTAGGTTTTTCTCCCCATCCTCCCCCCTCTCCCCATCCCCCTCTCCTTTCATGTGAGTGTTGGGTAAAAGCATTGCGTTACAATGCAAAAAAATTGTTTACCTGCCGAACCTGACTAAATGAGTACTTCACCAGCCAATAATCTCTCCAGTGACAAAAACTTGGATGCAATGAGGCATTTTTCTGAAACCTACGCCAAGCGGACTGGTACTTACTTCTGTGTTGACCCTTCCGTGACGGCTGTGGTGATTGAAGGACTCGCCAAACACAAAGATGAACTTGGCTCTCCCTTGTGCCCGTGCCGTCACTATGAAGACAAACAGGCCGAAGTCAAAGCCGCTTATTGGAACTGCCCTTGTATCCCTATGCGTGAGCGCAAAGACTGCCACTGTATGCTGTTCTTGACTCCGGATAACGACTTTGCCGGTGAGCAACAAGAGATAAGCCTAGAAGAAATTTATGCCGTGCGAGAAAGCATGGGCTAAGTTTCTTTCCATATTCAAGGCTCAATCCCCTGGATTCACCCAGGGGAGTTGACTAAGCCATCGGCAATCGCCTATCTACAATCCTCATCTAAAATCCCATGACACCTGTCGCACAACCCTCCTCATTGCCCCCTCAAAACGGGGATAGCAGCGCCTCGAATGTTCTTCCTGAAGAATTTTGGCAGGGTGTTGAGCAATTTAACCAACAGGAGTATTACGCCTGTCACGACACCTTAGAAGCATTGTGGATAGAAGCGGTTGAGCCGCAAAAGCGATTTTACCAAGGGGTTTTGCAAATTGCCGTTGCCTGCCATCATCTGCTTAATCTCAACTGGCGCGGTGCTGTAATTTTGTTAGGTGAGGGGCTGGGACGCCTGAGGGATTATCAGCCCGACTATGAAGGAATTGATGTTACGAGTTTAATAATCCAGAGTGCCAAACTTTTGCAGGCACTACAGGAGTCAGGGCAAGAGCAAGTGGCTGATTTTGTCAAGCAGCTAGAAGCCGAGCAGACTGGTGGCTCTAACGAAGTCAGTGAATCAGTGAGCCGTTGGTTGCCAAAAATTGGGCGGGTTGAGTCTTAAACACCTGTTGTAAATTGAAAGTGAATCGGTTAGTCGCTTAGGCCGTTAGAACCTTTAACCTTGCAACCTTCAACCATGAGCCGAGAAACTTCCGGAGGTGTCTGGTCGTCAAGAGATTTATAGCCTTTTCTCGCAGGAAGCGTTCTTGAACCCACTAACTAGACGACGTGGGCTTTCGTACTGGATTTCTGTAAACTAGGCACAGCAGCATCACAATCTTTGACCTCAGTTACCCGTAGAACCTATGAAGCCTTCTTTTCGACTCTCTGACAGCTTGAGGCGACGCTTAGGTTTAATGGTATTGCTTCCAGCTACCTGCCTCGGAGCGATCGCCATTCCCCACCTACAAAACGCCCAAGCTCAAACTGGGGATAGTCGTGCCATCACCATCCGTTCCGATGTCCAAGAAGCTGACCGAACCACGGAAGTGATTACGGCACGGGGTAACGTCCAAATCGACTACCCAGCCCGACAAATTCAGGCAACCGCCGCCCAAGCCCAATTCTTTAATCGCGAACGTCGCATCGTCCTGAGTGGCAACGTGTACGTTTTGCAAAATGGGAATAGTATGCGAGGCGAGACGATCACCTACTTGATTGATGAGGGTCGTTTTATCGCACTGCCGAAGAGCAACCGACAAGTAGAATCCACATACATTATGTCTGACCCCGACTCTCTTACATCCCCTGGATCACCGTCCGCGACTTCCCCCAAACCCCGATAATATGCAAGCTCCCCGTCAGCAAGCCAGTGTCTAGGCGGTAGGGTTGAAGGTTAGAACGTTAAAAGTTGAAGGTTAGAACGTTAAACGTTCAAAGTAAGAAAGATAACTTTCAACCTGATAACCTTCAAGCTGATAACCTCCAACCCCTAAGAGGTGAAATCCTTGAAAATCGTTCTCGAAAATATTCATAAATCCTATGGCAACCGGGCAATTGTTAAACGTGTCAACCTTTCAGTAGCCCAAGGGGAAATAGTAGGGCTGTTGGGTCCCAATGGTGCAGGAAAAACCACAACCTTTTACATCGCAACCGGTTTAGAAAAACCGAACCAGGGCACTGTTTGGCTCGATAATGTGGACATCACAGCATTGCCCATCAACCAACGGGCGCATTTAGGGATTGGCTATCTGGCTCAGGAAGCGAGTATTTTCCGTCACCTTAGTGTCCACGACAATATTAAACTCGTCCTAGAACAAACCGGTGTGCCTCGTCACGAGTGGCGCTGGCGGCTGCGTAACCTGCTCTCTGAGTTTCGCCTAGAAAAAGTCGCCCATACTCTGGGGAATCAAGTTTCCGGAGGAGAACGGCGTCGCACCGAACTCGCCAGAGCCTTAGCGGCTGGTATGGAAGGCCCCAAATTTTTGTTTTTGGATGAACCCTTTGCTGGGGTTGACCCGATTGCCGTGTCGGAGATTCAAAAAATGGTGGCGGGATTGCGCGATCGCCAAATGGGTATTTTAATTACCGACCACAACGTTCGAGAAACCCTGGCGATTACCGACCGAGCATACATTATGAGGGATGGACAAATCTTGGCGGCGGGTAGTACCGAAGAACTGTACGCTAACCCCTTAGTGCGGCAGTACTATCTCGGCGATGAATTTCAACGATAGTATTGGGATTTTATCCTACTATCATTCCTTAGGTTTGACATATAGCAGTTCTCAATTACACGCCTGTACATCAGAAGAATCAAAGCCTCTCTCCTACAAGCAGAGAGGTCAGAATGTACCCCATCCAATCGAGAATGGCTATAATCTGCCGACTTGGCTTTTCCGAGTAAGCCGTAAACTTCTATGTGAATTGTTTATGTCCATGGCCTGGTGGTCTACTGGTGTACTAGTAAGACTGACCCCCTGATTTTCCTAGACTCCATGAAATTAAGTTTTAATCGCCTAATTACACAAGGTTTAAAAACCTGGGAGCGTCATCCAGCCATCCCTTGGGTGCTGTCAATGGCGTGGATACTGTTGATAAGCTCCGTCGCCTTCTTTTGGAACTTGGGCAACACTGGCTTATTAGATGAAACAGAGCCATTGTTTGTAGAAGCTTCTCGACAGATGACGGTTACGGGGGATTGGATTACTCCTTATTTCAACGGAGTGACTCGATTTGATAAGCCGCCACTGATTTATTGGTTTCAGGCGATTAGCTTTCTCACCTTCGGTACCAACGAATTTACTGCCCGACTCCCTTCCGCACTTGCCGGTTTGGCACTGACGGGTTTTTGCTTCTACACCCTACGATATTTTGGCATTCCTGAACAGGGCTGGAGACAAGGGACAAGGGACTGGGCACAAATAGGACAAGGAGATCCAAGGGACAAGGACGTGGCATCACTCCCCGACTCCCCCAATCCCCCCCTCCCCCTCTCCCAATGGCAATCCTGGCTAGTCGCCAGCCTAGGAGCCGCGATGGTAGCCTTAAACCCCCTAACGTTGTTCTTTGGGCGCACAGGCTACTCCGATATGTTACTGAGCTTATGTTTCGCAGGGACGCTGCTGGCTTTCTTTCTGGGCTATGCTCAACCGGAACGACGCAAGGTGCAGGAACGTTGGTATTTGGCCTTCTACGTCCTGAGTGCTTTGGCTGTATTAACCAAGGGGCCTGTGGGCGTTGTTCTACCCGGATTGATTATCCTTGCCTTCCTGCTTTATGTGGGCAAACTCAGGGAAATCCTTGGGGAAATACGTCCCGTGCGGGGTGGTTTGATTTTTCTGGCCATCACCCTGCCCTGGTTTATTCTGGTGACGTTGCATAACGGCGAGGCTTATATTAATTCGTTTTTTGGATATCACAATTTTGAACGCTTCACCCGTGTCGTTAATGAGCATGGGGGGCCTTGGTACCAACAAATCTTGGTCATGTTCCTTGGCTTTATGCCTTGGTCCGTTGCTTTACCCGCCGCCATTGGTCAATTTAAAGTGTTCCAGCGACAGCGTTGGCAAAAATCGCCGCGTTCCACCCATCTGGGATTATTTGCCCTGTTTTGGTTCCTGATTGTCTTAGGCTTTTTTACGGTCGCCGTCACTAAATACTTCAGCTACACCCTGCCGTTAATGCCAGCCGCCGCCATTCTGCTGGCACTTTGGTGGAGCGATTGCATCGTCCAAGGGCAAATTTTTCATCAAACTGGCAATAATCTCAAACTCACGAGCCTCTTGAGTATTGTGATTTTTTCAGCTTTAGCAGGGGCAACTTACTACTGTCCCAACTGGCTCAATGATGACCCCTCCATGCCTAATTTGGGAGTATTGATTGACCAATACCATTTAAATTGGGTTGGCGCAGTTATTTGGGGAGCCAGTGCGATCGCAGGAATCATTTTACTCCTACGCCGTCAAGCCTACTGGCTGTGGGGAGTCAGCTTTTTGGGATTTGTGGCCTTCTTAATGTTTGTCATCCTACCCGCCTTAGGCATCGTAGATCTTGAACGCCAACTTCCTTTGCGCCAAATGGCTGAGGCGGCGGTGGAGGTGGAAGCACCCGGTGAAAAGTTGATGATGATTACAGAGGGATTTGAAAAGCCCAGTCTGGTTTTTTACACACAACGACAGGTGACTTTTGTGCATGACTCTTCTCAAGCCATCTCTGAGATCAAGAAGGTACAACAAAAATGGAATACTAACTCTGTACTATTAATCACCACCCGCAAATCTCTAAAGAATACCCGCTTAAAACCGAACCAGTACCAAGAGATTCGTCAAGCTGGAATTTATCAGTTAGTCCGTGTACCAAGGACCGAGGTTCTCTGATGCAGAAAGTTCAGAAATGGTTGGCTCAAAAAGCTAATCAATCCGTACTGTTTTGGATACTTGGGGGACTGCTATTTCGGAGTTTTGTTGCCTTTTGGCTTTACCCCGGCTTTGATGAAGCCTACTATTATCTTTACAGCATCCACCTGGACTGGAGTTATTTCGATCATCCAGTTTTAGTCGCACTTCTTACAGGTTTAGGCCCTTGGTTGACTGGAGAGGTATCGCAATTTACGATTCGTCTGGGAACGCTAATTTTATATACCGGTAGCTTGATACTTCTGTATTTAACTAGCGCTAAACTTTTCTCGGAAAAAGCCGCCAGAATTACATTAGCCATCGCCTCCATTATTCCTATCTTTCAAATTGCCTTTGGCATCTTCACTCTACCCGATGTCCCCCTGATGTTTTTCTGGACAGCCAGTTTATACTGTGCCGCCCATGAATTTTTCCCCCAACCGCAGCCCCCTCAAAATTACAGCGGATTAGAAGCTGAAGAATCTTCACCCTCAATTCCCTACCAACCAAGCTATCGCTTAGCCCTTCTCGGTATCCTTGTCGGTTTAGCCTGTCTTGGCAAATATCACGGTTTTATTTTAGGCTTTGGGCTTTTTGCTTTTTGTTTAACCAGTTCACGGTATCGTGCTGCATTTCTCTCCGTTTGGGCATGGCAGGGGGTCGCCTTATTTATCCTCACCATTTTTCCCATTTGGTTCTGGAATATACAGCATGAGTGGGTATCTTTTGGTTTTCAATTAAATCGGGGAGTGCCACAGCGTGATCTCAATTTCGTCAAGGTAGGACTTGTCTTTTTAGAGGGTATTGCTTACTTGTTCCCTACCTTCGCGTTGCCGTTGTGGTGGATAAGTTGGCGGTCAGTACAAGAGCAAATTAGACCACTTTTTACGAAGAAATCCTCAACAGTATCCGCAGACTTTCGACACAAGCAACTGTTAATTTTATGGGTGTCCTTGCCCCTAACGGTAGGATTTACCTTGATGGGAGCTTACCAGCAAATTTTACCCGCTTGGCCCATGCCCGGATTTTGGGGACTCACGCTCCTTTTAGGAGAACGTGCTGTTCACTGGCAGCAGCAATCTCGACGTGGGGTACACCGCTGGCTGAAGAATTCAGGAATTGTAGTGGGTACAGCTTTACTACTAGCTCTGTTGCATGTGACAACGGGAACACTGCAACAAGGAAGTCAATACGCCATACTGGGAGGGTTCTGGCCTGCTAAAGATGACCCCTCTACACAACTGCTGGATATTCAGCAACTGCGGCGGGGTTTTGCCGAATCCCCTGTCCTGAGTCAGGCGCTACGGGAGTCTAGTTTTATATTCAGCAATGGCTATTACCTCGCTGCACCCATTGGGATGGCTCTAGTGCCTTTGCAACATACCCCAATTACGGCCTTTAGTTCGGATATGCGGGGTTTTGCGTTTTGGTCAAAACCTGATCAATGGGTGGGCAAAGACGCGCTGTATGTCACGATTTCCCGCTTTGAACAAGAGAAAGAGTTAATGGAACGTTATCAAACTTACTTTAGTAGCCTACAGCAGATTGGAACGGTACCCATTCGACGAGGTGGTGAAGTGACAGAAGTCGTTTACGTTTATCAGGCTAAAAACCTGCTCAAACCTTATCCTCGACCTTATGGTATTTGATATTTTGCCCTCTCTAAATGCCAGAGTATAATCGCCGGATTGAAAACTTAGGATTAATCGGTCGTCACTTCTAAAAAACTATCCCGTGAAGGTTAACCACTGACTGCAATGAAATCAGGTTCAAGCCAAATTTTTTATTCACTAATCCCTGGCATATCCGTCATGGATCGGTATATTGCCACTGAACTAATACCGCCTTTTTTATTTGGGGTTGGAGCCTTTTCCTCAGTCGGCGTCGCCATTGGTACCCTATTTGATTTGGTACGAAAAATAACGGATGCGGGATTACCCATCGGGATTGCGGTTCAAGTCTTGATGTTGAAAATGCCCCTATTTATTGCCTATGCATTTCCAATGTCTACTCTCTTAGCCGCAATGATGACATTCTCTCGCCTCAGCAGTGACAGTGAGTTGATTGCCTTGCGTGGCTGTGGTGTGAGCCTCTACCGAATTGTTGCGCCTGCGGTGGTTTTGAGTTTGGTGGTGACGGGTATGACGTTCTTATTTAACGAGTTGGTTGTTCCTGCTGCCAACCGCCAAGCCACTGTCACAATGGAGAACGCACTGAAAAAAGAAAAGCCATCCTTTCAAGAAAACAATATTTTCTATCCCGAATATGGAGAAGTCACACAACCAGATGGTCAAAAAATTCGGGCACTCAAACGATTATTTTATGCTAATCAATTTGACGGCGAACGTCTGAAAGGTTTGACCATTTTAGACTGGTCTCAGCAAAGTCTCAACCAAATTGTGACGGCTGAATCAGCGATTTGGAATCCAGCTCAGAATACTTGGGATTTCTTCAATGGCACTATTTATGTCGTCTCTCCTGACGCTTCTTACCGCAATATTGTGCGATTTGAAAATCAACAACTAAAACTGCCTAGAACACCTTTTGAAATTGCAGGTAAAGACCGTGACTCGGCTGAAATGAATATTGCCCAAATTCATGAATATAAGGGAATTATCAGGCTTAGTGGTGATGCCAAAAAACTCCGCCGACTCGATTTACGGGTTCAACAAAAACTCGCTTTCCCTTTCATTTGTTTGGTCTTTGGATTGATCGGTGCGGTATTGGGCACTCGACCTCAACGCACAGGTAAAGCCACGAGTTTTGGTATCAGTATTATTATTATTTTTACATATTATTTACTAAACTTTATCTGTGAGGCATTAGGTCTGTCTAATGTTCTTTCTCCGATTATGGCGGGCTGGTTGCCTAATGTCTTTGGTGTAGGAACCGGAGGATTCTTGTTATATAGAACGGCTCGTTAAATAGGATGAACTGACAGTAGGGTGCATTAGGCGCAGACTAGGAATTAAATTTTATCAATTACACGACTTAGTGCGCCGTAATGCACCGTTTTTAGCTGGTGCGTTACACTCCGTTAACGCACCCTACTAACCAGGATCTCATGTGAAGTGCTTGATAATTGCATCCGCAAACTCGGAACATTTCAAGGGTGGATCGACGGGCGGAGTCATCATCCGGGCTAAATCGTAGGTGACGGCCCGATTGGCGATCGCATCCCCAATTCCCTTCTTAATTAGATCCGCCGCTTCCTGCCAACCCATAAATTCCAACATCATCACCCCGGACAGGATAACCGAACCCGGATTAATCCGGTCTAAGCCTGCATGTTTGGGTGCTGTGCCGTGAGTGGCCTCAAAAATGGCGCAAGTGTCACCAATATTGGCTCCTGGCCCCATCCCTAAACCACCTACAATCGCCGCCGCCGCATCAGAGAGGTAATCCCCATTCAGGTTCATGGTGGCGAGAATCGAATATTCATCCGGTCGCGTCTGGATTTGTTGGAAAATGCTGTCAGCAATCCGGTCATTGACCATGATCTTCTCTTTCCACTGACCATTGCCGTGAGTGTCCCAAATCGCATTGAGGACACCTTCCACTTCACTGGTAACTTCAGCTTGTTTCTCTGGTGTCAGGGCGTCGTAACCCGGTTCGATCTGACGCGCATTCTCTTCCAGAGTAATATCAGGATTTCGTTCCTTGTTGCTGAGAATCCAGGATTCCCGTTCGGTCACACATTCAGCCCGGAACTCGGTCGTCGCTAGCTCGTAGCCCCAATCTCGAAAGGCTCCTTCGGTGTACTTCATAATATTGCCTTTATGCACCAAAGTCACCTGCTGCTTATCTTTGGGAAGCCGCAGGGCGTGCCGGATGGCGCGGCGTACCAGACGTTGGGAACCCGTTTTACTAATGGGTTTAATACCAATCCCAGAGTCGAGGGGAATTTGCTTCTTGCCGTGTTCGGGGGTTCCGGGGATTAGCTCATTATTGAGCAGGGAAATCAGTTTTTCAGCCATGGGGCTACCTTGACGCCACTCGATTCCCAGATAGATATCCTCGGTGTTCTCCCGGTAGATAATCACATCGAGTTTCTCCGGCGTTTTGTGGGGAGAGGGTGTTCCCGCGTAATACTTACAGGGGCGCACACAGGCGTAGAGGTCGTTAATTTGCCGCAGGGCAACATTGAGCGAACGAATCCCACCCCCAATCGGAGTGGTTAATGGCCCTTTGATGGCAATGCCATACTCTTTAATGGCTTGGAGCGTGTCTTCGGGTAAATATTGATAAGTCCCGTACTTGTCGCAAGCTTCGTCACCCGCATAAATCTTAAACCAGCTAATTTGTCGCTTATCACCATAGGCCGCGTGAACAGCCGCATCGAATACCTTTTGGGCCGCTGGCCAAATATCAACACCTGTGCCATCACCGCGAATGAAGGGAAGAATCGGATTGTCGGGAACGATGGGTTCACCCTCTTTGAAGGTAATGCGAGAGCCGGTATCTGGAGGAGTTATTTTCTCGTACATAGAGCAGTGTATTAGAGTCGAGATTAGCATCGGTAGAGCCTATGCAGGCAAACTACCAGATCCCTTGCGCCAGATCTAGTTCAGTTAAGGTTTTTTGCGGATAAAACAACAGGTATCCCTTTGGAAAGGAACTTTAACCGCAACTGGGCAGGCCGTCTTTTCCGACCCAGGGATGACAAGCTTCGTTAGAAACTAGCATCTTTGTGCTTAAACTACATCGTGCGAAAGGTTAATTTTTGTATGAATGAATTTAATTTTTGTATACCTTATCCAACCAGATACCGATGATCATCAAGGCAATAAAACAGCCAAGTACCACAACCCTAAAAGCTTTGTCTAAGCCAGGACAGCTTTGAGCCACTGTAGTAATAAGCCATTATGCTGTAAGAGAGCATCTTAGGCGCTAGAGAGCAAAGCGAGGCTTTAGGTAACAACGAGGTGCCTAAAGTCCGATAGTTTAGACTCGCTGATCGGCGTCTGCAACCCTATGGCTTGTCATGGCAGTCTTATGCTAGAGCTAAAGCGATTGCGCGGAGCGCAGCGCCAGAGGCGGATCGCTCTCAGCCACATAGCGATGACGCTACCTAGCCCCAGCGTGAACGTGCCTAGAGCATTGTCCCGAGCAGTTTAGACGGTGAGAGTGTGTGGCTAAGCGAATGCCAAAGTGCCTAGCCTAGCTTAAAGCCTAGCTATCCTATTTTCGCTCTTGGCTTAAGGCGCTTGAATCTTACAATTCCCCTTATCTGTGGGAATTTTCTACGGTTAGGCTAGAACAAAATGTAGAGCAAAGCGCCTATCCCTGATCTATCCCAGTCTCCGTACTACCAGTCGAAATCGCCCTCATGCAACTTATGAGCTCAAGTGACAAAATAGACCTGAATTCAACCTAAGGCAGAAAATCAGATTTTGACGACCTTGAGCTTGAAGTCGCTCTTGCCTTTGGGCACGGTCTAAATGATGCGCTCGGATTTAGGTAAACAGAATAAAGTAAACAGAATAAATATGATGTATTGCTTATCTCAGTCCGACTCTCAAGCACCCCAACCTACAGGGGTAAGAGATAGGTTGAGTAACCCAATAACCAGGACTCTGGCAGGAAAGGTGGCTCCAGCAAAACGATGAAAAAGATTTTAATCGTTGACGATGATAGAACGATGCGAACGGTCTTGACTCGCTACCTGGAAAATCGGGGATACCAAGTAGAACAAGTGAGTTCTGGCGCTGACGCTTTAGTGGCTTTTGCCAAAAATCCACCGGATTTGGTCGTTTCTGATGTGATGATGCCAGAAATGGATGGGTTGGAATTTTGCCGCCGTTTGCGAGCTACTCCTTCCGGTCAACTGATGCCATTTATATTTTTGTCGGGGAAGGGAGAATTAGAAGACCGAATTTATGGTCATGAAATCGGAGCCGATGATTATTTAACCAAACCCGTTGACCCTAGAGAGTTAGTCGCTAAAATTGAAGCGCAGCTAGAGCGCACCCGCCGCATCCATTCTGAGATTATCCGGTTAATGCAACTGTCGATGGGTTCACGCCCGACCTCGTCATTCAACCCATCTTCGCTCGTGGAAACCACGGAGATATCCGAGACGATTCCTGAGGAAGTGAGTACACCGAGTCCTTTACCCTTGACACCCGCAGAAGAACGTGTCTTTTGGGAAGTAATTCAAGGATTGACCAACAAACAAATAAGCGATCGCTTATTTATCAGCCCTCGTACCGTTCAGACTCATTTAAGTAGCATCCTCAATAAGCTAGGACTAGAGAATCGCGCTCAACTGATTCGTTTTGCCTACGAACAGGGATATCAAGCGCCTAACGAAGACAAAGACAGTGAACAGGAGGGATGAGGCGATGAACCGTTTTGGGAACTCGGCAGAACCTCGACACAGTCCATATATGCCCCACTACCCATTACCCAAAAAACCGACTGTACCCGTTGAGGGCAAGAATGTGAGTTCCGACCTTCCAACTTTTAGCCCTTACCCGCCACAATTAATATTGCCGCAACCAACAAACAAGCCGCTTCATGACAGACCAAACCACTGCCTCAGTAACAGAAGACTCCGATCGCCCTTTGGGCGGTGCCGTAGGCAATCGCATGGCTGAGCTAATGCACCAGCTTCGGACGAGTTCTGAAAAAAAACAACTTCAGCTCATTGCCGAATTGGCCAGCTTAGGCGAGACTGGCTTAGAAGTCTTAATGGAATTTTTAACAGAGCAACAGTCCACTCCAGCGACTCTAGCTATAGGTCTTGCCTACCAAACGCTATATCAGGTCAATACACCCGACGTAAAAGCCTTTGTGCAAAGCCATTTTCCCACAGGGGTCGTGCCCTTGAATTCTGAGGTTGGGATTGACTATTTGCCTCTACAACAGCAGCTTGTCCTTGCCGATTTTCTCGCCGCTGACCGTCTTACATTAGAAAAACTCTGTGAATTAGCCGGCCCAGCCGCATCTGCACGAAAATGGCTGTACTTTTCTGAGGTAGAAAATTTTCCCATTACCGATTTACAAACCCTGAATAACCTGTGGTACATCCACTCTCAAGGCAAATTTGGATTTACTGTCCAACGGGAGTTGTGGCTGTCGATGGGCAAAAACTGGGAAAAGCTTTGGCCTAAAATCGGTTGGAAGACAGCAAACAATTGGACTCGTTACCCAAACGAGTTTACATGGGATCTCAGTGCTCCTAGAGGTCATCTACCGCTTTCTAATCAACTACGAGGTGTACGGGTTATCGCCTCTCTGCTCTCTCATCCAGCTTGGACTGCCACAAACCAGGGGGTTGGGTAATGGGTGATCACCCAATGGGTTTTGATCATTCCCTGATTGTCCTAAACAGAGAAATCGGTTTTTCTCAGGACTCATGACCACTTGAGTTAGTCTCGAAACAATCTCCATGCCTTCTAATGGTTGTTCTAGACGCCATACGGGAACGTTATCTATATCTATGGCGGATAAAACTTCAGGAACCCTGAGAGCCGCTCAAAGCAATAGGTATGGAGCTTTAAGTTTTTATGACCAATCCGGAGACCCGAATTTTTTGTCGTTTAGATGGTTTGACGCCCGCAGTACGAGAACAAAAACGGCTCACAGCGCTTAGAGAGCTTGGCTTACTCGAAACGGAAACCGTTACTGTTTTTGAGGAAGCGGCTCAAACGGCGGCGCGGCTTGTGGATGCCCCTATTGGCATATTAGGCGTCATGGCGCAAAATCACCTGCACATCAAGGCAGCCGTCGGTTTATCCAGAGTTGGGCTGATGAATCAGTTGGCACAGTCGCGCCTTCTGCCGCGAACTGAAAGCTTTTGCAGCTATGTCGTAGACTCTCATCAAGTTTTAGCGATTCACGATACAGCAACTCATCCCGTCTTTGCCAGTAGTTTGTTAGTTGGACATTACGGTATCCGTGCTTATCTGGGCGCACCGCTATTGACGGCAGATGGGCTATGCTTGGGTACGCTCGCCGTCATGGATTGGGAGCCTCGCTGCTTTAGCGCCAAAGACATTGAATTGCTAGCTATTACAGCTCGCTGGAGTCTGAGCGAATTTGAGCGGAACCGTTTTTTAAAACAAGAGTACAGCCGCTCGAGCCAAAAAATTCCCCTGTCATCCACTCTCAGTCAGTACCAAGACGAGTGGGAATGTGAATCAACAACGGATAGACAAGATATTTCCCAGAATTTTTCTGCTGGCCTTAACTCTGGTAACTCGCTTAAACTCCAATTGCTCGCTCAGTTGACTCAGGAACTGCGAACACCCTTAACGTCTGTGATGGGGATGGCTAGCGTACTGACACGCCAGGTTTATGGCCCTCTGACCACAAAACAGAAAGAATACTTGGAAATTATTCATCTTAGTGGTCAACAGTTAATATCGCTGGTTGATGAAATTGTTGACCTCAAGATTTTGGATGACGGCAGCGAACAACTCCAGCTGACATCCGTCGATATCGAAATGCTCTGTCAACAAGCCATCAATAGCCTGTTAGAAATCGCCCAGCGTCAGCAACTCCAAATCCGTTTATCTGTCGAGCCTGGGAATCGCATTGGGTTGCTCGATAAGGAGAAGGTTAGGCAAATCCTCTATTACCTGATCTATAGTGTGATTCAGTCTGCTGAGGCGGAGGGCGAGGTTCGCCTTCATGCTTCTCGCAAAACAGACAAAATCAATATGGCGATTTGGGTTTCTCACCCTTGGTTAGGGGAGGGGTTACCTCAGTTCGGTGAGGGAATTGGCGCATCGTATTTACCTTCATCGGCAATTGCGGCGGTTTCTAATGCTCTAGAAACTTCACCGGGCCATAGTGAGATGGAAAGCAGCGAACTGATTGCAACGTGTTACGAATCACCTGCTGCTCCGGTTGTTTCGAGAGCTTCGCTCCCGGTACCCTTGAGTTTGAACGGTGAACCCAACCAGACTCCTGATCAGGCTGAGTCCCGTGAAAGCCTAGGGCTATTACTCAGTTGCCATTTGGCAAAACTTCATGGAGGAGAAATTTCCGTTCAAGGCTCCACAGAAGCCGGGTATCGCTATGTTGTGACGCTGCCTCTATTTGAGTCCGTGAAGGAAAGGTTGTAGTCTAGAGTCCGGAATCCAGATGCAGCCTTAAGAATTAAACATCAAAGAATCGTGATTTTTGGTTCTTATATTTTGCATTTTTCAGGCTTCTAGTCTCTCGCTCTTACTCCCTATTTATGAATTCAGTTTGGCAACAGCTTACTCTGTCAAATTTACAGCTATATCAGTGGCGAGGCGCTAGCTATTTGTATCGGCTGGTGGGATTGCTACAATCTTGGCGTCGGGGCAGCTACGTGATGCAGTGGGCTGAGCCGATAGGGGCGCTGTTGGTGGCTGTAGTGCTTGTTCTAGCTCCCTTTGTCGGGAGAACCAACAATGCACTGATTGCTATTTTGTTAATAGCGACTGCGGCTTTTTGGGTGTTGCTCACCCTATCGGATGAGGCAGAACCGCGACAAGGGTTTCACCGGAAGGTGACGCCAATTCATCTGTTGGTGTTGTTGTATTGGGGCATTTCTGTGGTAGCGTGTGCCCTCTCCCCCGTGAAACAGGCAGCGGCTACGGGCTTGGGAAAGCTAACGCTTTATTTGCTGCTATTTGCCTTGATGGCGCGGGTATTGCGCTCGCCCCGGATTCGTTCTTGGATTATTGCCCTTTTCCTGCATGTATCACTGATTATTAGTGTTTACGGGCTACGGCAGTGGTTTTTTGGGGCAAAAGCCCTGGCGACTTGGGTCGATCCCACCTCAACTGCGGCAAAACTAACGCGGGTCTATAGTTATTTAGGTAATCCCAATTTACTGGCTGGGTATCTGATTCCGGCGGTGGCGTTGAGTTTAGCTGCGATCTTTGTTTGGCAGCGGTTACTGACCAAAGCATTGGCAGCGACCATGTTTATCGTGAATTCCTCCTGCCTAGTGCTAACATTCAGTCGCGGTGGCTGGATTGGCTTTGTGGTCTGTCTTTTTGCCTTCTTAGTGCTGTTGGTGTATTGGTACAGCGTCCAACTACCACCTGAGTGGCGTCCTTGGGCAATGCCAGTACTGGTGGGCGGTTCGGCTGGGGTTGTGCTTCTGGCTGTGCTGTTTGTGGGACCTGTGCGCGATCGCGTTGCTAGTATGTTTGTCGGTCGGCAAGATAGTAGTAACAACTTCCGGATTAATGTCTGGTCGGCCGTTTTAGAGATGATTCGCGATCGCCCCATTATCGGCATTGGCCCAGGCAACACGGCGTTCAACAAAGTCTATCCCCTCTACATGCGTGCTCGCTACAGTGCCTTGAGTGCCTATTCCATTCTTCTGGAAGTGGCTGTTGAAACGGGATTGATTGGATTATCCTGTTTCATCTGGTTACTGATGGTCACGTTTAATCAAGGTGTCCAGCAAATGCGTCGTTTCCGGAGGTTAACTAATCGTAATGGATTTTGGCTAATGGGTGCGATCGCGGCGATGTTTGGGATGCTCAGTCATAATCTTTTTGATACCGTTTGGTATCGTCCCGAAGTTAATACCCTCTGGTGGCTGATGGTCGCTCTTATTGCCAGTTTCTACGTCCCTCCAGTTGCTGATACCTCAACGGTTGAAGAGTTGGAAGTTGAAGGTTGAAGTCTTCTCAGCTGCTCAATGAGCAACTTGCTTTCTTTTTAACCGACCAACGTTCAACCCTTTAATCTCGCTTCATGGCTCGTGCCATATCTCGCTTATCTTGACGCTCCTTCAGGCTTTCGCGCTTGTCATGGAGCTTTTTGCCTTTACCTAGAGCAATGGTGACTTTGACAAATCCCCGCGTAAAGTACATTTTCAACGGCACCAGCGTCAAACCCTCTTGTTCCACCTTGCCGATGAGCTTGCGGATTTCCTTTTTGTGTAACAGGAGTCGGCGGGTGCGACGTGGGTCATGGTTAAAAAAATCAGTAGCTTTTTGGTAAGCGGAGATATGCACATTCAAAAGCCAAGCTTCTCCATTCCGAATCAGGGCATACCCGTCTTGTAAGTTGGCTTTCCCCTGTCGAATGGACTTAACCTCGGTTCCCTTTAACTCAATCCCTGCTTCGTAAGTTTCTAGAATTTCATAGCGGAAACGGGCTTGCCGATTATCCGCAATCACTTTATAACTATCACTCTTTTCACTCATACCAACAAATTTAACGTCTGACGGCAAGCATTGTGATTGTGAATTACCCCTAGTGAGAGCTACACTAGGGGCTTCCCAAGCCCAAGGAGTAACCCCCTTGGTGTCCCCGTCTTTCAACAGGCTCTTTGGGCGTAGATTTCGGCAATTCCTGCCGTATTTGAGGGTCTGAAAATATCAAGATATTCGTGGATGCGTTGATATCTCGGTCGTGGTGCGTATCACACTCTGGACAAATCCATTCTCTGACATGCAGTGTTAGATTTTCATGAATATATCCACACTTAGAACAACGCTTGGAACTGGGAAAGAACCTATCTAGCTTGCGAATTTCACAGCCGTAGAGTTTTCCTTTGTACTCCAGCATTGTCAAGAATTGACCCCAACTAGCATCGAAGAGCGCTTGTGCAAGCTTGTGATTTTTTACCATGCCTTTGATATGCAAATCTTCCACCGCCACAACTTGGTTATCGCACGTTAACTGTAGAGAGAGTTTGTGTTGCATATCTAGGCGTTGGTTGGCTACTTTTTCATGCGCTCTTGCGACAAGGTGTCGCTGCTTGTTTCGGTTGTTTGAACCTTTAACTTTACGAGAAAAAGAACGTTGTAGCCGTTTCAAGCGCTTTAATGCACGCTTGTAAAATCTAGGATTTGGATACTTTTTACCCTCACTGGTAATTAAAAAATCTTTCAACCCCAAATCAGCGCCAATCTTCCCACCATTTAGGGGAGCTTCATGAGGTTCGTACTCTACCCAAATAGATGCATAGTACTTACCTGTAGGAGTTTTACTGATAGTAACACTGCTAGGCGTTCCCTCCATTTCCCGATGTTGAACCATTTTAATCGGTTGCATTTTAGGGAGTTTGAGCATTCCATCGCTGGTAATGCTCCAGTGTTGAGGAACGCGAAATGATTGGCGGTTACGCTTTTTCTTGAATACAGGAAAGTTACCCAGTTTCTTGAAGAAACGAACAAATGCTGATTCTAAGTCCTTAAGCGATTGCTGTAGGGATTGGCTGTTGACTTCAGTTAGCCATGAGAAATGCTCATCTTTTTTGAGCGTTGTCAATAACTTAGCTGTATCCCCGTATTTTAAATGCTGCTTAGACTCAGCATAAGTATCAGTAGTCAACCGCAAAAAATGGTTATACACAAAACGACTACACCCAAAACACTTAGCAAGATATGATTCCTGTTCAGGTGTCGGATATAGTCTAAATTTGTAACCTTTATTTGCCATTGGCCTAATTTATCCATTTCCTTGATTTTAGGTAAGCTATTGATTTTTGTCAATTGCGTCGGAACACTTCCGACCACAACCCTTCCGCCTTTCATCCCCAAGTTCCGCATGGGCTAGCGCCTCGCTTCGCTAACGCTACACTTGGGGTCTTCCCGGCGAGTAAGATAAGAGCAATTTCTGGTGCTGAGAATATTGTCTTACAAGTTGTCACATAACAAAGAGGCTGTTTGTCACTAAAATGTAAATATTTATTAAAGAATTGACATTTTCCCAAAAAACGGTAACAATAGATACAGAAGTCAAATCGTTCATCTCTCTTAGCCCAATAACAATGTCGCTAACAGGGAGACGGAAGTAGGGAGAAACCCCGAAGGAACGCGCCTCATATCACTACAGTTCATTTAGAGGCGAAAACCATGAAACTCTCTTATCGCGGTGTTCAATACGATTACAACCCTCCAGTTGTAGAAAGCACTGAAGATGTAGTCGGGGGCAAGTATCGGGGTCTAGATTGGAGATTCCGCAATATGAAAAAGCCGCCCGTGCTGCAACCTCGGGTTAACCTAACCTATCGCGGTGTTCGCTACCAAAATGGTGTGACTTCAGCTCCTAACAGCGCCCAACCCACAACAAGTCCTGTTTTCTCGACGCAAGACAAAGCACGTTCATTAATGCTGAATTCCCAGCGAGTGATCAAGAATCGTCAGCAAGCCATGCTATATCGTTCCGCTGCGGAAGTTGGATTGGTCGCGTATCACTCCTAATATCTAGCCAGAATTCTAAGAAAGAGCCTATCTGGCTTTTCCTAGAAACGATAATTAGCTGATGAATAAAAATACTCCCTAGATTACATTAGGGGGTATTTTTTTGTTATTTACCATACGCTTATAGATGTTTTTAACTCGTAGCTATGCCACTCCTTGACCCCAATCAAAGCTATACCTTCAACCGATACTTCGAGCTGGGCTAATAAAAGTAATTTTTGCTGTATTTTACAAGCAAATTTAAAAGCGTATTAGAGTACTGTCATTAACTTGAGGTACGGTAATTAGCCTAACATTCTGCTAAAAAACCACACCTGTAAATTATTTTGCCTCTGATAGACTCGCACCACACAACCACGGAGTTGAGCATCATGGCAAAGGTAATCGGGATTGATTTAGGAATGACGAATTCCCGTGTGGCAGTCATGGAATATAGGAAAGCTAGAGTTATTGCCAACACAGATAGTTTGGGAGCAACGCCTTCCGTTATAGGTTACGCCCAAAACGGCGTTAGCGAAGTGGGGTCGAAGATCGATCGCCTCATGGGTCAAATTGCCAAACGCCAAGCTGTAATCAATGATCAAAACACCATTCACTCCGTCAAACGCTTCATCGGGCGCAAATACGATGAAGTCACCCAGGAAGTAAGTAAGGTTGCCTACGAAATCGTTTCCGCTAGCGACGGCGGCATTACAATCAGCTGTCCCAATGCAGGCGCACAGTTTACCCCTGAAGAAATTTCTGCCCAGATTTTACGCCAACTTGCCGACACTGCCAGTGCCTACCTCGGCGAAGACGTTACCGAAGCTGTGATTACTGTTCCTGCTTACTTTACAGATGCTCAACGACAAGCCACCAAAAATGCTGGCTATTTAGCGGGTTTGGATGTGCTCCGTACCATCAATGAAGCCACTGCTGCCTGCCTTGCCCACGGACTAGATAAGCGGGACAACGAAACCATTCTAGTTTTTGACCTCGGTGGCGCTACTTTGGATGTCTATCTTCTAGAGTTAGGTGATGGTGTCTTTGAACTACTCGCTACTAGCAGCGACGCTTACCTCGGCGGCAATGACTTCGATAAAAAGATTGTTGATTGGCTGGCTGATGAATTTCAGCGTCAAGAAAATATCGATCTGCGCCAAGATAAGCAAGCTTTACAGCGGCTTCTAAAAGCCGCTGAAAAAGCTAAAATTGAGCTTTCCAGCCTTAATCAAGCAGAAATTGACCTCCCCTTCATCGCAGCTACTGAAGACGGCCCCAAACATATTGATACAGTCCTTACCCGTACTGAATTTGAGGAAATGTGTTCAGAACTCCTTGACGGCTGTCGCATTCCTATCGAACAAGCACTCCAAGAAGCCAGACTGAAAATATCTGAGATTAATGAAGTTGTCTTTGTGGGTGGCTCTACCCACATCCCAGCAGTTCAGGAATTAGTACGCCAATTCACTGGCAAGGAACCCCTTCAAGGCGTTAATCCTGAGGAAGCTGTAGCCCTCGGTGCAGCTATCCAAGCCAGTGTTTTGTCTGGTCGAGTAGACTACGGTTGTATATCTTGGTGTATGACCTCCCTGTCGTTAGGTATAGAAACGCAGCATGGGTTGATGACTAAGCTGATTGACCGCAACACATTCCTCCCAATCCGAAAATCCCAAGTTTTCTCTACCGAAACGGATGGGCAGACCAGTATAAAAATCAATGTTCTACGAGGAGAGCGACCCTTCGCTAAAGATAACAAAAGTTTAGGAATTCTCCGCCTCGATGGAATTCCCCTTGCTCCCAAGGGTGTACCGCAAATCGAAGTCACATTCGACGTTGACCATAACGACATTCTCTCCATCACTGCCAAAGATTTAGCAACTGGGAAAGAAGTAGCGATGGTACTTCCTCATGCTTTAACCGTTGATCGGTACGAAGTAGAACGAATGATGGTGGATGCAGAAAGACAGTTCAAAGAAGACCGAAAACTCCTTGAACCGATTCAAGCAAGAGAACAGGTCAAATCAGTTCTTTGGGAGACCGAAAGACAGTTAACTGAACTTGTTGAAAAGCTTTCATCTGTTGATAAAGAATGGGTTGAAGGGTTGGTGAGCAACCTGCGAGATGTGACACAGAAGCAGAGCGGATGCTGCCAACAAGCTCAGTTACCAGTCAGTAACCCTGCCTTTGTTCTAGCAGGAACGCCTACAAGCAGTGCAATGGCAGCTCTTTGTGGCAGAGATGATCAAGAGCTAGATTAAGCGTTTTGCACAAGGGGCGATGAGATTTTGGTATGGTGTACCCCTACAGAAAGGGTATTAGTGTCCGGACTCCTCCGAGAGTTGTGTGCAAAAATCGAGTAATCATCCCTGCGATGCCTGCATTCCTTCGGTGAAACTGCATGAACTTGGGTCTTGGACAAACAATTGGTGGACGCTACACTATCATCAGCCAACTGGGTCAAGGTGGCTTTGGCAAAACTTTTGTGGCACAAGACAAGCACTTGCCCGACCACCAGCAGTGTGTCGTCAAGCAACTGAAACCTCAAGCAACTGACCCCTTTACTCTGCAAACGGCAAGGCGTCTATTTGATACGGAAGCTAAAGTCTTGCATCGGTTGGGAAGTCACGACCAAATTCCGCAACTTTTTGCTTACTTTGAGGAAAATCAAGAATTTTATTTGGTGCAGGAATTCATTGAAGGGGATGACTTGAGTAAAGAACTCACCCCCCCAACTCCCCCCTACCAAGGGGGGGCTACTACAGGTAATGCCTCCTCTTACCAAGGGGGAGGTAGGGGGGGTCTCTGGAGTGAAGACGAGGTGATTTCCCTATTAAAGGAAATTCTAGAAATATTAGATTTTGTTCATCAGCAGAACGTCATTCATCGAGATATCAATCCGCGCAATATCATTCGACGGAAGCAAGATGGCAAATTAGTTTTAATTGATTTTGGGGCGGTTAAACAAGTTAGCACTCAAGTCGTTCAAGGAGGACGAACAAACGTTACCGTCGCAATTGGTACTCCTGGCTATTTACCCAGCGAACAAGCCAACAGCAATCCTAAATTAAGCAGTGATATTTATGCTGTAGGAATGGTGGGCATTCAAGCCCTGATCGGCATCAGCCCTGAGCAACTGCCAATCAACCCCGATACAGGTGAACTTAGTTGGAATGAAAAGGCATCGGCTAGCTCTGAATTTGCCGAAGTATTAGATAAAATGGTGCGCTACGATTTCCGGCAACGCTACCAATCAGCAGCTTTAGTCTTACAAGCGCTTAATGAATTAAAGACTGTTTCTAAAAGTACTGTTTCCTTCCCTGCTGCATCACCAAAACCGATTAGTGCCAAGCCAAAACTATCTAAATCGTTACTGTACAAAGTTTTAATTTCAATGGGTGTCCTGAGTTTGGGGTTGGCGGCAACAGTACTGATAGTTAATTTTGTCAATTCTTCTAATGCAACGGAGTTGTATAAACGGGGCGATACGCTCTTAGAATTGAAGCGATATGATGATGCACTTGCATCTTATAATCGAGCCGTTGAACTGAAACCCGAATACGCAGAAGCTTGGAAGGGAAAAGGTAGTACTCTTTTAGCCCTGAAGCGATATGAAGAAGCCCGTAATGCCTACGACAAAGCGATTCAAATTCAGCCGGCTTATTCAGAAGCTTGGATTGGTCGAGGGAACGCCCTAGATTCCTTGCAGCAGTACAAAGAAGCCATTAATTCCTTTGACAGAGCTATTGAATTTCAATCAGATAGTCTAGAAGCCTGGAATAGTAAAGGCAATGTGCAGATTAAATTGCAGCAATATTCAGATGCGATCGCCTCTTTTGATAAAGCCATTCAACTTCAACCTAAGTACGCTCCCACCTGGAACAATCGTGGCTGGGCACTGCATAATTTGAGGCAATATGAAGAAGCCGTTAAATCCTATGATAAAGCGGTTGAATATCAACCCGATTTCCCTCATGCTTGGTATCAGCGAGGAAATGCCTTAATTAATTTAAAAAAATATGAAGAAGCCGTGGAATCCTATGATAAAACTGTTCAATTTCAGCCTAACTTCTCTAAAGCATGGTATAGTCGAGGCAGCGCTCTAATTAATTTACGGCAATACGAGCAAGCATCTGCCTCATTTGACCAAGCGGTTAAATTCAATCCTGACGACTCGGAAGCTTGGTACAATCGCGGTTGGTCGCTTCATCAATTACAGCGCTACCAAGAAGCCGTTGCTTCTTACAGCAAGGCAATTCGATTACGGAGAAATTTTTACCAAGCCCAATACAATCTGGGTAATGCATTCTATAACTTGAAACGCTACCAAGATGCGTTCGTGTCTTACAGCAGAGTTGTAGAAATTCAGCCCAACCACTACGAAGCTTGGTTCAGTCGCGGCAATGCTTTAGTTAACTTAAAGCGATATCAAGACGCTATTGAATCCTATGATAAAGCGCTCCAATACAAGCCAGATTATCAAGCGGCAAAAGATGCCAGGAACCAAGCGCAGAGTCAGCTAGATGCGGTACCCAAGAAGCCAGAAGGCCAAAAACAACAGGGGGAAGCTAAGAACTAATCCCAGGCATCATCTATCATTGCTTGTAGGATGATGAAAATGCGACAACTCATGTCGCGTTTTATCCTTAAAAAAGGGCTAAGAAGGCACGTTTAGGATTATGGCTTCATATGAAGACAGGGAAGCATTTATCCCCTATCGACGCACAGACCTTATTGAACTTTGCCTAGAAGATGGTCAGTTGGATTCCGCAGAAGCTCAAAAGTTTCGAGAATTCTGCTCCATTATTGCTGCCTATTACCATTTTCAGTTTCATGGGTATCTAGAAAGCTTAAAAGATAACTATGCTCTTTTTGATCCGGACGCTGATACCAAGTCTCGAACTGAAACCACTCCCCAAGAGCGGGGGGTTATGCAATCCATTCTTGTTGCCGACTTTAAGAATATTTTAGAAAGAGCAAATTATGTTCCTCTATCACAAGATAACTTACAACAAGCCTTTGAAGCAAGGTCATTGATTGAACTTAAAACCCATGTCGATTTTAACGACTTCGAGCAGATGATCTGCTACTGCCGGGGCGATATTTATAAAAGTGTTTGGGTGAAGAAATTTTTCAGGAAGAGAAAAAAGAAAATTAATGTCTTTGAACGAGTAGCTTTGTTGATTAAATTTAAAGAAGAATCTTATTTTGTTGCCAAAAAAGCTAAGCCGGATAAGCTAAATTTTACGCCCGGTAAAATGTATGTTTACCTTTATAAAAACATTCCAAAATTTGATATAGAGTTCCTATTTCCCAATGTCAAAACTAGCATGACTTGGAAAGACCGCCTCTTGTTTGGGATTCCAGCGATTGGGGCAGCTATTCCGCTCATACTGAAAGTTTTCCCCCAACTATTACTAGTTATCGGTGTTATTCTCTTGGTCACTGTCGGCCCTGAACATTTAAAACAATTGACGCCCAGCAAGGAAGAAGCGCGGAATATTATGCCTGTGCTGGTGGCTATATTATCCCTATCACTCACCTTAGGCGGATTCGCATTCAAGCAATACACGAGTTACAAGAGTAAGCAGATTAAATTTCAAAAAAATGTAACTGAAACTCTCTTTTTTAGGAATCTAGCCAGTAATGTTCGCGTTTTTCAGTCTTTAATTGATGCGGCTGAAGAGGAAGAGTGTAAGGAAATTATCCTTGTGTTCTATCACCTGCTAACCAGCAAGACACCTCTTACCCCCGAGCAGTTGGATAACCGAATTGAGGTATGGATGGATGAGAAATTTGGCACCCAAATTGACTTTGATATTCATGGCCCCCTGCACAATTTGGAAGTGATACGTGGCAAGATTGTTCAGGATGGCTCCGGGTCAATGAATACACCCGATGTAGCGATACTCACCAGAGATTCTCAAGGCTATTGCCACCTTCTATCCTTAGATGATGCCTTAGCCGTGATCGATTACGTTTGGGACAAGGCTTTTCTCTATAGCCTGTAAAAAACTAATCTTCTTTCAATTAAGAGCATAAAGCAGGCAAATCACGGTTAAACGGAGTTAGTGTTGCCAAATCGCTCTACCTCAAATCCTCATGCCATGAGAAAGCCGAAAAATGAAAGAAAGAATTGCTTCGCCCACACTAAGCTTGTCTTAAAAAGGGAGGGCTTAGCGTCAACCCCTGATCAATCATCCCTTGCACCACTCTAAAATTCGATTCCATGCCCACCAGCAATCGGGGTCATTCCCTTGACGCTGACAAGCTGGACTAGCGAGATACCCCACATGACCCCCGTATGTAGTTATCACCAAGTCGATCGCAGAATTAGCAGCACAGGCCGCTTGCAAGTCCGGTACAAGCGTGGGATCAAACAGGGGGTCGTCGGCAGCGTAAAGGATTAGAGTCGGTTTTTTAAGATGAGGTAACAGGTGCATCGCACTGCTAGCGTCGTAGTACTCTTCTACGGAACAGAAGCCCAATCCCGAAATCACCAGTTCGTGGTCAAAGCCCCAAATACTGTTGGCTCGCTCAATAGCGGCTGAGTCGATGGCTCCAGGATGAGTCTCATGAATTCGCCAAGCCAGTTTTTTGAGTTGCCGTGCGATCGCCTTTTCCAAATACTTGCCCAATGGAGCATTCACCAGATAGTTGAGAGAACGGTTGGAATCCAAGCTAGGACAAATCACTGCCGCACCCCTAATGTCTGACTCCAGCAGCCCCAAATCTTGTCCCCAACTCTCTATCGTCTGCGCTGCTTTAACACCCCATAACGCCAATTGTCCTCCTAGAGAATAGCTTGTAAACCAGAATGGGGCGGGACACCCCATTGCCTTAGCCTGAGCCGCAATGCGGACAAAATCTTCTCCTTCATACAAGCCATCAGAGGTTAATGTCGGGGATAATTCAGCCGTTTTGCCGTGAGCTCGCCAGTCAAACAGAACCACGGCATAGCCTTGGGCAAATGCCTTACGCCCCAGCAGTCTAAGAAACCATTGATTATCTAGGTCGCCTGTAATGCCATAGGTACCAACAAAGGTTCCTTGGGGGTTCTCTGGGATGGCAACAAGGCCAAAAATCGGCACACCGCCTGCACCCCTAAAGATTTTTTCTTGATATAGCGGCTCTGTTGCAGAGGTGGTCTTTTCCCAATGGCGTGCTGTCCACAAAGCCGTGTACAGAGTCATGAGGAGTCCATTTTGGATCCACCAAGGTGGAGTGTAAGAGGGATAGGGCATACTGGGGCTGGGGGATAGTGAAAGGATAAATAGGACGCTATTGCTGGGAGTGAGCCAACCCATAGAAGCCTACAGCCAGTGCCAGGGGTGAGAGTACCCTGACGTGGAAATCTTGACTGCAAAAACGCTTCAGCGAATCGCCATCACTTCCTTTATAAATCTTTACACATTGGCATGGATCTACTCGGATTGATGGCGGTGTGAGGGTCGCGACGCAAACCGCTGAAGGCATAGCTTCCCACAGACCTGCTCATGGGTCTATGTCCTCCTGTGAGGAGGAAGCAAACAGGGTGAACAACGGAGTAATTGTCAAATCACTACCGAAAAAAGTTCAGTTACCCCTAGTTTCTTCAAAAAGAATATAGAATCTGTGCTTATAATCAGTAAAGTATTTTTAGCTCAGCTAACAGTTCTTATCGAACGTTAACAGACACCTTAGTTCACACTCTTAGTGATGCCCCGGATACTGGTCATCGACGACGACCCTGCAATTTCAGAATTAGTCTCCATCAATTTGGAGATGGCTGGTTACGAAGTTAATCAAGCAGCCGATGGCATCAAGGGCCAGGCACTGGCTCTCCAGATCCAGCCAGACCTGATTATGCTTGACCTAATGCTGCCCAAAGTCGATGGTTTCACAGTCTGCCAACGACTTCGCCGGGACGAGCGCACTGCCGATATTCCTGTATTGATGTTGACTGCCCTAGGTCAAACTCAAGATAAGGTAGATGGGTTTAATGCTGGTGCCGACGATTACCTGACCAAACCCTTTGAACTCGAAGAAATGCTGGCGCGGGTACGAGCGTTGCTAAGACGCACAGACCGTATCCCGCAAGCCGCTAAGCACGCAGAAATCTTGAACTATGGGCCTTTAACCCTTGTTCCCGAAAGGTTTGAAGCGATTTGGTTTGAAGAGACGGTTAAACTTACACATCTAGAGTTTGAACTTCTGCACTGCTTACTCCAGCGCCATGGTCAAACCGTTTCTCCCAGCGAAATCCTGAAGGAGGTTTGGGGCTACGATCCAGATGATGATATCGAAACGATTCGGGTGCATATTCGCCATCTTAGAACCAAGCTAGAACCTGATCCCCGCCATCCCCGATATATCAAAACCGTTTATGGCGCAGGTTATTGCTTAGAATTACCCACGGCTGATCAGTCTATGGCAGAGGCTGATTCAGAAGCGAGTTGAAAATATCCGTTTCAGGTTGTTTAGCCAATATTAGGGTCACTCCCATCGCAGGATTGACCTGTTTTGCTCTTGATAGATTCGCTTCCATTACATTCAAAATTTCGATTCCCTATTTCTTCCCGATCTCTTCCTCAATTTTTTTACTTCTGGCCTGTACACTCAGGACAAAACAAGTTAATAGACAACGATACAAACGAGTGAGCTATCTCTGAAAAGAGCGATCGCTAATCCATAAATGATAGCCGTAGAGTGAACAGTGACGCGGCAACATAGCTGCTAAGCACCAACACCATCATTCATCAGGGTGTAAATCAACCATAATTAACAACCTCATCAAACCTTTAGAGAAAATGGGTTCCTAAAGGTAGCCTGAGCTTTGAGAGAAAAATATAACACTTTTCAAGGGAGCCTGTCATCGCCTTCATCGCAGCCACCTCTTGATAAAAATAACTCTCTCCTAATACCTGGACTATGGAATGTGACACCTAAGGAGTGAAAAATGGATATAACAGTCGTCAATTTAACCTTATTAAAAATAAATGGAGAGATGGAAAATCTTTCAGGCCATATTTATCCGGCTGCTACGTATCAGAAAATTTTGAATAATCCGAGATTACGGCAAAAGCTATTAACCTACATCTTGGCTCGGATTCCCAATAACTATGCTGCGATCAATGCTGAGAAAATTATCACAATTTCCCCTGAATCTTTATACTGTTCAATTCGTGAAAAGCTTGAAATCAAACAGTTTGTTCAACAAGGCGTTGTTTATCTCATTCTATCGGAACTTAACAAAAGTTCTTCACTAAATCAACAGAATGCAGTCTGAAATAAATGCCAAAAGGAGTGAAGAATTCATCTGAGACATTGAAATTAAAATTATATGTCTTGGGACGAATGCCTCACTCCTCTGGAATAAATAGGATGATGGCTGAGTTTTAGGGAGCTAGGGCATTTCCGCGCAGCAGGCTACCAATCGTCTTGGCTGTTATTTTCATTTGCACAAAAGGATTGGCGGGTACAACGGTTTTGTAGAGATAGCTGTCAAAGGTTAATTTTTGCACATCCTTGTCAGCACACATCTCGACAAACGCCTCACGAGTGGCGTCGGAGCGATAGAAGACGGTTTGGAGAATATCCAGGACTTTGTAGGTCATGCCGTACTTCTTATCCCAGCGCTTCAGATACAGCTTGAGGTCAGCTTCTGTGGGGATGCGAGTACCGCCGTTGGAGGTTTCGACAATGGTTTCGGCACACATGCGAGCGGATTTAGCGGCAAAATAAATGCCTTCACCCGAAGACTTGGTGACTGTACCAGCAGCATCACCCACTAACGCAACCCGACCGACGACGCGACGCGGTCTGGGGTGCTCTGGAATGGGGTGAGCTTCGACTTTAATGATTTCTCCCCCTGCTAAGCGTTTGGCAGCACGAGCACGGATACCGGCTTGCAGTTTTTTGATGTCGGCTTTGTTCACCTTCATCGTACCGGTGCCAACGGCGACATGGTCGTATTTGGGGAAGACCCAAGCGTAGAAGTCGGTGGAAACATCGTTACCCACATACATTTCTGCCAAGTCTTCGTAGTAAGCCATTTTGTCTTCTGGCAGACGGATGCGCTCTTGGAAGGCGATCGCATAATTATAATCCCCAGCGTCAATGGCTTTCGCCACACGGGAATTAGCCCCATCGGCTCCAATCACGAGATCAACCTTCAGAGTCTTGGCTGTTCCTTCCAGACTGCCATCTGAATGGTCGGCGTAGTGGATGGTATAGGGTTCTGTATTATTGCTCGGAATATCGAGTTTGTGAACGGTACCGTTAATCAGCTTGGCACCTAACTTCGCGGCACGGTTACGCATGAAGCCATCGAGGACTTCGCGGCGGCACATGCCTATATATTCGTGTTCTTTTTCTATGTTGATATCAACTTCGACATTAGAGGGTGAGATCATCTTCATTTTTCTCACCCGACGGTCGATGATTTCCGCTGGCAGGTCAAACTCACTCACCATACACAACGGAATCGCGCCACCACAGGGCTTCGCGTTGTCGAGCTTGCGCTCAAACAGATAAGTTTCAATTCCGGCTTTTGCCAAAGTCTCGGCGGCAGAAGATCCGGCTGGCCCTGACCCAACAACAGCAACTCTAAGTGCTGGCATGTTTTCTCCCAATCTTGCTAGAGCTACGGAATGCATGGTATCACGGACTTTCGGCACAGCTGACCGACAAGCTTAGATATTGGCACAACTTGAAATACTGCTTAACAACTGTGCTTCACATAATTTAACAATGGATAGAGTGATTGGTCATCCTGTAGGATACGTCGCGACGCAGCCAGCGACGTCCTAAATGGGGGTTTGAGTGTTTGTAGCTAATCTGTGCATGGTCAAATTCCTTCGACCCCTACAACTCAATGAAAACTTTGGCTGCCGCTTCTGTACCCCAGCAAATTGCCATTGCCTTAATTGCTGGCTATCAGAAGCACATTTCCCCTCAAAAAGGCTTTTCTTGTGCTCACCGCCTGCTACATGGTGGCGAATCCTGCTCCCAGTACATCAAACGCTTGATTGCTCAAGAAGGTTTAGTGGAAGCCGTTAGAGCATCGCGGCAACGATTTCAGGCTTGTCGAGAAGCTAATGAGATTTTGAACGCCCGGTCTTCCTATCGCTGCCAAAATGAAGATAGTCCTAATCCAGAGCAAAAGACTAAACGACGCAGGCAACGTCGAAGAAAGACTTCTTCACAACCTGTACATAACGATAGCTGCCCTATCGAGGAAATGGCCGATTGTGTAGATTTGAGTTTTGAGTTGGGTTGTGAAGTAGCTGATTGTAACGTTTCTGCAAGTGATTGCTCTACAACGGATTGCGGGTCTAGGTTAGAGTGTGGAGCATTAGATTGTGGTTCAGCCGATTGTTGCAGTTGGGGCTAGTAAAGGGGGAAAGATTTTTCTCCCGTTACATTATAAAAAAACACACAAAAAGTCATTGTTTTATGATATAAGACTACAGTAATCCTATCCAATAACCGGGGATTAGAGTGTTAGCGGTTAACTCACTATCTTGTAACACCGCCCAGTATAAAAAAGCCGATCGCTCCATAGAGGTTTCATCGCCGTGGGTATTGTTGTTGAAAATGTATCTAAACAGTTTGGTAGTTTTAGGGCTGTTGATGACGTCAACTTAGAAATTAAAAGTGGTTCCTTAGTCTCCCTACTGGGTCCATCCGGTTCTGGGAAATCTACGTTGTTGCGGGTGATTGCGGGCTTAGAGCCACCCGACACGGGTAAAATTTGGCTAACGGGCAAAGATGCCACTAACACTAGCGTCCAAGACCGTAATATTGGGTTTGTATTTCAGCACTACGCTCTGTTCAAACATCTAACACTACGACAGAATGTTGCCTTTGGCTTAGATATTCGCAAAACACCCAAGTTAAAAGTGAAGGCACGGGTAGAGGAACTACTGAATTTAGTGCAGTTAGGTGGATTAGGCGATCGCTATCCTTCCCAAATATCGGGGGGTCAACGGCAGCGTGTCGCGTTGGCACGAGCCTTAGCCGTTCAACCCCAAGTCTTGCTGCTCGATGAACCCTTTGGAGCCTTGGATGCCAAAGTGCGGAAAGACTTACGGTCTTGGTTACGACGCCTGCATGATGAAGTCCATGTGACAACCGTTTTGGTGACTCATGACCAAGAAGAGGCGATGGAAGTCTCCGATGAAATCGTGGTCATGAATAAAGGACGGGTGGAACAGGTGGGAACTCCCGCCCAGGTTTATGACAACCCCGCCACGCCATTTGTGATGAGTTTTATTGGCCCCGTGAATGTGCTGCCTAGCAGCGCCCAGATTTTTCAAAGCGGCGGCTTTGATTCTGCCCATCCCGAAATCTTCTTGCGCCCTCACGATGTCGTCGTGGAAACCAAGCCCAACGGTTCAACAGCCCCGGCTAGGGTGACGCGTGTGATTCACCTGGGATGGGAAATTCAGGCAGAGTTAACCCTGGGCGATGGTCAAGTTCTGATGGCGAATCTGACACGGGAGCGGTACGATCAGTTGAAACTAGAACCCGATCAGCAAGTTTACGTCAAACCCAGAGACGCCAAGGCATTTCCGCTGTATTACGAAATATAGTGAGATCAAGCCGTGTGCAGGGATTGGCTTTGAGCTGTAATGTATAGCTGAATATAATTAACTTCTGGCTCATCGCCAATCCCAACTCAATCCCCAATGCAAGTGCTTAACTGGTTTCGTCTATCTCGTAAACGCTGGTGGTCTAGTGGAAAATACCTAACCTTATGGGTTTGTTGCTGCGCTCTCGTCATTAGTTGTGGAGGGCGGCCCAAAACTGAACAAGCGGCTGCACCCAGTACTAGCGCTAGCGGGAGTGGCAGGTTGGTCGTTGGCACCACTCTCAAACCCAGGACACTCGATCCAGCAGATGCCTATGAATTGGCAGCGAGTAACGTCCTCTACAGTTTGGGCGATCGCCTCTATAGTTACAAGCTGGGTACAGACGAACTCGTTCCACAACTGGCAACAAAACTGCCCGAAGTCAGCCCGGATGGTTTAACTTACAAGATTCCCCTGCGCGAGGGCGTTGTGTTTCACGATGGGACAGCCTTTGATGCCCAAGCCATGGCATTTTCTCTCAAGCGGTTTATGCAAAACGGGGGTAAACCGTCGTCCCTGCTAGCGGATATTGTGCAATCAGTGGAGCCGTCAGGCAAGTCCGAACTGACCATTAGACTGAAAAAGGTTTTTGCTCCATTTCCTTCACTCCTCGCCTTCTCCGGGATGTGTGCCGTATCGCCCAAAGCCTATGAGATTGGCAGTGGGAAATTTCAGCCAACAAAGTTTGTAGGAACTGGCCCCTATAAGCTAACTGCATTTAATGCCAACTCGATTCGCTTGGATGTGTTTGACCAGTATTGGGGAACCAAACCCCCGAATCAAGGGTTGGATTATCAAATCCTCACCAGTTCGGCCAATCTATTTAATTCCTTCAGCACGGGTGCCGTTGATATTGCCTATCAAACCCTTGATCCCGATCAGATTACCAGTCTGAAAACTAGAGCCAAATCCGGTGGTTGGCAAGTAATTGAAGCGCCAAGTAATGTAGTGAGCTACATGGTGCTGAATGTGAAGCAGAAACCGTTGGATCAGCTAGAGGTGAGACAAGCTCTTGCTTCCCTTATTGATCGAAAACTGATCAACGAGCGCCTCCTGAGAAACCAGGCACAACCCGCCTATACTCTAATACCGACTAGCTTTCAGGCTTCTAAGCCGACGTTTGAAACGGCCTACGGAGACGGCAATTTTGCTAAAGCCAAAGAACTGCTGACAAAGGCAGGATTTAGCAAAGAGAAACCCTTAAAGTTAGAGATTTGGTACCCCACCGGCTCAGCGGTTCGGCAACAGGTGGCTAGTACCCTAAGAGAATATGCAAACCAAAAATTAGAGGGGATACTCCAAATTCAGCCGCAACCGGTAGAGGCTCCCACGCTGTTTGCCAACATCGGCAAAGGGATTTATCAGACAGCTTTAGTGGATTGGTATCCGGATTTCTCCGATGCCGACAACTTCATTCAGCCTTTAGTGAGCTGTAGCAAAGGTTCAGAAGCTCAAGGTTGCCAAGAAGGCGCGAGTAAGAGTCAGGGGTCGTTTTATTATAGCGATCGCATGAACAAACTAATTGAGCAGGAACGCGCCGAACAAAATCCCCAGAAACGCCAACAAATTTTTGCGGAAATTCAAGATTTGCTCGCTAAAGATATTCCCTTAATTCCGATTTGGCAACCCAAAGAATATGCCTTTGCCAAACAAGGATTAAAGCAAGTTCAGCTAGACCCCATTCAGCAGCTTCCTCTGTGGCAAATCGCCAAAGGAGCTTAAACAAAAGGTCATCCCGTCAGCGCGATCACTCTCTATCATTAAGATTGGTCGCGACAACTCCTCCTCCTAACCCTCTTCTTTCCTACGCCATACAAATGAACTAAAAATCAACTTCCAAACCTCTGCGTCCCTCTGCGTTAAAAAAACATACTCTTAGGATCGTAATGGCCTCAATATCACTTCTATTCTCCGCTGTGAGCCAGTCCTCTACCGCTTACTAGACGACTGTACATCCATCCAAGCCAAAGACGCACCGGGATAATACTTACCGAGAATTTGTTGATAGTTGTAACCCTGTTGAGCCATACTCAAAGCACCATTTTGGCTCATTCCCCTACCACCATGCGCCTTGCTGACAATTTCATCATTAGCGGCGTACATTGATTCAACCACCCCACCTTTGTAACTGAGAAAAACGCCCTTCGTTTCCTCCGCAGCATGACGAGTTGTATTCCATTCAGAATTCACACCTCGATAAACTTGCCAACGCTGAGTATTACCGAGATCGTACAGAGAATTGGCTGGTCGTAAATAATGAACTAAAGCATAAGAACGTGCGGCAATCGCTTGCGCTTTTAAGGCATCCATCGGCCAGCTAGGAGAGACTTCACAACCCACCACACTAGCGATGTAAGACTCCAGATCAACGTAATTCACCGCTAAGAGAGTATTGCCTTGAGAAACTAGTAATAGATCGCCACGGTACCAGCGATCCCCAACGAAGACAAATCCTCCTTGGGAGGGTTTCACCCAAACACCGGCTGGTGTTTCCCACTTTCCTACCCGCATACCTGCGCCATTGGGGACAACGTTTGCGGCTTCATTGGCTGGGAGTTTCCCTAAAACCTTGCCACGCCCATCCCGGAGTTCACCCCCAGTTGAGGTACCAACCACCAATGATTTCTCTCCAGTGGCGATCGCCACTCGTATATCTATCGACGGCGTTGTGTGAGAACTTTGTGTACCTTTTGCCTTGTTTTTGGTAGAACTCTGAGATTTATTTTTCGGTTGATTGGTTTTAGAAGATTTTGGTGTTTGAGCTTTAGCTACGGGCTGTGAGGTATTGCTCTTGGTTGTAGGGACAGCCGATTGAGATTGGGATGTATTGGTTTTGGGGTTATTTGTCTGAGAGACAGTCGCTTGAGATGGGGATGTATTGGTTTTGGAATTAGAAGTGTGGGCTGGGGTTGGACTTGTAGCGGAATTTGGACTGCGTTCCCAGGAAAGACTTTGGCTGGCAATACGCTGATGCCATTCTTGTTCGGCGGCACGCGGATCTGGAGACGGTTGAAGTGCAGGTTCAGACTGGGGGGAAGGTGTTAAAGAAGATAGTTTTGACTGAGCTTGATCGGGTAAGGTTTCTGCTAATACCCAGGGCACAAACAAGGCGGCAGAGAACAAGAAAACCGACCATAATACGGAACGGTTAAAGATTGCGTGCTTGTTAGGCAGACGAAACATACATCCTCACTTCTAATTTTGGCTTGGCTGAAGATTAAAACAACCGCAAATTCAATCAGCTTAGCAAATCATTAGGGAAAACATCCCAACAGCAGGGATTGGATATTTGTTCATCCTTCCTGTGAGTGTTGCTCACAACCGAACCACTAAACTGGAGTCAATATCTTGTAACTTGGCACAACCACTTAAAGCCATCGCCAGATCGAGTTCATCCCGCAATAGCTCAAGTACATGTTTTACCCCCGCTTCTCCTGCTAAGGTTAATCCCCACAAGACAGGCCGTCCCAACAGTACGGCTTTTGCCCCTAATGCCAAAGCTTTCAGCACATCAGTACCCCGCCTGATACCGCCATCCATTAGTACATCAACTTGATCTCCAACAGCGGCGACGACTTCACTGAGGGCATCAAGGGATGCGATCGCACCATCCAATTGTCTGCCTCCATGATTGGAAACCATCACAGCTTTTGCCCCATGTTCCACCGCCCGAATCGCATCATCTCCCCGTAAAATTCCTTTCACCACTAATGGCAACGGGGATAAGGATTGCAACCATTCCAAATCCGACCAAGTTAAAGCGGGATTAAGCTGTTCTAAAAAATAGGCAAATAAGCCCGATTCACCGGGTTGGTAGGGAATTTCCAAATGGGCTAATCTGGAGAAATTCGCCAGTTCCATGTCGGAGGGGAGGACAAACTGATTGTGTGTATCTTTCTCCCGCTTGCCCAACACGGGAGCATCAACCGTGAGGCAAAGGGCTTGGAATCCCGCGGCGTGAGCGCGTTCTACGAGGGCACGGGTTAAACCGCGATCGCGATGGACATAAAGTTGAAACCATTGAGGGGTTTGGCTTCTCACACTCGCCACGTCTTCCATACTGGTGGTTGCAAGTGTACTCAATACCATCACGCTTCCCAATTTCGCAGCCGCTTTGGCAGTGGCAATTTCCCCTTCTGGATGAGCCAGACATTGAAACGCCATTGGGGCAATGAGAATCGGCAGTGGCAGTGATTGACCGAGAATTGTGGTACTTAAATCTCGTTGACTCACATCCACTAACATGCGGGGACGGAGTTTATAGCGTTCAAAAGCTGCACGATTATCTCGCAGCGTGATTTCGTCCCAAGAACCACTCGCGTAATAATCTCTCGCCATCGGAGAAAGTTGCTGGGAGGCTAGGGTTTGATATTCAAAAAGGTTAATCGGTTTTGTAGGAGGAGTCATGAGCTAATCCTACTGGATGGTGGGGGGCATGTGATCAGCTCTTCCCATCAGCCAATACGTGATCATATCTCCTTTACCCTTAATATGGGTTACCCCTCGCTCCTCAAACACATACTTATCTTTCAATCGCTCGTAAGTGGTAGGCGTCACTTGAATGCATCCAGCAACCCCATGAGATTCCATGCGAGACGCCACATTAACCGTATCGCCCCACAAGTCATAAGTGAATTTTTTAGTGCCAATGACTCCGGCGATGACCGGCCCTGTATTAATTCCAATGCGGAGGCGGAAGGGTTCGCCATTGAGTCCTTTAAAGCGAGTGATTTTCTGTTGCATATCCAGTGCCATTTCTGCGATCGCTTCCGCATGATCAGGACGAGTCGTCGGCAGTCCCCCCACAACCATGTAAGCATCTCCAATCGTCTTAATCTTCTCTAAAGAGTGCTTCTCTGCTAACTGATCGAAGTCAGAAAAGATTTTGTTGAGCAAATCCACTAATCTGGTGGGAGGAATTTCAGCCGAAATTTCGGTAAAGTTAACGAGGTCAGCAAACAAAACGGTGACATCGGCAAAGTTATCTGCAATCGTACTTTCCGCCCGTTTTAGCCGTTGTGCGATCGGAGAAGGTAAAATATTCAGCAGCAATTCTTCCGTGCATTCCTGTTGATAACGCAAAGCTTCTTCCCAAACTTTACGCTTAGTAATATCAACAACACTCCCTTCGTAGTAAAGCAATTCACCCTGAGTATCGCGAACAACGTGGGCATTTTCCGAAATCCAAATCACCTCACCATCTTGGCGATACACCTGAGACTCAAAATCGCATACCCGTTCTTCAGTTTGCATCCGTGTCAAAAAGGTATCCCAACGGTTTTTATCAACGTAGCGTTGCTGATTGAGGCAGATTAAAGCCGCCCTTAATTCTTCGGCAGACTCATAACCATATATTCTTGCTAACCCAGGATTTGCACTCAACAAACGCCCATCCGGTGTCATTTGAAATAGACCTTCATAAGTGTTTTCAAAGATACTGCGATATCGCGTCTCAGCGCTGTGCCTTGCATCCTCTGCCTGCTTACGTTCGGTCATATCACGCGCTACCCAGATTACGGAATCATTGTCCAGGGGAGAAATGCTAGCCGCGAACCAAACTTCTTTGTGCTCGATTGTGGGATGACTGTATTCAATATTGAATGTCTGTTGGGTCTCCAGAGATTCTTGAATCCGACTTAAAAAGGTATCGGCTTGAGCTTGAGGAAAAACCTCATGGAGTGTCTTGCCAATCAATTCATCAGGGGGTTTATGGAGAAGTGCCAGATTAGTCGGTGCAATTTTAAGATAGCGCCCCTGTACATCAAGGACGAGGACAACGTCTGTGATCGCTGTTAATAAAGCATGAAGTTGCGCCTCTGAATCCCGCAATACAACTTCTACATTTTGGTGTTGAGTAACTTCACGTTTTAACTGTAGATTAGCGGCCTCTAATTCACGAACTTTTTGAGCTAACTCCCATGTTTGATGAGTTTCTCGACTGACCTCAACTAACATTTCGAGTGCAACTTTAGAGGTCTTTAAATTCACTTGTTTAACTCCTAACCAAGGCAATGGTTGAATTGGGTAATTATGGCTATCAATCATGTCAAATTGCCCCGTGGTCAAAATTTTCCCAATACGGCAGGCTCTGCCTACATGATGATTGGGTTCGATTCGGACTAATCCACCTGGAGCTTCAAAACTCTGACCATAAGCCGCTACTCGCACGCATTCCACTTCAAAGGATTGTGCCTGTTCCACAGCTTGTTTCCAAAGATAAACTTGAGTATAGGCAGCTTCAATCGGGGCAGAAGTTACACGATCGCTGCCGTAGCGTTGTTGAAAGTTTTCTACAAACTGTCGATTTCTGGGAGTATCTAGGCTCTGAAAATAACTCCAACAAGCATAATGACCCGCTGCCGCCTTGCCAATTCCTTGCAGTTCCGCTTCGGCAATGCTGACGGCTAGGATGGGAATTTGGTGGAATGTAATTCCTGCTTCTTGATACTGCTGATAAAAAGCAATGTTGCTGTCGCCGTTGAGTGTATTGAAAACAACATCAGGTTGAGCTTGTTGAATTCGATGAATAATTTCTGTAAAATTACTTTCTCCTAAGGAAACATATTCTTCGCCAACAACTGTGCCTTTCTGCTGTTTGAGCTGTGCTTTAATAATTGTGTTAGCTGTGTGGGGAAAAACCGAGTTACTTCCTAGAAGATAGAAGCGTTTTCGTTTGTGAGAGAGTAGCCAAGCGACAGCAGGCTCGACTTGTTGATTTGGACAAGAGCCGGTGTAGAAAATGTTTTGGGAACACTCTAATCCTTCGTACTGGACGGGATACCAGAGGAGAGCGTTAAGTTCTTCCACCACTGGCAAGACGGCTTTGCGACTCTCAGAAGTCCAACCACCAAAAATAGTAGCGACTTGATCGGATTGGATGAGTTTTCTCGCTTTGGCTGCAAACAAGTTAGAATCAGATGCGGCATCTTCAATCACAGGTTCGATATCCTGACCCAGGACTCCTCCAGTTTGGTTAATCTCTGCGATCGCCATTAGTGCTGCATCCACCAAAGGAGCTTCACTAATTGCCATGGTTCCGCTTAGAGAATGCAAGATGCCAACTCGCACATGTGACATAGCTGGGTTTTTAGCTGCTGATTTGACATAGATCCCGAACGCAACAAGCACACAACGCACTTGGCTGGGAATGCGGTTGGGCTTTTTGCCCTAAATTTTTTGTTGCAATGATGGTAGAGGTGTCCCTTGTAAGTCTGTATAATCCAAGAGCAGGCGATTAAAACCCAATTTCATGGTGACAAGACCACGCTGCATCAGCCCCTGAGCCGCAGCCTATATGGCTTTTAAAAGTTAGGAGCCTCCACTCAATGGGTGAAGGCGTCCTTTAACTTATTTTTGTCGCTAATCGTCTAATACCCTAGATCAGTCTACCTGTGAGGGTTACGGTTAAACCTTCAGCTCAAGGTCATGGGGGTTCTCAGAGACTCATTACAGAAAGCACAGGAAATAGCTTGTGCTTTGCTTTGTGGGAAAAAGCAACGCAGCACCGAAATCTATGCACCCACTCTTCTACCTTACTCGATCTCAAAATTCGTGATGGAGGTAAAAGAGTCAGGAGAGTATCAGGGGAGATGGGGAGAATTAATCTACTTTAACTGATTCTGCGGAATTCCCCATCCTCCTATGAGGTGGGGTAGTTCACCTCTCTTTTGAGGGCAGGCAACAGACCTTGACGCTTTGACTAGCTCACGACAAAATCCAGTCATCTTCTTGCTCATCTAAAGGCTGAAGGAGTACCGACTGCGGTAGGCTAGATCGAGTCACTATCATTGCTCCAATTCACGCGATCGCTCTATGTCCCCTATTGTTAGTAGCCCTCCTCGCACTATTCGTATTGGTTCCCGCAAAAGCCAGCTTGCTCTGGTTCAAACCTATTGGGTACAGGAACAACTGCAAAAACACTTCCCGGATCGGCAGTTTGAAGTCCAGACGATGAGTACCCAAGGGGACAAAATCCTAGACGTTGCCTTATCCAAAATTGGCGATAAGGGATTGTTTACCAAGGAACTGGAAGTGGGAATGATCCATAATGAGATTGATTTAGCCGTGCATTCCCTGAAGGATTTGCCGACCCGATTGCCTGAAGGGTTGGTTTTGGGGGCTGTGACGGAACGAGAAAACCCGGCTGATGCGCTTGTGGTTCACGCCAAGCATCAGGATAAGCAGATTGATACTCTCCCGGAAGGCGCTGTTATTGGAACTTCTTCACTGCGGCGGTTGGCTCAACTGCGTTATCACTTTCCCCATCTGGCCTTTAAAGATATTCGGGGTAACTTGAATACGCGACTGGCAAAACTGGATGCGGGTGAGTACGATGCCCTAATTTTGGCAGCCGCAGGGTTAAAGCGATTGGATATGAGCGATCGCATTCACCAGATCTTACCTTCAGACATCTCCCTTCATGCCGTGGGACAAGGTGCCTTGGGCATTGAATGTCGTGAAGATGATGCGGAAGTTTTACAACTACTCAAAGCCCTGGAACATATCCCAACGGCTCAGCGCTGCTATGCTGAACGTGCCTTTCTCCGTGAACTTGAAGGCGGTTGTCAAGTACCCATTGGCGTAAATACTATCCTGGAGGGTGAACAACTCACATTAACGGGTATCGTCGCTAGTGTGGATGGACAAAAACTGGTGAAAGATACGGTGAAGGGCAATGCCACTGAGGCGGAACAGATAGGGAATGAACTCGCTCAGCGGATGCGCCAACAAGGAGCACAGGAGATTTTACAAGAAATCTTTGCTCAAATTCAGCGCGGATAGGGCGTTAGACTTCTGGTAAGAATACTCTAAAAATCCCTCCGATGATTCATCAGGAGGGATTCTGTTTTTTCTGATTTCCCTCATGTCGTAGCCGAGAGGTTGGGTTCAACAAAATTATGGAAATACCCTGCCCCTACATACCCTAATGCGATGAGGTACTAACCTACTCCGCTGTTGCTAATTCAGTACTACCGCGAGTGCGACGGCGAGTTATCGAGTTGTACAACATGCGACCGATCGCATCAATTAAATTTCCTTCCAATTCTTGGTACATCTTCCCATTCATGGCAAAAGCCGCGTTGGCTTCATCCACAATCCGCTCACAACCCGCCTCATCAATGGGCAGTTCATCCAAGGTTTGACGATAGTCAGCTTTGAATGCCTTCGCATCAGGAATATCTGCAAACTCATAGAAAGCCACACCCTTTCCATCCGGCAAGTTCATCGCGGTTTGAGCAATGCCTTTGAAAATTTGTCCGCCGGATAAATCACCTAGATAGCGAGTGTATGAGTGAGCAACTAACAGTTCCGGTGCTGTTTGGGAGAGTTCCCGAATGCGTTCCACATAAGCTTGACCGGCTGGAGAGAGTTGGATTTGCTCCCGCCAGTTCGCCCCATAATAGTAAGCCAAGTCTTGCTCTAGAGTCTGCTTGCGGTGAAGTTGGGGAAATTGAATTTGGGAGACAATCGGATGGTTGCGGCGCTTCTCCATCTCCTCTTCCATCGCGGAATAGACGAAGTAGAAATTAGCCAGCAGCTTCCGGTAGGAATTTTTCTCCACCACTCCCTTTAAAAAGCACTTCACAAAACCGACATTCTCGGCAAACGTATGGGCTTTTTTCGTGCCGACACGCAGTTTAGTGGCTAAATTGCTGCTCATGCCAAAGTTCTCAACGTTTGTTTATGAGAACTATCATAGGAAGGGTTCCCAATCGAGCCTAGTCCCTAAATGGGTACAGTTGTAATTAGTTGATGGCACGCTCTCTTCATCCTCTATTTGATGCGATCGCAAGTGCTCGGAATGAGCAGGAACTCCAACTGGCTATCATGGATACAGTGGGTCAACATTTTGGCGTACAGCGATCGGGTATCTATCTCCTCAATGACCCCTCTCGTGTGACTGAACTTGAAGTCCAGAGTATTCCTGAAGCTTGTGTCGCCCATAATCCCGTCTTGGGCTACGTGGTTGAACGTCATGTTCCCGCCCATGAGGGCTTAGTCTTACCCCCAGGAGACTGGAAGCAGCTTTGTCCGCGTCATGACCACGGACATGTGATGACCGGCCCAATTGTTAGTGGGGGGCGTCTGGTGGGAACGGTTAACTTTACCCGCATGAGTGGCACACCCGCTTTTGATACCCATGATATTGCTGACCTCAGCGCTCTATGCTTACATTTGTCAGCAAAATTTGCCACCCTACAGACGCAACCAACACGATTAACATCCCCCTTAGCCAGTCGCCTAACGCCACGCGAACTCGAAATTGCTGAACTCGTTGCCCAAGGACTGACCAATATTGAAATTGGTGCAGCCCTTTGGATTCAGCCCAATTCTGTTAAACAAGCGCTCAAACGCATGTTCCGTAAGCTGGAAGTTTCGACTCGCGCTCAACTGGTAGCACAGCTTCAATCGGTTCTGTGTTCACGCCCAGTTCTATAAAACCACCTAACGAGGCTTTCTCAGCTAATTCCGCCAGGAGCCTCACACTGAACCCGGAGGGTCAGTGTCGAGAGGAATGGCGGGTCTGTCGATGGGGTTCAATACCCCGGAGACAGACAAACTCCTAATGTATTGTCGAAGTACATCACTAATTGTTCTTTCTGTAAGCTCACAGTACCGCTCCAAGTGAGCTTTTTCCCTATCTGCAATCCTAAAGTTTATCTGTTGCATATAGCATTAATCTAGATATTGGCTATAATTATGGCATGAAACTAGCCTACCAATTCAAGCTACTACCAAAGCCTGACCAAAGCTGTCGCATGAGCAAGTGGCTCGATATGCTACGGCATCAATACAACTGGCTGTTGGCAGATAGGTTTGATTGGTTCGAGATGAACCGCTGCCCTGTCAATGCTTGTCCGTTAGTGTGCAGTATCACTGAACCACGAGAACAGCCCGAATACTATGGGCAAAAGCGCTCACTGGTGTCTCTCAAGGCAGAGAGAGAATGGTACAAAGATATCCATGCCGATGTCTTGCAGGACATGGTGAAGCGAGTAGACTTAGCCTTTGCTCGGTTCATCAAGGGAGATAGCAACGGCAAGCGTAGCGGGAAGCCTCGCTTCAAGGGCAAGAACCGATATCGTACTTTTGCTTATCAACGGGTAAAACCTGAGTGTATTCAAGGGAATCGAATTGAACTTCCCAAGCTGGGGAAAATCAAGTTCATCCAACATCGCCCTATCCCAGAGGGGTTTATCATCAAGCGAGCATTAGTTACTCTCAAGGCTGATGGCTGGTATGTGACGCTGACTCTAGAAGACGCTTCCGTCCCGGACAATCCAATCATCGACATTGAACCGACTGAGGCAAATAGTATTGGTGTTGATGCAGGACTGGAATACTTTGTCGCTTGCTCTGACGGTATGATGACAGAGCCTCCTAAGTTTTACCGACAAGCTGAACAGAAGCTAGCCAAACTGCAAGCCAAGCGAGAGTTAAGGAAGAAAGGTTCTACGGCACGTCGTAAGCTCAATCACCGGATTGAAGCGTTGCATCAACAGGTTGCTCGTCAGCGCAAGCAATGGCATTTCGAGCTAGCTGCTGAATTGGTGAATAAGGCTGAGGTTATCTTCGTAGAAGACCTCAAGGTTTCAAATATGGCAAAACGCAATAGACCCAAACAAGATGAAGAGGGTAAGTTTTTGCCTAATGGTCAATCCGCTAAGTCGGGTTTAAACAAAAGTTTTGCTGATGCTGGGATAGCTGGGTTCCTTAACGAAATTTTGCCCTACAAAGCTGGAAAAGCTGGGCGGTTGGTTGTAAAGGTCAATCCTGCTGGAACCTCCCAGCATTGTGCAATATGTCTCAACAGAGTTCCCAAGGAGTTGAGCGATAGGTGGCATGAATGCTCTTGTGGCGTGTCCATGCCTCGTGACCTTAACTCTGGAATTCTAATTAAAAAAGTGGGGTTGGGCGTTCGCCTCACTATAAAACGCGAATCCGGGAATTCTCGGAGGAGAAGCCCACACTCTAATCTTTGATTGAGTGTGGGAGTACGTCACCTATTTGATTTAGTGCAGGAGGATGTCAAAGTATTACTAAGTATGACTAGCTGAAAAGCAAAAGCACAAAAAATCAACATGAGAATTCTATTTGTTGCCGCCGAAGCCGCGCCCATTGCCAAAGTCGGTGGTATGGGGGATGTTGTGGGTGCGTTACCCAAAGTCTTGAAGCGGATGGGGCACGATGTGCGTATTTTTATGCCGTATTACGGTATGTTGCCGGATAAGATGAAAATCCCCGCAGAACCCATCTGGCGGGGATATGCCATGTTTCAAGATTTTGCCGTCTATGAAACGGTTTTACCGGGTAGTGATGTTCCGTTGTACCTGTTTGGGCATCCTGCCTTCTCCGGTCGTAACGTCTATGGTGGAGAGGATGAAGAGTGGCGGTTTACTTTATTCGCCAATGGTGCCGCTGAGTTTGCCTGGAATCACTGGAAGCCACAGCTAATCCACTGCCACGACTGGCACACGGGGATGATTCCGGTGTGGATGCACCAAGACCCCGATATCAGTACAGTCTTCACGATTCACAACCTCGCTTATCAAGGGCCATGGCGCTGGTATTTAGATAAGATTACTTGGTGTCCTTGGTACATGCAAGGACATAATACAATGGCCGCGGCGGTTCAATTTGCTGACCGCGTGAGTGTGGTTTCCCCCACCTATGCGGAGCAAATCAAAACTGCTGAATATGGTGAAACTTTAGAAGGATTGATGTCTTTCATTAGTGGCAAGATCGTTGGTATTGTCAACGGCATTGACACCGAAAGCTACAATCCAGAGACAGATAAATACATCCCAGAAAAATTTACGGCGGATACCATTGAACAACGCCGTGCCAACAAAATTGCCCTACAAGAAGAAATCGGCTTACAGGTGAATTCCGGCACCTTCCTCACCGGAATGGTGACACGGTTGGTAGACCAAAAGGGGATTGACCTGCTGATTCAGGTACTCGATCGCTTCCTCGCCTATACCGATAGTCAGTTTATTTTATTAGGAACAGGCGAGCGCTATTATGAAACCCAAATGTGGCAGATGGCCTCCCGTTATAAGGGTCGCATGTCCGCCCAATTGCTCTATAACGATGCCCTCTCCCGCCGCATTTATGCAGGTTGTGATGCCTTTTTGATGCCTTCACGCTTTGAACCCTGTGGCATTAGCCAAATGCTGGCGATGCGTTACGGTTGTGTCCCCATTGTGCGACGGACTGGCGGTCTTGTCGATACCGTCTCTCACCACGACCCTGTGAACCAAAAGGGTACCGGGTATTGTTTTGACCGCTATGAGCCGTTAGACTTTTATACGGCGGTGGTTCGTGCCACTGAGGCTTTCCGCTTTAAAGACCAATGGCAGACTCTACAGCAGCGTGGTATGCAGCAAAACTTTAGCTGGGATAAGTCAGCGGTTGAGTACATCAGGATGTATCAAGACATCTTGGGACTGCCTCAAGATGAACCTACACAGGCACAGTCAGAGCAATCACTAGCGGGTATTGTTGGCTAGTGGCAATGCCGTGATTAGTAGATCTTAAAAGATTGGGAGAGACAGTAGCACAGATCAACACACAGAGTTTGCTGGACTTCTCCCCGTCTTTATGGCAACCTATCGCCTTTTGATCTAAACCTGTGGAGTCCATTCAATGGGTGGCTGTCGTTGCCCGCCTTGCCGGACGGATAGAAGAAAACTCACGCTCAAACAGGTTTGGCTGTGTTGACTAAATTACGTCCTGTAAGACCTTGCGCGTGTTGCGCCACGCCCAGATCCCGGCTACGGCTACTACAATGCTCATGCCTACCAGTACAACTCCTAAACCCAGCCGATCAGTCAAAGGGCCTGCCACTGCCAACGGAACACTGAGGGCAATATTCACCACATTATTTTGAAACCCAAAAACCTTGCCTCGCATGGTTTCTTCTGTAGCGGTATGGATGACGGTTTGCATCGGGACGCCAATCAAGGAGGCGGCTAAACCCAACAACCCACTCAGAGCCAAGCCCAACCCAATATGTTTGGTAAAGGTAAATACAGCCAAGACAAACGCCATACTCACAAAACCAACCAGGGGAAGGGGCTGATGATGGAAGCGATCGCCCCAGTTTCCTAATATCCCAGCCCCAAAGACTACGCCGATGCCAGCGGCGGCTAAAAGAAAGCCAAATTGAGTTGGCTTGAGTCCAATCCGTTCTGCCAAGCTAAAGGCCAGCACGGTTAAAGCGGCAAAGACCGAATATAGAACGGTCAGTTGCATCATGGCATTTCTCACCAGACGATTTTGCCACAGATAGCGCAGACCTTCTTTAAAATCATTCCAGGGGTGAATGCCTAAGTCCTTGGTGTTGAGTTTCTTTTCTTTAAGGGTGACGAACAAGCCGCTCAGCGCTGCCAGCAAGTACACTCCAGCCACAAAAAATTCTTGACTATCTTCTCCTGCCCAAGTTTTGACCAGACTCAATACTGGCTCTCCGATCGCGAAACCGACAATCAAGGAGCCCATCATGGTTGTAGTAAATAGCGCATTGGCTGACATCAAGTTTTCCCGTCGCACCAACAGTGGAATTGCCGCCTGCTCAGCAGGGGCAAAAAATTGCGTCACGCTAGAGATTAAAAAGGTAATCACTAACAGGATAAAAAACTGCTTGGGCAATAGGGGAATTAAGAGCATTAGTGCTGCCCGCAGGATATCCGCCGCAATCATCACTTGCTTCTTGGGCAAGCGATCAACAAAAATTCCTGCCGCTGAGCCAAACAAAATCGCTGGTAGTGTAAAAGCGATCATTAAGGCAGACCGCATTGAATTTTCAAAACCAGGTGGTGACTGATAGTTTTCGAGCAGGGAGATCAGCAAAACAAAAAAGACTTTGTCTGCTACCTGAGATACTACCTGACCAAACCACAGCACCATAAAGGATCGGTTCTTGAGCAGGGCTTGAAATCCGCTCGTCCTCGCCGGAGGTTCCGCTGGAAACATAGCAATCGTTCGGTCGGCTATCGATTTCTTTACTTAGTGTGTCTTGTTAAAAAGCGCTGATGCCAGTCTAGCAGCCAATTTTTTTTGTGGGCTACGACAAGGAACAGGTGTAAATTTTATACTCTAACTTAGTAACAGCTAAAACAGAAAAAGCAGATCGAGTCTGGAAACTCACCCGTCGTAAGGTTTTACCGTTGGGAACCATATCTGCCAAGGACAAGGATTGCTCCTGTGTGGGGAAAATTTACAGGACATTGAGACTCAAAACATTTCTAATGGATATGCCGCTTGCTCAATTGTCACATAGATCCTGGTTGACAATCGTTTTTTGTTGACTACACTACAAAACTTAACTCCCTGATGGGTTAAGTAGCTAGCTATTGATTAACCTGAGAGTTCTTACCCAAAGACTTCTCAGGTTAATCAAGCGATAAGTCTTCCTCTGTTTCAAAAAAGTCAACGGCACCACTGCTGATTTCGTAATAAGCACCAATCACAGCAATCTCCTTGTTTCGCATCGCTTCCAATACAACTGGGTTTTGCTTAAGTTCGTGTACTTGGCTGCGAACATTGGCGATTACTGCTTCGCGCATCCGTGCTTTTGAGTCGCGAATCCGTGGCAGTCGGCTCACAGATGGCACAATGTGAGCCAGCAGAAATTGGATATGTTGCGATTCAAAGCGCCGTTCTGCTTCATCTAGCATTGCTGCTTGCACAGCACCACAGCCCTCATGGCCCATCACGACCACTAGCCGTGTTTTTAAGTGCCTGATAGCATACTCAATACTTCCTAATGTTCCCGCCTCAACAACATTACCGGCAATACGAATGACAAATAAATCGCCTGCCCGTTGATCGTAAATAATTTCCGTCGGCACCCGACTATCCGAACAGCCAAGGACGACAGCAAAAGGAGTCTGCGTCAATAGTTGGGCGCGACGGTCGATGGCTGAAAAATCAGAAGGGAGTCTTTCCCCACTGAAAAAGCGGGCATTACCAATCTTGAGAGCAACAATCGCTTCCTCTCTAGTTTGGATCGTAGGGGCTTTGAGCTGAGCCACTTCCCTCATTGTCAGGTTTGTGCGAAACACGCGGTCTAAGTCTAGATTGTGTTCTATGAGTGACTGGTCATCCAGTATTTTTTCCGAGTGATTGGCTTTTCCATCCATAAAGCGTTGTCTCGTAAAATTTTTTGACCATAAAAACTTTACTCTTACCCAGAGGGAGTTATGCATCAACTGCAACAATTTGGCCAAGTGGGGACTGATGCTGTTGGGAAGAATGGCTGTGTAGCGAGTACAGGTTAGGCTTTATCAGGGTGAGAAAGCTGAGGATGAGGAGGCGGGATAGGGAAAGATGCGCGATCGCACGACTGTAATGTACAAAATTACTATTGTTGGATTTTGTATGATTTTAAATAACTAGGAATTCTTTATCATAAAAAAGCTCTAGACTTACTTAAGTTTGATAAAAATTTAAGCTCTCAGTTTTAGGATGAGCTTTTTACATTATGGTCAAGCGATCGCTTCAGGCGTCACCCATCGGGATTCAACAGGCTAAACGAGCGTTTGCCCGTAAGGGCTGGACTCAAGAAAATCTAGCTCTTGAAGTGAACGTAAAGACTCGTCAGCCCGTTTGGAGATTTTTCTCAGGTCGTCCGATTGAACACGATACTTTTAAAGAAATTTGCTCTGTCTTGGGGCTGAATTGGCGGGAGATTGCGGAAAATCCGCCAGCAGAGGGGTCTGAACCTGGAGAACAGGCACGTCTAGAGATTGATGCCTTGGTACAACAGGTGCGAGCGCAACGCCACGACAAAATTCAAAACCAGTGTGGCACCTTGCAGCTATTGGATATCAGCCGTCCCGTTGGGATCGACGACATTTACATCGATGTCAATATTGTTGAGGAAATCGCAAGCCAACAGTGGTTAGAAATAGCTGACCTAAAAAGCCTTACGCCAGAAGAATTTGACCGCTTCGGCTTGGGTGAAGTTTCCCAGAAAAAAATATCAGGGATGAGGGCAGTTGAAAGCTACTCTAAGCTTAGGGTGTTGGGTAAACCGGGGTCTGGTAAAACCACTTTTTTGCAACATCTCGCCATTGAGTGCAACCAAGGCAAATTTGCGACAAACCGGGTTCCCATTTTTATTACCTTAAGAGATTTTGCGGACGAGTCTAAAGAGGCAGGTCATAGCAGCTTATTAAACTATATCCGAGCAGAATTTCTTACCTCTGGAATTTCAGACCCTTCTGTAATTGAAACCCTGCTGCGTGAGGGTAGAGTCTTGCTGTTGCTCGACGGGCTGGATGAAGTACTCGGATCAGATAGCAACGCCGTCATCAATGAAATCCGCAGATTCTCCGAGAACTATGAAAAGAATCTATGTGTCACCACCTGCCGAACAACACATCAAACATTTACCCTCAGGCGCTTTACGGATGTCGAAATTGCCCCATTTACCCAAGAGCAAATTGCTGCCTTTGCTCAGAAGTGGTTTGCCACATTGACGAAAACGAATGCCGAGGATGACGTTGATCCAGCCGTTCAGTTCATTGAGAAATTGGACTTACCTGAAAACTTGCAATTCCGCAAACTCGCCGTCACGCCCTTGTTTCTGCATCTGGCTTGCTGGGTGTTCCGTCGCCAGGAAAAATTTCCAACCAAAAAAAGCGAGTTTTATAAGCAATGTCTAGACCTTCTCCTGGTCAAATGGGATGAAGCCAGGGGGATTCAGAGAGATGAAGTTTACCGGGGGTTTTTATTGCCCCAAAAGCTCAAGCTGCTGAGTCAGGTTGCAGCCGTGTCGTTTGAGCAGGGGCATTACTTTCTGGAACAACATGCCATTGAGGGACACATTGGCGACTATATTCGTAATTTACCCAATGCATCCACTGAGCCAGAGGAATTGCAACTCGATAGTGAAGTGGTACTCAAGGCTATAGAGTTACAACATGGTTTATTGATAGAACGAGTGCGGGGAATTTTTTCCTTCTCTTATTTGGCGTTTCAAGAATACTTCACTGCCCGGAAAATTGTTGCCAGTCATAATTTACAAGCCTTAGAGAAACCCCTAGAACGACTGGTGAGTCACATCACTGAACCCCGGTGGCGCGAAATCTTTTTGTTGACGGCTGCCATGCTGCGGAGTGCAGACTCCCTGGTACAGTTGATGAAGCAACAAGTTGATGGGCTAGTCGCCCAAGACCCCTATCTCCAAGAGTTTTTAACCTGGGCGAGTCAAAAGTCCCAAGCTGTTCCTCCCCAGCCCTCTGCAATTCGCGCTTTTTACTTTGCCCTTGCCCGGACTCCTCACATTGCTCCTCACGTTGCCCTTGCCTGCACCCTTGACCAAGGTATTTTTCTGGATGCCGCACTGGATAACTTGGTGTTGGAGAGCGCTATTGGCTCCAGTCCTGATTTTGCCCATGCCTATGCGTGTGCCGATGCCTTGAGTAATGCCCTGACTATTGTTCTGGATCTGGGGTTACAGCAGTCCCTGCAACAACTCCAAGACCAACTTCCTGACTCAAAACGGGATAGAGAAAAGTTTCAGGAATGGTGGCAAACCAACCATGTAGCTTGGAGTGAGCGGTTGAGGAAAGCGATCGCGCTTCACCGAAATATTCAGCATCAGTGGCACTTCAGCCCTGAGCAGCAGCAAGTGTTGCAACGATACTATGATGCCAATCAGTTACTCATCGATTGCCTCAATAGTAACTGTGAAGTAACAGGTGCCGTGCGGCAGGAAATTGAAGCCGCCTTGTTGTTGCCGCAGAAAGAACTTGAGGAGAGAGAATGGCATTGACGTACTCCCCCATCTAAAGAAGGGGGATTCTTAAAAGATGTTACGAGGCGGACTGAAGTCGCGCCTCTCCACCCTTCTTCTTGCTTCTTGGACTCTTAACTAGACGGTTACCCGTCCCCGTCAGACCGTCTCCACAAGCATTTTCTTTATTCTCCAGGATGCGTCCCACCCCAGAGATTCCGCGATTACGGACAATTTGAGCAGCAGCTACGTCGCGATGCGTGGTGTACCCACACTCAAGGCAAGAATGAACTCTGTCGCTAAGTTTTTTCTTGCCTGTATGGGTATCGCACTGAGGGCAGACCTGAGAGGTGTAATCCTTGTTGACTTCACCAAAATACACACCACGCTTCCAGCACACCCATTTGAGGATATTAACGAACTGCCCAAATCCAGCATCTAAGGTATGTTTTCCAAACAAACCCTTTGCCCATACTCGAAAGTCGATGTCTTCAACAAACATCATCCCAGCGTCATCACATAGCTGATGAGCAAGTTTAAAGTGCCAATATGAACGAGTGTCGCTAATACGCTGATGTAACTTTGCAATTTTTCTGTTGAGTTTGTGGCGATTATTGGAACCTTTCTTCTTGTGCTTAAGTCTGCGTTGGAGCAATTTCAGCTTACGGTGCAGCGAGTTCAAGAATCGAGGTCTATCAACCACAAGCCCATCAGAGGTTGCGACAAACTTATCTAACCCAAGGTCAATCCCAACCGGATGACCATGAGGCATAACATCAGGAACAGATACATCACATTCCAGTGATAGCTGCACGAAATACCCAGATGCCTTGCGGATAATTCGAGCCTGCTTAACCACAAACCCGTCTGGGATTTCCCGTGATTTAATATATTCCAACCAACCTAGCTGGGGAAGCTTAATTTGATTCCCCTTCAATAGCTGACCCTTTCCCAGTTGCGGATAGACAAATGACCGCATTCGGTATCTGTTCTTAAATCGAGGGAAACCCATTCCCTTGCGCTTCATGTCCACAAAAGCGGCTTCCAGTCTTTTGAGAACTTACTGCAATGCCTGAGCATTAACCGTTGCTAGTTCTGGGAATTCAGTCTTAGCTTTTGTTAATGTCCTGCATTGCTGAGCATAACAGTGCTATCAGTATGAGCGCCACAACACAATTCACGAGAGCGTCATGTATCTCTCATTTATTTTCCCGATTCCCTCAGCCTCGTTTTCTAAACATGCATTTCCTGATGGCAGTGGCTACAGCGCCAGTAAAGTTCTCCAAAACGCACATGACGAAGTAAAACGTATGAACAGTAAGGACAAAGATGCTTATTCATCATCGATTGACTCCTTGTTGTCGATATACCCAGGTGACTGCGACTCGTTAATAACGTTTTATTCCTCATATATTTCACCAAGCTTTGGTCATTTATTTTAACAAGTATTAGTATTACATTTTGCTGTTATAAATCATGTATAATTCAGCGTTTTATCAGCGTATAAGTTGTATATTCTGTCCGGGATTTTCTAGATTTTCTACAATAATCTGTAAACGCATCACTCAATCTTATGGTTCAAATAACCTTCTTTATGCAAGAGATTTATTGGCTATTTTCTCTACAGGTGTGACAAAGAAATCTTCATGCCACTTTTTTCTATTGCTGCCAAATATTTCCATTACCTGCCATACCTGACAAGTCACAATATAACTGCATTGACCATGAGCAACACCGTACAGCTTAACCCATTGTTCCGGGGCTAGCTGCTCAGACTCGTTCAACGGAATCAATTCCTGCATCTTTAATGGTGTATCAAAGTACTTAATTTACAGGCATGGAGATAAGTAGGGTAGACAATGCCCACCCTACGGATGTCACACACTCTTGAAATCCTCAACCAGTTAGGAAAGGTTTGGTTCCTACTGCATGGCACAAATGAGAGCGTTCTACCGAACCAATCCCAAGTTCATCAGTTCCTTGGGAGATGCCAGCACATCAATTGCCACTAAGAAAATCTTGCCTTGAGGATTGAGCAAGAACCGCCATGATAGGTTGATGCCAACACTGTCACCAAACCAAGGAGTGTGTACTTTACCCGTCACTTTAATCTGGGTGAACTCTCCTTCTGCTGCCTCAGATACCCCCCGCTCTGGTATCAGCTTGAGTCCGTAGCATTCTTCACGCATATACATGAGGATGTTCTCATGACCCACAATCGGTTTCTCAAAAGGAGGTTGCAAGGCACCGTCTTCAGCAAACAAAGCTACAGCCGCAGGAAAGTCAAAGGCGTTCATGTTCTCCATGTAGCTCAACACTGTTAAGTTGTCGATGCCCTCAATTTTGACCTTAGTTCGGGATGCAAAATCTTGAGGTGGAACTACAGGTTCTTTTACTTTTTGAGTACCGCCAGTTGGGACATATCCCATGTTGACGACAATCTCCCGTAACACGCTCAGTTGTTGTCCTCCTTCAAGCTGACGGATGGCTTCGAGTACATCGGATGCTTTCGCAGACAGTTTATAGCCTTCTGGAATCGGAGCAACAATTAAGAGTTTCATCCACTCGCTTAACTGATACCAGAAGCCCAACTTGACATTCATGCCGAAAGACGAATAGGTACGGCAGATGGGAGTGTCAGTCTGGTTAACCAAATCGCACATGACTTGCGCTTGCTCCAAAGCAGGCATCTGCTTGATTTGATTTAGGGTGTTTTCTGCAAAGATCATGTTAGCTGCCGACATAGCAGCGGGAGTGATGGTAACTCCCATTTCGGTATAGGCAAACCACAGTAAAGCTAACTGATCTTCAGCACTGAGTTGATTGAATGATTCAACCGTAGCTGGAACCGCATCAGCAACTTGAGTGTTCGGGAAAATAGAGCGTGCTGAATCGATAGTAAAAGACATGATCAAAATCTCCAGAACGAAATTACGTTAATTTGTTGGCAGTGTTTCAAAAGTAGTGATGCTAGCTTGGAACTGCCGGACATAACTGATTTTCGAGATTGCTCTCGTCATGTCTAAGGACATTACCCAAAATGCGTTGAGCGATCTGCGCTGACGCTCCTAACGTCGCTACCGCTTCGCTATCGCAGCAGCGCTTCGCTATCGCATAAGTGGATTGTTGGCAAATTGCTAAACCGTCAAGCACACCCAGGAACTCATCCAAATTCAGGGGTTTAGTGAACCACCTGTCAAACCCAGCCGAGAGAGCACGTTGTTCCATGTCTTTATCGGCATAGGCTGTCACAGCCAGGGCTAGCGTCTCTTTCCCTCGCGCTGCCGTGAGTGTTCTCACTTGACGAATCAGGGCAAAGCCATCCTCGTTTGGCAAGGCAATTTCGCTCACGAGGACATCCGGCTGCCATTGCACAAATATTTCCAGAGCTTGCTGGGCTAAAAAAGCTACTCGCACCTCTACACCATAGGGTTCTAGCAGCAGCGTCATCAAATCGCAGGCATCGATATTGTTATCTACAACGAGCATTCGCAGCCCTTGGAGGGATGGAATATTACTCGGAAATCCATGATCTATATACATAGCAGCTCCTATGAGGATTTCATGTGTAACGACTGCTAAAAACGCTAACCCTATAGAGGCGTTAACCAGAAGGTGACTAATTTCTTCAAGTTCCCCTACCCAATGACAGGGTGCTGCTTCATTTCTGGGGTTATTTGGTTAACTACGACCGGAAAAGTAAGGAAAGTATCAAATCTGAGTTCTTACAACGTGGAGTAGTAAGGATAGGGAGTTACTAGCCCATAGATAGTATTAGCTATCTATGGATTTAATTACTCAGGAATCAATACTGTGTCAATGATGTGGATGACACCGTTATCAGCATCAACATCTGGTGTTGAGACTGTTGCATCATTCACCTTAACACTGCCATTGGAAGCGTCAATTTTCACCTCTGAACCTTCAACCGTAGTTGCTGATTTCTGCGTCAAGCTAAAGTCAGCCGCCTTTACCTTACCTGAGACGACATGATAAGTCAGGATTTTCTTGAGCTTTGGAATATCCTTCAGCAAGGCGTCTACGGTACCGTTTGGAAGCTTAGCAAACGCCTCATCAGTAGGTGCAAAGACGGTGAATGGACCAGCGCCTTTGAGAGTATCTACCAATTCGGCAGCCTTGATTGCAGTAACCAGCGTGTTGAAAGAACCAGCCTTAACGGCAGTATCAACAATATCAGCCATGTTTATACCTAGTTTTGTGCAATCTCTTAACAACCTTTAGTATGACATCCTGCTGTTAGAAATCATGTTTGACTCAACGTTTGATGAGTGTATAACTTGTATAAGTTGTACTGTTAATATTTAAATTTTTACAAGAAAACTAAAATATGAAATTGCATCATTAAAAATATGTATCTTTGGGCTGGTTAACTTATTTAAATTTTTCGTTAATAAGTTATTCGTTGCCCTGCTAGTGCTGATTGCATTTGTTGCGAGGTAATCGTATCAATAAGCGATCGCTTGGTTATTGGGGTCAGTGACGATGCAAATTTTGGCAGAGGTTAAGCGTTTGCAACTGAGTGAGGGCTGCGATCACTTCTGGCACTTCCGTCAACCAATTTTGGGAGAGGTTAAGCACTTGCAATTGGGTGAGGGCTGCGATCGCCTCTGGCAGTTCCGTCAAGCAATTGTGGCAGAGGTTAAGCGTTTGCAATTGGGTGAGGGCTGCGATCGCTTCTGGCACTTCCCTCAATTCGTTGACGGAGAGGTCAAGCACTTGCAACTGGGTGAGGGCTGCGATCGCTTCTGGCACTTCCGTCAATTCGTTGGCTAGGAGGTAAAGCTCTTGCAACTGGGTGAGGGCTGCGATCGCTTCTGGCACTTCCGTCAATTGGTTGCAGGAGAGATCAAGCCTTTGCAATTGGGTGAGAGAGCCAATTGCCTCTGGCAGTTCAGTCAGTTTCATTTCCCTGAGATCGAGTTCCGTTGCTCCCTTTTGCCGTGCTGCTTCGATGCGCTGTTCGGCTTCCTGATATGCCTCATCCCGTGCCATCGCCAACTCCTATTTGTTCGCTCAATCCCCTACAGACTCAGTTATAACTTCAATCTCTGCTAAGCTTTCCCAACTTATAACGGTTATCTCCGAAGCGATCACACATATTAAGAGGTTGGGGGATAAGATTGTGCAATGTTTTACGCACATCCGCTTACAAATTGCGGTTGCTATGATATTCGGAGTAGCGGTAGGGATAGCGAAATGACGCTCACGGACGTTCGTGAACTAATGCAATATGTCACCAATGCTCAGGGTAAAACTACAGGCGTATTAGTACCTCTAGAAGTTTGGGAAGAACTCCTGAAATCGTGGCAGGCTCTTGCAGACGAGCTTGAGCAAGTTGATGAAGCGGAACCTAACGAGCAAATTCTGGCAGATTTGAAAGATTCTCTTCGCCAAATAAAAGCCGGACAAACATTCCCTATTTCTGAATTATGGGATGGAATTGATGTCTGAAGATTCTACTAACGTTCTCATTGGAGTAGAGCTTAATCATCTCTAAATCAACGCATCTGTATTTTCAGTTCGCGCAGCATCCGACTGGTTCCCTCATCAATCGCTTTTTGCACCAATTGGGGAATCATTTCAGTGATAGGCAGGTTGGGAAAGATGTCGCTGACGAATGATTCAGCGTAGTCACCATTCTGAAGGAGGTAAATCTTGAGTTGGCGATTCCTATATATCCACACTTCCGGAACACGCAAAGCTTGATATGCATCCAGAGTAGTCTTTGAAGTGACATCAGACTCAATGGCAAGATCAGGGGGTGGATAAACCGCCAAATCCATGTCGGTACAGCCTCGGACACAACTGGCATTCTGGATGTAAAGGCAGGTATCAGGTTCAACTCCAGCAATTTCGGGTTGCTTCAAAGTAGTTGAACCAAAATCTTCCCAATCACGCTCTTGGGCATCCAAGATAGCTTTGACAATATCACCAATGATGCGATGCGGACGTTCATGCAATGCTAGAGGAGACATAATTTCGAGCGTTCCTCGGTAGTAAGCAATGCGGGTGTTGCGTTGTTCTCCCAGTTCAGCAAGAAGTTGTTCAAAATCCTGCCAGGACAAGTTATGAATGCTAATCATGCTACCCGGAGTCAGTTCAATCGCACGAATGGGAATGGTAACGCTCATCGGTAGTTCCTCCGTTGATGCCTGACAAAAAATAGAAAGAAGAACCAGAAAAACCTAGTCCCTGTTCTGATAACTGGCAACCACTCTCCCCGCCCTAACAAACTGCCGAAAATACGATCGCGCTATTTCATCCCCATCTTCCGAGAGTTGGTCAACAGCAATTCCATTCCGCCCTGTTTGTTGACCCGAACTATGGATATAATACCCATCACCTAAATGTAATCCCACATGGTTTACTTTCTCGGCTTTGGCGAAGAAAACCAAATCGCCGGGACGCAATTCTTCACGCTTAATGGGTTGAGTAAAATCGGCTTGCTGATAAGAATCCCTCGGTAACCAAATTCCCGACCCCGCAAACGCCGCCTGCATCAATCCCGAACAATCGTAGTTTGGCCCTACCGTACCGCCCCAGAGATAGTAATTCGGTTGTTGCATTGCCGCTTTTGTAAAGGCAATGATAGTAGGAATACGTTCTTGAATTTGCTCTGGAGAAAGTCCGATCGCACGATACCTCGTTTCCGCCTTCTCCAGTCCAGCAAGTTCCTGCACAGGCAACCAAGCACCATAGCCATCTTCACACAAACGTACCTCCAACGCCTCCTCGACAGGCTTGCTTGACAAAATCTGCAAGTGACGCCCGACAGCCGCCTGCGTTGCCAAACCCTTGCAGGTGGGAGAATCATACAGGTTTAGATTAACAAGGCAGCGGTACTCATCCGATTGATACGAGGAGTCATGAGTCATTCGAGTTATTCGTGATGGATAAGCAGTAATCTGGGAAAGACTTTAACCCTAAACGGCAAAATTCCAAAGTCTAAACACCAATTTTTAATCACTAACTGCAACTAATGACCTTTTTCCGGAAAGACGAACAACTAGAAAAACTAAGTACCGAAATCCTAGAAGCCACTTGGGCCGAGTTTTCAGGACTTGCTCGCCATCAAATTGCGCTCACTTGGATTGTCTACGACCCACCCGTACCTGTCAATACGGGGGGTGCCCTCTCCGCAGAGGAATTCTGGAAACACCAAGTTAGGGGTTTTAGCTATCGAGGTGTGGAGCGAATTTACCCAGCCAGTGTGATAAAACTCTTCTACTTGGTTGCGATCGCAGAATGGTTGGAAAGTGGTATGACTCCCGCCTCGGCTGAGTTGGACAGAGCCATGCGGGATATGATTGTTGATTCCAGTAATGATGCCACGAGTCTAATTGTCGATATCTTGAGCGGCACCACCAGCGGCCCGGAGTTACCCAATGGCCCCTTTGAAACCTGGAAGTTCCAGCGCAATATCGTCAATCGTTACTTTCAGTCTTTAGGCTGGCAAGAACTGGAATCCATCAATGTGAACCAAAAAACCTGGGGAGATGGCCCCTATGGGCGGGAACGGGCGTTTTTGGGAGAAATGATGGAAAATCGCAACATGCTGACGACTGAGGCTACGGCACGGCTATTGCACAGCATTATAGGAGGAGTAGCGGTTTCTTCGGTGCGATCGCAAGCCATGATGAGTTTAATGAAACGTAACCTCAACCCGGCGGACTTGGGGCAGGATGAGGAAAATCAGATTACAGGATTTTTGGGTGAAGCCCTTCCCCAAGACGCTCAACTTTGGTCTAAAGCGGGTTGGACTTCTCAAGTACGCCACGACGCTGCCTATATTGAGATTCCGTCCCTACGTCCCTACTTGTTAGTGGTCTTTACCGAAGGCAAAGCTCACAGCCAAAATCGAGCTATTCTTCCTTTTGTTTCCCAGCAAGTTGTTGCCGCTGTGAATAAATTAGCCTAGTGGGGAATAATCTCGTAGGGTGCATCGCGACGCACCCTATAAGTTTTTAAGCCGCGTAACTTAAGATATGGCTTAGAGTTGAAAGAGCAGAATGTGGCTTCCAGAATAATTCTGAGTCAATTTGTTGAGTCCGAATGAGATACTCTAATTGTGTTAACCGCGTGAATCCTCTAAACCGAAAAATATCTTCAGTCAGCTCGATTTTATTGAACAAATCAAACAACTGCTGGGCACCTCGTTGAGCATTCCACTCGCATTTGAATCCAGGCAATTTCTGATTAATTTTATCAAAAGAAACTCGATAGCTGCGGTTGTCTGTACCTCGCTCTCCAAAACTCAGCTTACACTCGTTGAACACCGTGGCAATCATCTCAGCAATCTCTTTGATTGTGTAGTTGAGAGTGGTATCGCCGACGTTAAAAATTTGGTTGTGAACGATGTCTCTGGGCGCTTCAAGCGTGCAAACAATAGCATTACAAATATCAAGAACGTGAACTAACGGACGCCAAGGACTCCCATCACTCATGATCTTGAGTTGTTGAGTTGTCCAAGCCATTCCGGCTAAATTATTTAAGACGATATCAAAACGCATTCTAGGAGAAGCGCCAAAAGCAGAAGCATTCCGCAAAAAAGTTGGAGAAAAACTATCATCAGCTAACGGTTTGACATCTTGCTCGACCAAGGCTTTACATTTGGCATAAGCTGTTTGTGGATTGACAGGGGTTTCTTCCGTCGAGAAATTCTCCTGACTCGCAATGCCATAAACACTGCACGAAGACATATAAACAAAGCGACAGATATTCATTGCCTTAGCCAGTTGGGCAAGACGAACTGAGCCTTTGTAGTTGATATCGTAGGTAATATTGGGAGCCAATTGCCCAGTAGGGTCATTAGAAAGTTCTGCCATGTGCACGATGGCTTCGATTCCTTCTAAATCTTCTGCTGTAATATGCCGCAAATCTTTGTTGAGGGTTTTAGCGGTTAATTCTGTGGCATTGTACAACCAACCTACTTTATAAAATCCTGTATCTAGTCCAATGACTTCATGTCCGCGTTGCATGAGAATTGGAGCTAATAAGGAGCCAATATACCCTTCCGTTCCAGTTACCAAAATTTTCATGGGTTGTCATCAAGCTGATTAAGGCATGTCAAAAAATACTCCTTACCCTAAAATGCTAGAAGTAAAGAGATTGTTGATGTTTGGGTTTTCCAATTGGAGAAATTGAATGGCCTCTTGCTAGTTCACCATTGCTGAGACTTCTCTCGTCGGAACAAAGTAACTCTGCCAAGTTTCAACTAAACGCTTAGAGTCCGGTGTTCCTTCCAAGGGAAATATTTCCATAAATTCTTTATCCGTGCTTGGGTCGTATGGCCCTTCTTTGACTTCCAATGTCACAGTATTAGGAGCCAACGCTACTGCCGTATGATAAGTTCCTTCAGGGACTTCGATTCCAAGGGTTGAGCCATTGGCACTCACTAATTCTTGGTGAATAATTTGACCTGTTTCATCCATGAAAATGAGTCCCATTGCACCCTGAATAACCAAGAAAAATTCAAAGCCATTGATTTCCGGTGGGCGGATGTGTCGATGGGGACGGACGTAAGTACCAGGTTGGAGAACATTAACAAATCTTTCAACTTTTTCTGAGTGATGATGGAAGTTATAGTTCTGACGTTGGCGAGGATTTTTGCTCGATTGCTCTGCTACTTTTTCCAATAATTCTTGGGTAAGCCGCTTGATCGGTAATGATTCCATGCAAGAATTCCTAAGGACTAAATGCTTTAAGGCTGATGAAAAATACTCTATAGACAGCTAATTGGAATCCCTATATTCCTAGTATTGATACCGGGAAAAAATTACATTCCCTTAATCGCTGCGTCTTATACTTGCAAATCCTAGTCCATTAGGAGTTATTTATATGTAAAACAATTTATAAACCCAAAAAAGACAAAAAACTATACTGAATAAAATTATTAAAAAGTATTTTAATAATTAAATGATCGAGGGTTTTCCCTATTCCTGAAATATAGCAATTTGGTTAATTTTATGGATATTTTATTTGGTTTTTCGGTGATTTATTTGAGAATATAAATTTATTGTCTCTGTAAAGTAAAAAATTGTCAAGAATGATTTGGAGCTATAAAAACTACAAAAATCCCTTGTAGATTTTGTAGTTTTTAGTAAATTTTGTAGAATCAACTCGATTGTGGCTGCACAAGAATTACCGAAATTATAAGATCGAGGTTGCACCTGAGCTGAGTGTTTTTGTTGTGCGATCGCCAGTGCTCTGCCTAAACAAAAATTAAGAAACGCAACCCATGCCTCAGATTCAACATATGGTTCTGCTCAAGTTCAAGCCACAGGTCACACCCGAACAAATTAATCAGGTGTTCAGCCTACAGGCAGAACTTCAGCAATTAATTCCGGGTATTACCTATTTTTCCGGGGGGCCATACTCCAGTCCAGAGGGACTGAACCAAGGTTACACTCATGGATTTCTGATGACATTCGAGAGTGTAGAAGCTCGTGATGCCTTTGTGCCCCATCCCGAACACGAACGGGTCAAAGCCGTATTTTTTGAATTGCTCGAAAGTGCGATCGCATTTGATTTTGAAGCGTAGTGGTTGCCTCGATGGACAGGTCAAACAGGTAAACCATTTTCATCCGTCACACACAGACCCTACTTACTAATACCTCCACACCTGTTCTCAGACACAACCTTTAGCGTGCTGTTTGAGGAATGCCAATCCTTCATAGGCGATCGCCTCCGGCGTCGAGGCGAGGTTCCGCCAGATGCGTCCCATCGCAGCGGTTTCTCTCACCGAGAAATTAAAACTCTCGATCGTCGCCCACCGATCATATTGCACTTCCTCAAGTGCGGCAAAGACGCTATCCCAAGGCACATGACCAGTGCCGGGAATGCCGCGATCGTTCTCGCAGACGTGCAGGTGTTTAAGGTAACGACTAGAGCTGCGGATTGCCTCCGCGATATCCTTCTCCTCAATGTTGGCGTGAAACAGGTCAATCATCATGCCAACATTCGGATGGTTGACCGCTTCACACAAGGCCACGGCATCAGCCGCCGTGTTCAGGAAGTAGTTCTCGAAACGATTAACGGGTTCAAGCGCCAGCATAATCTCGCACTGCGCTAACGTGTCTCCCAACAACTGCAACCCCTCGATCGCATACTGCCATTCCTCATCACTGCGGCGGCGTCCGCACAGGTAACCGACAGGCGACCAAAACACTCCAGCCAATGTCGTTGCTCCTAACTCAGCCGCAATTTGCACAAGCTGACGCAAAAACGAAAGGGTCTTCTGGCGGACACTACTATCATCGTCAATCAAACTATATTCTCCGCTCAGACCGAAACACATCGTGCATTCCAGCCCAGTTCTCTCCAATTCTCTGCGGATTTTCGTCGCCGGAAAGTCATTATAGTCAAAACGGGCGATCTCGACGCCGTCACAGCCATGTTCTTTCAACTGTGGCAGAAGCGCTAAGTTCGACTCGTCAAATGCTGCTGTCCAGAGAAAGGTGCTGATGCTGTATTTCATGACTCAAGCAGAAATCCTTTGGCAAACGTGATTTAGGAAAATGATTATTTATCACAATAAGTCTATATACCACCTTTTCAACAAGTACAGTCAGTATTTTGGGTTTCATCGTTCTGTGCCTATCCTTCAGCCTCTTTGCCAGAGACTCTGTGACCCGTCGTGCAGGTCAATCTGAGGATGCATTCTAAAATCTTCCGACAGATGGAAGATCGTTTTGCTAAGTCTCTTCCAGAGTAGGTAGCGTTAAATCGCAGAATCTTTTAAATTGACCTCAGGGATTTTAGTTGTCTGAAGACTATAATCCGAGAAAATTGACGAATAAGTTGAGTTTCTTACAGTTTCTGACATTATTGTCGAGGGGTGACCGTGAACAGTATCTCTTTTAAACTCGTTTCCTTCCTACTCGGTATGACAGCATTAACCGTTGTCAGCAGCACCGGGTCTGTTAGGGCGCAAACGCCTAACACTGATTTATCCTTGGAGCGTTCCGCACCGACCGATGCACCGATGCAAGTTGATGCGCCTGCCGTGACACCCATGGCTACCGTTAATCCACTGATGGCTAATTCTACTCCTCCTGTGGAGCCTGCGGCACCGACTTATGCACCCATGGAGACGGTTGAGCCTGCCGAGACATCGGCTACAACAACTGACCCACTCACGACTAATCCTACATCCGAAGGAATCCCAGAACAAACGGTAGGAATTCCAGAACAAACGGTCGTTGAGCCTAATCGCCCACAAGTGAATGTCTCGAACTCCGATTCTGACCTAGCTGATGCCCAAAGATTACAAGCGGCAGCCATAGATGATGACCCGCAAACGGCACCGGAGACAACGGTAGAGGTCAGTGAAAGCGACCTGACGCCCGGAACCGTCTCAACCTCTGCAACCCATCTCACCGCACAGCCAGAAACTGCTCCTCAGTCAGAGGTAGCCCCTGAGCAGGCAGATGTGACTGTAGCTCAAGACCTGGAAAATGTTGAGCCGGGTCGAGCCACTCGTGGGGGTCGGAGCTACGTTGGGATTGGTGGCAATCTCGGTTTGAGTGGTGGTACCGGGATAGGTCAGGGTGGCTTTTTAATTAACAGTAAAATTGGTTTGACTCGCGCCATTTCCTTTCGACCTTCCGTAATCATCGGAGAGAGTACCGATTTCCTTCTCCCAGTCACTTACGATTTCTTTCTTCAGTCCACTGATCCCTTTGAGCCAATTCCTTTCGCTCCGTTTGTGGGTGGGGGTATTGCCTTTTCTACATCTGATGATAATACTGTGGGTTTCTTGCTCACGGGTGGCGCGGATGTCCCCCTGTCTAGACAATTTGTTGCCAATGCCACGGTTAATGCGGGTTTCTTTGGAGACACAACCTCTATTGGAATTGCCATCGGCGTCGGCTATCAGTTCTCAGGTTTCTAACGTTAGGTTATAAAGTTCTGAGTTCTTAACGTAATAGAAAGCCCTCTGGATGAAATGATTTTCTTTCGGGGGCTTTCTTTATAGCCAGTCTCAATGAATTGTAAAATTCTCTCTTCTCTGGCAATGTTTTTAGCTAGAAGGGGGACATTCAAAGCCTCTCTCTTCATAGGATAGAGGTATGGAGAGAGATCTATGCGTAGTCTATTCATTTGAACATCGCTCGAAAAACCGCACTAGACAGAAATCGGGTATCTATTTTTTTCATAGTTGCCATGCAATCTATGATTAGATTCTTACCGAGAGAATCCATACAGTAAAAACATCATCTGAAATTGAAGAGAGGTTAAAGCTCATGCGTCTAGGTATGAGTCATAGGGTTGCGAAGACTTTTTTCTTATCAACCCTCTTAAGTTCTTTCGCGTTGCGTGCAAACCGATTTAGGAAATTTACTCATCCTCATCGCCTCCAGAACAAACTAAAATCTCTAGCACCCCAACAATTTATCCTGGAAAAAGAGCAGGTGTTTCCGATTCCCTCAGCTTATCAAGAACTTCTTATTTTATCCGGGATTGCTTGGTTAACTGTCGCGGGTCAAGATATCATTTTGACCACAGGAGAAAAAGTATCACTGGATTCCAATCAAGGCTTAGCTATCTTATCGACTTTAGGTGACAAGCCGCTGATTTTAGAAGTGATTGGATGAGTCTGGGTTTTTTAGAGATGCTTGTTCGAGGTGTGTAAGTCTTGGTGTAATTGCCGAGAAGGTAAAATCTGATGAGCCAAATTTTAAGTTTCGCCTAAATATGCCTTGCGAACCGTTTCATTGGATTGCAAATCTGTCGCTGTACCGGCTAGAACAATCTGACCCGTTTGCAGGACATAACCTCGATGAGAGACGGTCAAAGCCATACGGGCGTTCTGTTCAACTAATAAAATTGTAGTTCCTTGCGTGTTAATATCTCGAATAATCGAAAAAATTTGGCTAACCAGCATAGGGGCTAAACCCATACTTGGCTCATCTAACAATAATAAGCGGGGTCGTGCCATCATGGCTCGTGCGATCGCCAGCATTTGTTGTTCACCCCCACTCAACGTTCCCCCTTTTTGATTAATTCGCTCTCTCAGACGCGGAAAAAGATGTAATGCTTTTTCCAGATCAGATTTAATCCCCACAGAATCCCGGCGAGAAAAAGCCCCCATTTCTAGGTTTTCTTGCACCGTCATCCGGGGAAAAATGAGACGACCTTCAGGACTTTGAGAAATGCCTAAACGGACAATCGTTTGTGCCGATAATGACTCTAAAGGACTCCCTTCAAATAAAATTTGACCCTGACGAGGTTTCAATAGCCCTTGAATTGTGCGAAGCGTGGTTGTTTTCCCCGCACCATTACTCCCAATTAAGCTAACAACTTCGCCCTGTTCAACGTCTAAAGAAATGCCTTTGAGGGCATGAATATTGCCGTAGTAAGTGTGAAGGTCTTTAATTTTCAGCATTTTTGCTAACTGTTAATGGCTAATTGAGCATTGTTTTTTGCTAATTAGGGATGAGATTTTTCCATTACCTTTAACCAATAGCCATTAACTATTAGCCATTGGTTCTTCTTCTTCTTTACCTAGATAAGCCTCAATGACACGAGGATCAGATTGAACTTCAGCGGGAGTTCCTTCGGCAATTTTAGAACCATACTCCATCACACTCACCCTGTCGCTAATTCCCATCACCACCTTCATATCGTGTTCAATCAGCAAGATGCTCAAATTTAATTCATCCCGGATGCGATGGATAAAACGAGTTAAATCAGCCGTTTCGTTGGGGTTCATCCCAGCCGTTGGCTCATCTAAGAGTAGTATCTTGGGTTCAGAGGCTAGCGCTCTGGCAATTTCCAAGCGACGCTGATCACCATAGGAGAGGTTTTTGGCTAACTCCGGCCCTTTTGAGGCACCTAAACCCACAAAGTCAAGCATAGCCAGTGCTTTTTGCCTTGCTTTACGCTCCTCCAAACGCACCTTTGGGGGACGAAGTAAGGAACCGATTAAACCAGTCTTTAGACGGCTATGCCTGCCAACCAAAACATTTTCCAACACTGTCATATTGTTGAACAGGCGAATGTTTTGGAATGTCCGAGCAATTCCCAGACTGGTGAGTTTATCAGGTCTTGCCCCAGTAATATCTTGATTCTCCAGACGTAACTCACCCGATGTAGGGACATAAATCCCCGTGAGCATATTAAAAAAGGTCGTCTTACCTGCCCCGTTCGGGCCAATTAGACTAGCAATAATACCTCTTTCAATCGTAAAATCAACCTGTTTAACGGCGGTCAATCCCCCGAAACGCATGGTCAGTTGACGGGCTTCCAGCAGTGACATTATTGGCTCCTTGCGTCTGCTAAAGATTCCTTCATCGCCTCGTCCTCCGAGTGCAATTCGGCACGATGCAAGGCATCTGGCACCAGTCCCTCTGGGCGGACGATCATCATAATGACTAAGGTTAAGCCAAACAGAAACAGGCGCATCTGGATGGGGTCAATACTCGTTGCAATAAAGTCTCTCAACGGCGGATTCCCAATATTCGGTAATACGGAAGTATTAAGGAAACTCTTTAAAACCTGCGCCAATTGCGGGAGATATAGTCGATCGGCAGACATGATAATAATTCCCCCCAGGATGACCCCAGTCATATTACCCAAGCCACCCAAAATCACCATACACAAAATAATTACGGAAACGGAAAAATCAAACACACTGGGAAAAATGGCGCTGATATTAGCGGCGTAAAAGGCACCTGCAAATCCCGAAAAAGTTGCCCCCATCGCAAAGGCTAATAGCTTCGTTTGAACCAGATTAATTCCCATCGCACTAGCCGCGAGTTCATCTTCACGGATCGCCGTCCAGGCTCGTCCCAAGCGAGAATCTTTCAGACGACTGATCATAAAGTAGGAAAATACGACCAGCAAAAGAATTAAGTAGTACCAGGGCAGATAGTCGCTAGCGTCAAAGGTGCCGATGAACGGGAGCGTGGGACGACCAATGGGGTTGATCCCAGCTTCACCTCCTGTTAGGTTAAGGGGGCGCTCGCATCCGACTAAACAAATCGCCCATTCGGGATGACCCACTAAACTACCCATGATTTTAGAGATGGGTTCCTCAATTCTTACCCCCGTTAAATTGCGAAAAATAACAGGAACAATTTCCCCAAAACCAAGGGTCACAATCGCTAAGTAATCGCCCCGCAGGCGCAAGGTTGGTGACCCCAAAATTACGCCAGAAATTGCGGCGACCAATGCAGCAATGGGCAGTACAAACCAGAAGTTCCAGGCAATATTGAGCTGGGGAGATGATAATAAGCCAGTAGTATAAGCCCCGATCGCAAAGAAAGCTGCGTAGCCCAAATCCAGTAACCCCGCATAGCCCACCGTAATATTGAGTCCTAAGGCGAGCATGATAAAAATTTGGATTTGGATCACGGTGGCGATCCAGTTCGTCTGAGCCAATTGATC